>DXLR01000144.1:0-9899 GCA_019414625.1 Collinsella sp.
GCAACGCCCAGAGAACGCCACACGTCGTGGGTCTCGTCGTCCTCGGTAAAGACGGTAAAGTACAGGCGATCGAGCGGCAGCTTGAACTCCTTGGTGATGAGCTCGAAGGCCCAAGCGCAAGCCTGCTGCTTGGAGACGCCGCCAAAGGAGAAGTCACCGAGCATCTCGAAGAACGACAGGTGACGGCCGTCCTCGCCGATACAGTCGATGTCGTTGGTGCGGACGCACTTCTGGCAGGAGATCGCGCCGATCTCCTTCATGGTCTTCTTGCCCTGGTAGTACTCCTTAAACTGGTTCATGCCGGCGTTGGCAAGCAGCAGCGAGGGGTCGTCGGGAACAAGGGACGAAGAAGGATAGAGCTTAAGACCGCGCTCCTCAAAGAAGTTGAGGAACTTGGAGCGGATCTCGGCCGTAGTCATTGACGGGTAGTCAGCACTCATAGAGGGAATCTCCTCGGTTTCACATCGAAACAGTTCAAACGTAACGATATTACCATCCCGCCGCGCCTGTGCAAAAAAGAGGGCCGGACAATGCCGGCCCTTCAGCGAAATTGCATGTTAGCGCGTATGAATGTTAGCCCGAATTACCCCGCTACTTGTCGTCATCGTCCATGGAGCCGTCGATGCCGGTTTTGGTGTCGTCATCCGTGTTGGAATCGTCATCCTTGGCGAAGGGGTTCTTGAAGAAGCCCGTGGCATCGGGCTGCAGGTCCGAAAGCTTGATCCAAGGATTATCGAGCTCGGGCTTGGGCATAGCTTTGGCCTCGGGCGCAGTCTCGTTACCGATGAGCTCGGACTCATAGATGAACGTATCGTCCCCAAGCGCGTCGTAGGCGGCGACCGGGTTGCCCTCGGCATCGCGATACGGCGTGCCCTTAAACACGGCGCCGTCATAGGTCACAAGTTGGCGGCCGGTCTCATTCTCGAAGTAGTACACGAAGATACCCTTGAGGGCCGCACACAGCGGGATGGCAATAATCATGCCGATGGGCCCCATGAGTGCCGAGCCAATAACGAGCGCCGTGAGGCTCATGATGGGATGCACCTGCACCGAGCTCTGCATGACCTTAGGCGAAATCACGTTATCGGTGACGTTTTGCGCGACCATCGTCACGATGAGCGTCCACAACGCCAACATGGGGCTGAACATGAAACCGAGCACTGTGGCGATTGCCGCGCTCACCCAAGGGCCGACGACCGGAACCAAATGCATGATGCCGGTAAAAATAGCCATGAGAGCCGCATACGGATGGCCGATAATCATAAAACCGATAAAAGCGAGGAAACCACCGCAGATGGACGTCACGACCATACCGCGCATGTAACCGCCGACAGAGCGAGAAAGGATGGCGACCATAAAGCGGTACGAGGTCTCCTTCTCCTGACCGATGATGGTGCAAATCTCGTGGTGCATGCGAGGGTAGTCGCAGGCCATCCAGTAGGCAAGCACCAGACCAAGGAAGATAACGAACAGCTGCGAGGCCGTATTGGTGATGAGTGGGAACACACCGCGGCCAAGCTCGGCAGCGATCTGAGACACATACTTCGATGCCACGGTAACCAGCGACGAAAGATTATCGTCCAAATACTCCACGAGCGGCGTGTTGTTGAGCGTCTTGACATGCGAGACCATCTCGTTGAGGTCGCCACCCGCAACACGAAGCTGCTCGGGCAGGCGGCTCAGGACTTCCATGATCTGACCAAAGAGAATCGGCGACAAGATGCAAACGACACCGACGAGCACGGCAACAACAACAATAAGCGCGATAAGCGAACCGATGCCGCGATTCACGCCATGGTGCTCGAGCCAGTTGGTGATCGGGGACATCACAAAAGCAATGATGGAGCCGACGGCAAGAAACTCAATAACCGGTGCCAGGATACCCATAAGGTTAAAGATGACGGCAGCGATGACAATGCAGCCGACAACAGCCCAAATGCGAAGCGTCAGAATGCGGGTATCGCGCAGCGTGCGGTCTGTTTGTTGGGGGTGCTCACTCATGAACGAATCATCACTCCGTCGGGGTCAATCTTATCCTGAATCTTCTTGAGGGTGCGGCGCAACAAGCGCGAGACCTGCACCTGCGAGATGCCCAGCTTCTTGGCGATCTCGATCTGGGTCATGCCCTTTACAAAGCGCAGCTCGATGACTTCGCGCTCGCGCGGCGAGAAATCGCGGATGGCCTCTTCAATGACCAGACGGTCATCGGTAAAGTCGAGCTCGTTGTCGTCGTCGGCGTAACGGTCAAGAATCGAGGGCGCATCGTCGGAATCGGACGCACCGGGAGCCTCAATGGGCACCGAGGTATAGGCCGAAGACGATTCCATAGCCTCCAGGACCTCGTCGACGGTCACGTCCAGGTACTCAGCGATTTCTTCGACCTTGGGCGAGCGCTGCAACTCGTTGGTAAGCTTGTCGGTAGCCTGGTTAACCTTGGCAGAAAGCTCCTGCAGGCGACGAGGCACGCGCACGCTCCAGCCCTTGTCACGGAAGTGACGCTTGATCTCGCCCAAGATGGTGGGCGTGGCAAACGTGGTGAACTCGAGTCCGCGCTCAGGGTCAAAGCGGTCGATTGCCTTGAGCAGGCCCAAATAGCCAACCTGCATCAGGTCGTCGAGCGGCTCGCCGCGATTCTTAAATTTGTTGGCAAGGAACCTTACCAGGTTCATGTGGGACATGACGAGCTGCTCGCGGGCGTCCGGATCACCGGTCTCCTTGTAGCGACGAAACAGCTCGCGGGTTTTCTCCTTATCCCAAGCGGTCTTGCCGCTCCGGGAACGTTCGGTCATATTAGATATCCGCCTTGAGATCGAGGGAAAGCGTCAGGGGCGCCGCGGTCTTTTCGTAGGAATCGCACACGCTTGCAAGGATGAGCTCGGCATACACCGCAGCCTGGTCATCCTCATCGACAGTCGCCTGATCGCCAAAGGTAAAGGTCATGCCCACGTGCGATTCGTCGACATCGAATTTGATCGAGATATCGTCGGAATCAACAGCCGTGCAGCCAAAGATGAAGGCTTCCTCGGCAGCCATGCGGATGTCCTCGATGCGATCGACAGACATGGAGCACAGGGCACCAACGTTGGCTGCCGTCATGCGCACAAGGCGAGCAAGACGCGGGTCGCCGGCAACGGTCAGCGTGATGGGGCAGGTTGCTTCGCTACTCATCGCAGGACTCCTCAGAGGTCTCGGCGGGCGTATAGGTGTAATACTGAGCCGGCTTGGTTGCAGACTTCTGAGCCACATCTGTGCCATCGGTGGCCTCGTCCTCGCCAACTAGGACGCGCTCGGTGAGCTGCTCGGCCTCCGCAGCGGCAGCGGCGAGCTTGCGCTCGGCGTCAGCTGCAGGTGCCTTCACCTTATTGAACAGCTTCTGCACGGCACCGGCGGCAGAATCGGTCACGCTCGACACGGCGTTGCTGGCCTCGGCCATACTACCCGTGACCTCGGAAATATCGCGAACGACGGCCTCAACCTCAACGAGGTTGGACGTCAGGGCGTCAACGGCGGTCTTGCTCGACTTAAGCAGCGGTTCCATCTGGGCAAGTGCCGGTGTAAGCTCGTCGACAGCGCCGTCGAGTTTTGCCACCACCGGCTGCGCCTCGGCGATAGTGTTGTTGAGGTCGGTTACGGTCTTATCGAGCGAGTCGACAACGGTGCGGGTCTTGCGCAGCGTGAGCGCGAGCTCAACGATAGCCCACACGCCGGCAATGGCAAGCACCAGCAGGGCAATTTGAATGGGACTCATACAAGCCTCCCGGAAAAATCGAAATACAGACGCTGTTCATGGTACCCCAAAGAAGGGGAAAGATACCCAAAGGGAATGTGCGAGGTGCCAATGACCTACTTGGGCGCGTTACCGCTACGGTCGCGCTCGCTTTGCTCCACACGCCACTCTTCCCAACCGCGGCCGGCAGGCTGCCAAAACGCGCCGCGCTCCAACCCCTCAGGCAAATAGCGCTGATCGACCCAGCCTTCGGGATAATCGTGCGGGTACTTGTATACACCGTACTCGTCGCTGCCGGGACGGTGACGATCGCGCAGGTAGCTGGGCACCTCGCGAAGACCACTGCTGTGGATATCGGCCAGCGCCGCATCGATCGAGGCCTCACACGCGTTGGACTTAGGCGCCAGGCACACATAGAGCGCAGCCTGAGCCAGGTTGATGCGACACTCGGGATAGCCAATGACCTCGGCAGATTTAAATGCGGCATGTGCCACCAAAAGCGCCTGCGGGTCGGCGTTGCCAACATCCTCGGAAGCCTGAATCATAATGCGGCGAGCGATAAACTTGGGATCCTCCCCCGCATCGATCATGCGCGCAAGCCAATAAATGGTGGCATCGGGGTCGCTGCCGCGCATGGACTTGATGAACGCACTGATAATGTCATAGTGCATGTCGCCGTTTTTGTCATACGTAAAGCCGCGACGCGGGTTGGCGATCTTCACGTCATCCACGGTGATGGGATAGCGCTCCCCCGCCGCAGGCGCTGGCGTTCCCTCGGTATCGGGACGCGTGACGGCAATCTCGCTCGCAAGCTCAAGCGTCGTGAGCGCCGAGCGAGCGTCACCCGCTGCCAGCGTGCAAATGGTCTTGACCGTATCCTCATCGGCCGAGAACTTACCGTTCAAACCCTGCGGTGCCTCAAGCGCACGTTCAATAAGCGTGGCGATATCCTCATCCTTCAGATGCTCAAGCTCCACGACGCGACCACGTGAGAGCAGTGCCGAGTTGACCTCGAAGTACGGGTTCTCTGTCGTAGCGCCAATCATAATGACGGTACGGTTCTCAACTGCATGCAGCAAGGCATCCTGCTGCGACTTAGAGAAGCGGTGAATCTCATCGATGAATAGAATGGTGCGGCGGTCGTACGTATTCAGGCGCGTCTTGGCCTCATCAATTACACGACGCAGGTCCTTCACGGTACCCGTGACGGCGCTGACCTCGACAAACTCGCTCTTGGTATGGTTGGCGATAATGTGGGCCAGCGTCGTCTTGCCCGTACCGGCAGGCCCGTACAGAATCACGCTCGAAAGCACGTCGTGCTCGATCGCGGCACGCAGCCATGAACCCTTACCGACGGCCTTTTGCTGGCCCACGTACTCGTCGAGCGAATTGGGGCGCATGCGCACCGCAAGCGGCGCATTCTGAAAGGAACGCTCGCGCGTCGAAGCAGAAAAAAGGTCGTCCATAGCCATCCCGTGTATTAATCAAATACGTTTTCCACTAACAGTATACCGAATTAATACGAACTACCGTTCGTTAATATAGGTACGATGCGGAAACTTTAGACCCGGGAACAGCTTGCTCGTCAGTTCGCAGAAATAACCGTCCGTCATGCTCGCGATATAATCCACCACGGCTTGATCCTTGTCGTCCTGCCAGGCATAGGCGCGATCGTAGTAGGAAAGCTGCTGCTCGATGCGAGAAATGTGGTGTTTAAAGATATACGAGGACTCGTCACCTTCGTTTATATCCTGCAGGCAACGGTCGTAAAGCTTTTCGAAGGCTTCGCGCAGCTCCGCCTCGGAGTCGCCTTCGATACCGCCCTTGCTATAGATCTTCTCGTAGTTCTCGCGCTTGGCCCGGCGGATCTCCTCAAACAGGTCCTCGCTCATCTCGATGCGCGGCTTACCATAGCTATGCTCCACGATATCGATGGAAGCGTGCGTAAGGATCCAGCTGTTGTAGGCACCGCCCCGGCCATCATCAAAAGCGTCGGGTGACAGCAGGCCCGCCGCGATCGCATCCTGACGGTCACGACCGACGTAGGCAAGAATATCCGAGATGCGAACGACGCAGCCCTCGAGCGTCATGGGACGCAGATGCTCAATTGCGCTATAGCCCGTGGCAATGCAATCCTCAACCGTCTGGTCAAACTGGTCAAAGGAGCCCATGTCCGAGAGCTCAAACACACGCTGCTCGTACTCGCCGTTATGGCATAGCACGCCGTCGAGCGTCTGGAGCGACACGTTGCGGCCATACAACGCGTCGAGCACGCGAACCGACTGCACGTTATGGAAAAAATAACGCCCCGTACGCTCATGATAGATATCGTTGAGGAAGCGCTCGCCGGAATGGCCGAAAGGCGTGTGTCCCAAGTCGTGGCCCAGGCCAATCGCCTCGATCAGATCGCAATTGAGCCCCAGGGCGCGACCGATATCGCGCGCAATGCGCGAGACAAGCTGCACGTGCAAACCGCGGCGTGACAGATCGTCATTGCTACGAAAGCTAAAGACCTGCGTTTTGCCCGCATACCGGGTGTAAGCCGGAAGATGAAGTATCTTTTCGGTATCGCGCATAAACGCCGGACGCATAAGCGTGCCTTTGTCGGTAGTGCGATCAATACGACGAATGACCTGATCATCGTTGCAACGATACGGGTTGACATAGCCCGAAGCACGATCGGCGGCAATGCGCTCGACAAGCTCGGGCGACAACGCTGAGGGAATACGGTCCATGCGCGCCTTAATGACGGCCGTTTCTTGATTAGATTCCATGGCATGCTCCTTAAGAAGGATGCGCAATCGGTTACAAAGTGCAGCCCACGACCTCGATTATGGCAAAAATCGGCACTAAAAACGGGAGCAATGGCAGGGAGCGCGATTTTGTGAAGAGGCAGGAAAGGGCCAGAGCCAGGAGTGCGACGGCAAATGCCACGACGCCACCCATAGGGTCGAGCGTGCAAAGCGCGAAGAGCGCCTTGGCATCCCCCATGCCGATGCCCGGGATTTGGCGAAGACGACGCCAGAGGGACTCAGTCAGCACGAGAGCAAGATACACAATGACGGCAAGACCCGCGTGGTCAAGCGCTGTGTTAACGCCTTTGTCGAGCCAAACGCCCACTAACGCCGTCACCGCACACGCACCGGCAAGTTCATTGGGAAAACGTCGCTGACGGACATCAATCGCCGCGCCGGCAAAGATGCAAATCCAAAACGGGATATAAAACATCGAGTACCTCCTCGAGCTGCATCGCAAAAGCAAAAACCACCACAAAGGTGCCTGTCCCCTTTGCGGTGGTTTTGGTGGTGGTTATTTGGCGCCTTGCATGACCTCGTCGAGGGTGACGTTTACGGCATGCTGGGTAGGAACCCAGTCGACCTTCAGGAACAGCGCGGCCACCGTGATGGGGATATAGCTGAACATAAAGATCGGGAAGGTAAACAGGTTAGTCACCAGACGCCACTTTTGCGCGCAGTGAATGTGCTTGTACTCAAAGATAGTCGTGAGCAGCGCCAGGATAAAGAAGGTCTGATACATCATGGCGAAGGTCATAATGAGCGAAGCGGCGCACGCCTGCATCTCGACTTCGGTAGCCAAGAAACCATGCGAAAGGCCACCCACAATCAAGAACGTCGCATTAGCGAGCATCGAGATCAGCGATAGCAGCATACCCGGGGCGATCGTCATGAACATGTCGTAGGCGGCAAAGCGATGATAGCGGAACGTCGACTTGACCAGATGCTTGCCGTAGGTAAAGAACACCTGGTAAAAGCCCTTGGTCCAGCGCATACGCTGCTTCCAGGATGCCTTGAACGTCACGGGTTGCTCGTCAAAGAACTCCGCCGGCGCATAGCCAATGCGAATACCGTGAATAGCGCAGAACGTAGTGAACTGAATGTCCTCGGTCAGCGTGTGGAACTGCCAGCCGTGCATGCCCTCAATAACACTGGCGGAGATGAGGTAGCCCGAACCCGAGACGGCGCAAGACGTCTTACAGATATTACGCGCGTTGTTGAGAAAGCGCGCCTCGCGCAGGTACCAAGTAGCATTAGCTGCCGAGATCCACGAGCTGCCAAAATTCTTGGAGTTGCGATAGCTCGTGACCACATGGAATCCCTGGTCAAAGGCATCGTTCATCTTGGACACGTAATCGCGGGAGATAACGTTATCGGCATCGAAGATAAAGTAGCCTTCAAACGTGTCGGGATACTCGTTAAGGATGCGGTCGAAGCCAAAGTCCATGACCCAGCTCTTACCCTTACGGGCAAGATCATTGCGCTCGTAAACAATGGCACCTGCCTCGCGCGCGAGCTGTGCGGTGTTGTCGGTGCAGGCGTCGGCAACCACGAAGACCTCGATAAGCTCGGACGGATAATCCTGGTCCTTGATGGAGCGAACAAGGTTGGCGATCACGGCCTCCTCGTTATGCGCCGCGATAAAGAAAGCATAACGATGGAGTTTTTTGGCCTTGGGAGGCGCGACCTCGCCACGAAGAGCGCCAATGACAAAGAAGACCACCTGGTACAGAAAGCAGACCGTGAGCAGCGTGACGACAATCTGGTTGAAGACCACGATGGGTGTGTTGGTTTGTAAAAAGGCGAGCATGCAGGCTCCCGAGAACGCGTTACGTAAACAACCGTATATCTTACCGCAGGCTTACCGAGTTCAAGAAACCACCTAATACTGGCTAGGCTTCGAGCAGACCGAGCTGAGAGACGATTTCGTCACCGGCGGCAGTGCGACCGAGCGAGCGCGGAGCCAGATCGTCAAGAACCGCAGCGAGATCCCAGGGCAACTCGTCGCGGCACTCAATGCGCTCCCCCGTCACGGGATGGTCGAACGCCACGCGCCAGGAATGAAGGAACTGCCTGGTCAGACCCTGATCGGCACGCGCATCGCACTTGCCGTAGAGCGGATCGCCCACGCAGGCGTGGTTGATATGGCGCATGTGCACACGAATCTGGTGCGTTCTGCCGGTAAACAGGTGGCACTCGACAAGCGTGTAGCCGTCGTCGAAACGCGTGGAATCAAAGCGCTCGAGCACCTTGAAGGTCGTAATGGCCTGACGGGCAAAGGGGTCGTCCGAAACCGCCATCTTGACGCGGTCGCGCGTGGAACGGGCAATACCGGTATTGATGGTGCCCTCGTCCATGGCGATGTGCCCGTGGACAAGCGTGATATAGCGACGATCGAGCGTGCGCGTGCGGATAAGATTTTGAAGCGCGCGCTGGGTGTCGTCGTCTTTTGCCGCGAGCATAAGGCCCGAGGTATCGCGATCCAGGCGATGCACGATGCCGGGTCGGTCCTCACCCTGCACGGTGCCCAGATGGTCGATACCGCAGTGATAGACCAGGGCATTCGCGAGCGTACCGCTCTCATGACCATGCGCAGGATGGCACACCAGGCCGCGCTGCTTGGAGAGCACAATGAGATAATCGTCCTCATAGCGAATGTCGAGCGGGATGGCCTCGGGAATCACATCGGTGGGATCGTGCGGCTCGGGCAAATCGACCGAAATACGGTCGCCGGCTCGCACGGCGTACTTTTTGGACAGGCAGGTCTCGCCATTGACAGCGACGGCGCCGCCCTCGATCAGATGCGCACAGGCAGAACGCGTAGGACAGCCGTCATTGGCGCCCAGATAAGCGTCAAGACGCTGACCGGCGGCATCGTCGGCAACAAGAATATGGATGTCGGCCATTAGCGCTCGTTCCTTTCGCGAATTTTGCGGGCACGCTCCCCGCGTTGCTGGGCCTTGCGCTTGGCGCGGGCCTCGTCACGGGCGTTAAGCTCAGCGGTCGCGTCGACCTCACGGGCCGCGGGGCTCAAGAACATGTATCCGAAGAGGGCGAGCACGACGCCCAAGGTAATGCCGATATCGGCCACATTGAAGACGGGGAAGTCGATGAAGGTGGTGGCAATAAAATCGGTCACGAAGCCAAAGGCCAAACGATCGATAGCGTTGCCAATAGCACCGCCCGCAACCATCGCCATGCCCACGACCTCAAGATGGGCGAGCTGGGATGCACGGAGCAAGTACACGGCAATGGCGACAATGACCGCAAGCGCCAACACAGCGAAAGTGACGCCATGACCCTCGCCCATGCTAAAGGCGGCTCCGATATTGCGGACAAACATAAAGTCGATAACACCGGGGATAACGGTCACATGC
>DXLR01000145.1:0-8864 GCA_019414625.1 Collinsella sp.
GGTCGGGAGTGGCAGCACGAGGTGCCGGCTGCTGCTGCGGCATAGCAGCGGGGTGTTGCTGCGGGGCGGCAAACTGCTGCTGGCCGGCGCGCGGGGCGCTGGCGGCACGGCTCGCGGCTGAGTTGTTCTGGCCCAGGCCGTTTTGGTAGGCGCGCTCTTCCTCGTACAGGCGACCGAGCGTGGGGGCATCGACGTTCTCGGCAAAGACCGAGAACTTGCCGCCGCGCAGCTGCGGGTCGATCATAAAGCGAACGAGGGGCTCGCCGACAAAGACGTAGCGGCGCTTTTCGGCCTGCGCTTTCACAAACTCGCGGACCTCGCGCGAAAGCTCGGGATAGAACGGGGCGAGCATGGGATCGTCGTCGGCGGCAATCAGGATGGTATAGAGCGCCGGCGCGGTGTTGACGCCGTTGATCACCAGAGTCTGATCCTCCATGTCGCGAGCGGCCTGCTTGGCAAGCTTCTTAAAGGAGAACGGGGCACGGGTGGCACCGAAGATGCCGGCCACGTGGTCCTCGAAGATGTTCAGGAAGTTCACGAAAGATCACTCTCCGTATAGGTTCTTTGGTATCCGAGCAAATAAAGGCATATCCCGACGATTATAGAGGATAGGATTCCCGTAACCGCCGCCTTGGCGACGACCGGGCCCGCAAGGCTGGCAATTTCCATATGGTGTGCAAGACAAAACGATACGGCCGAGCCGATGCCGGCGACGGCAATTGCGACGATGGCGGCAAGGTTCGATCCCTGCTCGGCGCGCTTGGCATGAGCATTGAGCAGCAGCGATGTTGCCGCGGCTATTGCTGCAACCAGCACGATTGCAGCGAGAAGGAGCGCGTCTCCCAGCGCTGCGACGACATTGCTAAGCCCCAGTACGCCTCCCGCAGAGAGAGCCGCTGCGGCAAGGCGGGCAAAGAGTGCGCCCATGCCCGTGGCCGCCGCTGCGCTTGCCGGGCCGAGCCAAAACGCCGCGATGCTCGTGGCGGCTCCGGCGGCAAGGAGGGCGTCGCCGGTTAGGCAACCCAGCGCAAGCGCGCAGGTGAGCGTCGCGCTCGCAGCCGCCTCGGTGCGTCCCCAAGCAATCCACCAACCGGACATGGCAGCGGCAAAAATGACCGCGACCGGCAGCATCGACAGGATGCCCTGCGCCTGCATGGTGGCGTTGGCCATGAGCACCAAAAAGCCCACGGCCGAGATGGCCGAGCCAATCTGCGGGGCCAAGCCTGCCGCCGCGCCAATGGCGACGGCCGCCACGACCAGCCCGGGAAGCGTCGCGACGCCGGCTGTCTGCATAAGCAAAAAGCTGAAGGCTCCGCATGAGAGCGCCGAGATGCCGCGCATGGTGTAATTGCGTGCGCGGCCCCAGCGCGTGCCCGCCCAGCCAAGTGCGGGGTCGACCTCGACGGTGTCATCCTCGTAGCTCGATGGCTCGATATCATCTGCCGCGCACTCGTCATTCGAAAGCTCGCCTACCATCTGCTCCAAGCTGCGACGGCCTTCGCGCACGCTCCCCAAGCCGGCAAGGAGTCGGTCGCAGAATGCCTCGATGCTATCGGGGCGGTCTTGCGGCATGGGGGAGAGAGCGCTCATGAGCGCCGCCTCGGCCCCCGGGGGAAAGTGAGGGATCAGTTCGCTGGGATAGGTGGCGCCGCCGATGATGCGGTCGAGCGAGTCGGCAGGCGTGGCCGCCATAAAGGGGGCACTGCCGCACAGGCCCTCGTAGATCACGCAGGCAAGGGCAAAGACATCGGCACGTTCGTCGACCGTGCCGGTCTCGATATCGAGCTGCTCGGGCGGCATGTAGCCGATGGTGCCGCCGCGCGATCCGCCAAAGCCGCCGGCGGACGACAGCCGCGCCATGCCAAAGTCGGTGATCTTTACATTGCCCGAATGGTCGATAAGCACATTGGCGGGCTTTATGTCCAGATGAAGCACGCCGTTTGCATGGGCAAAGGTGAGTGCCTGACCCAGCGCGTCGGCAATGGCCGCGGCCTCGTCAAAGGTGAGCGAGTGGCCGTCCACGCGATGCAAAAACTCGGCCAACGACATACCGTCGACATACTCCATGACCAGGTAGGCATAGGCGGTGTCGTGCGTAAAGTCGATAACCTGCACGATATTGGGATGTTGAAGCATGGCGGCGGTATGCGCCTCGCGCAGCACGTCCATGATGTCGCTGGCGGGCATGCCGGCGCCGTTGATAAGGGGGATGCGCTTAATGGCCACGCGACGGCGCAGATGCGTGTCGCGGCAAATCTCGATGGAGCCAAAACCGCCGGTCGCAAGCGTCTCGAGCGGCTGGTACCGCTTGAGCAGCTCGCGAGAGCTAGTGCCCTCCAAGGGAACGTCCGGCGAGAACCGGGCGGTATGTTGCGAGAAAAGCGGCATGGCCAACCCTCGTGCGTTTAAAGTTCGTTTGCGAGCGGCGGGCGCGGGGCCGAGCCGTTCGCGGTGGCATAGATGCTGCTAGTGTAGCACGCTCAGGCGGATGGCGAGGATGGCGGGATGCGAGGCTGCCTGTCTGGCTTGGCCTTCGTCTCGACCCATCCGGAAAGCGCGCCCCAGTTTGCGGCCAAATACTGGGACACGCTTTCCGAATGGGGTGTGCTGCGGAAACTGCGTCCCAGAATATTGACTCAGAACGGGATACAGTTTCCAGATCGACGCTCAAAAGGAAACCGCATCCCGCTTTGATGCGGGGACTGCGGACAAAAGCTGAACCGTGATCTGGCCCGGATTGGAGTTCGCCTGAATCGTTGATGCTGGCTGGTGTGGGCGTGGAGATAAACGAGCAGCCCGAGCGATATAATGACACGCTATGGAGGTCATATGCTCTTTTCCCGCTGTTCTGCCACATCTGCTTTCGCCATTGCGCTCGTCGTAATGGCGGTTACCCCTTATCACCGGTTTTCATCTTCAATCGGCTTGGCATCAGGTGCAATGACCTGGCTCGTTATCCTTGGCGCATGCCTCGCGGCGTTTGGTCATGGTGTTGCGCTCCGCAAGGGGAGAGAAATAAGACGGCCGGGTCGCCTTGGCGTCTTCGGTGTTTTCCTTGCTGCTATTGCGGTGGTTCCCGAATGGGTCGACTTGGCCTTCTATGCTCGCGGAGATTCTATTCCAATCGTGTTTGCACCAATCTGGTTGTTGCATCGTGTTTCGTGTGCCTTGTGCTTCACTGGGTCGTTGCTCCTCTCATATGTAATTTGGGATACGGCGGGCTCTCCTTTGATACGGGGGGCGGCGCGGGACGGCGAAAGGGGGACCCGCCGATCGCAGAGCACGCTTTTTGCAGAAACAATAGTTGTCCTGTCTTGCCTGCTGTTTTGCTGTCGAATTTCATGGAGAGTCGTTCCCGAGCCATGGGGGATGCCCTCTGTAACGGCCGCATCAATTGGCCTCGTGCTTTTAATTCCGCTGGTCTATCTCGTATTGGCTGCGGTCCCGCTGCTTTGCTGTCCCCGCGCCTTTGGTCGGGGGCAGGGCGACGTGTTTGCCCGTTCTGTGCTTGTAGCAGTTCCCATTGGCCTTGTTCCGGCTGTCGAGGTGGCATACTTTGCAAGCGATGCCGCAGTCATTGCATCACTGTCGATGGGGTCCGCTATTGCTGTTGCCGCCTTCGTATGCACATTGCTAAGGGAGAAACGGGACAACAATTCGGATACCCCTCGCACGTCCGACCCATTCGATGCGGGGGTGTTTTCCCCTGCCCTGTCGCCTCGAGAAGAGCAGTTTGTTCGACTGCTGCTCAAAGGGAAAACGCCGGCGGAAATTGCCAGGGAGACGGGTACGAAGCCATCGACGGTGCGAACAACGCTTCACCGAGCATACGGGAAGGCATCGGTTGCGGGCTCACGCGAGCTCGTGGCATTGTTTGCGGGTGAGGGTGATGCTACAGGGCCTGGTCTGCTGCAGCGGCATGCTGGTGATATGTTGACATCAGTTCGGACGCGCCGGCTGTTTCGATACCTGCTCACAACATTTTTTATCCTCCTTGCGGCGGGCCCCTTGGTAATGGCGGATAGCGATTGGGGATCCGGTGTTTCGCGGGCAGTCGCCTTTTCTCTCGCAAGCTATGCATTGGGTCTCGGACTGCTTCTGTCGCTGCACTACGCGGGTGAAAAACTGAATCGTGAAGTTGCGCTGACTAGAACGGATGGGGCGATTGGGCTCGGAAGCCCGTGCGTATGGGCGGTGCTGTCTGCCGTGGAATGGTCTTTTGTCTATATCGCGGCATGGAGGTGTATATGCGATCCGTTGATGGCTGCGCCGGTCCTGCTGTGCGGCGTGGCATCTACGGTCTCGCTCGCTGTTGGGCTGCGTCCGTTTAAGGTGCATGCCCGTGTCCGGGCTATCGTGCCGTTGGTGTCAATAGGTGCGGCTACTTTAATCCATGCGGCCACTAGGGGGCGAATCCATGGGTTCGCGGTGCTGACGGGGATGTTGCTCACATACATAGTGCTGCGTAGCTGTCCGCAGCGCAAAATGCTTGGGATATGGATGCTTTGCTTTGGGGCGGCGGCTCCTGTCTGGGTTGTCTTGCTCAACATGGTGCAGGATCTGACGGTTTTCGAGCCTCTGTTCCTTGCGTCGTTGCTGGGGCAAAGTTCGGCCGTCAATGTCGTCGTGGCAACGGTGATTGTTTGCTGGTCTGTGCCCATGCTCGTTACGCACATCGTGCTCGTACGCTCGGTTGAGGACGAGAAGGCCGTCTTGAAGTACCGTGCGAACGGGTCCACCGAAGCAGCTCACGTGCGCCGGCTGGCTCTGCTTACGTCGCGCGCCCTGTCCGATGTTCAGGCCCGAATATTGTTGATGACGGCAGAGGGCACAACGACAAAGACCATTGCGCAGGATGTCGGTTACGCTGCATCTACGGTGCAAGCGCTGCGATCCGCGTCCTATCGCCAGTTGAAGATCAAGAACAAAGCAGAGCTTATTTCATTGTTATCGCAGGTAGATAACGTGTAAACGCCTGGATTATCAACTCAATAGCGAGTGTTTACAGACATCTTTCTCCATTCATGCAAAGGTTGCTGTGCGTCGACGCATTGTTAGCCGCTTTTGATTGGAGAAGGCCAT
Source organism: Collinsella sp. (assembly GCA_019414625.1). Lineage (GTDB taxonomy): Bacteria > Actinomycetota > Coriobacteriia > Coriobacteriales > Coriobacteriaceae > Collinsella. The sequence continues at coordinate 5,083 of DXLR01000145.1, forward strand.
GATTAAGCCAAGGAGCGCTATTACTCGAATCGGAGTCGGGTTGGCGATTGCTGCGGGTCTGTCCCTAGGGGTTCCCGCTGCATCGTTCGCGCAAGAGGAGTTTGACACCTCTCAGGTTTCTAGCATTACTCAAAACGCCGATACGGGAATTACGACCTGTACGAACAATGCCGATAGGGCATTTAGTTTTCAATGTGCCGGGACGAGTGCAACTGGCTACCGTCAAAAGGATGATTCCTCATCGCTCTATCTGGATATCCAAGGTTATACGGGAAATCCGCTTCGGTTATATACAGACGGTGCGTATAACACAAGCGGTAGCGGCAGCATGAATTGTACTCAGGGAACGTATCGTTCGAATCACAAGGGACAGTGGGAAATGTATAACCTCGTCCGTGAGAACGGGCGATCTGCGGCGCGACTGACTGCATGGGCGGAGTCTGGCTACGGCACTGTTATTGGTGTATGGAGCCCCGACTGCGTCGGGCATTTCCGCAAGCTTCCCGCATAGTTGTTTGAATTGGCTCCCTTCCGGCTTTCTGGGTCGGAAGGGGGAGGAGGACGTATGAACCAAAGGCTCGTAAGATATGAGCTGTCGAAAACGATAAGACGCCCAGCTTTTATCTTTGCTCTCTTGATTGCAGTCGCAGTTGCAATAGCTGCTGCGCTGGAGCCGTGGGCAAATTTGGAAAAAGAACGTCACAACCTTCTTTCTTTTGGTTACGGCGTTGGCATGCAAGCCAAAAACTATCTCGGTCAAACACGTGAAAGCAGCTTCGGTAACTGGATTGTTGTGAGCGCGAACGCGCCACTGTCTGCGTCGGTGTTTTTCTATGCACTGCCCCTGCTTGCAATGTTGGCCGGATCTTGGTCGTGCCTCTTTGAGCGTTTGAGTGGTTATGACATGCAGATATGCACGCGCGTTTCCAGAAAGGCATACGTGAACGTAAAGGTGCTGTCTGCTTTCCTCTCCGCGTTTACAGTGACTGCCATTCCTCTGCTCGTCAATTTCCTGATTGTCTCGATGCTTTTTCCTGCGTATCTTCCTCGGGTCGATGAGTCGACCTACGTAGGGCTTTACCTACATAGCTATTTCTCCGGTCTATTTTATTCACATCCTTTGTTATATGTGCTTGCATACACGCTGTTCGATGCGGTCACGCTCGGGACTTTATCCATGGCTGTAACTGGCTTCTCAATTTTGTTTCGTAGCAGAATCAAAGCGATAATTGTCCCGTATCTGCTAATGGTTGCGTGGCATTTTGCAAATGGCTGGATCTTCGGCGTAATGGCTTGTGTGGGGTTTAACTGCAATATCTTCAACAGCATCAGGTCGGAATCGCTGAATAACTGGCCAGACATTCGAGCCGGTTTTGCGGAAATCATATTATTGACCCTTGCTTCGTTGGCTTTTTCTGGGGCGTGGAAAAGGCGGGAGATGGTCTGATGCTGTTTAGGCTGGTCGCCGCGGACCTGAGGACCGTTTTGAAGAAGAACATCATTACCTTTATTGCGATTGCGGCAGTGACCGTTGCGAACCTGGTGTACGCCTACGGTTTGTCTTCTGTGTATGGGGTCAGGACGGATGCCTTGGGGTTTGCGGACAATCTTGCGCTCGTGTTTGCCGGATCTGCTCCGTTTGAGCCTAGGCCCGGGGTCATGTTTGTGCCTCCGCTAGGATGGCTATTTCTCATTCTGCTTATTCTCTATACAACACTCGATTATCCCGCCGAATCGTTGCACGGGTTTGGTTTGCAAACGCTTGTCCGATGCCGGGCGAGAACCCTTTGGTGGGTCTCGCGTTTTATCTCAGTGGCGGCGATAACAGCATTTTCGCTGCTCGTGGTGGTTTGCTCTGTTGTGATTTGGAGCTTGATGGTGAGTGCCTCGTTCAGCGCGGTCATCCATGGCGAGTCGCTTCAGCTGGCTAATTTGGCGCCGTGGTTTCTCAAGGCGAGCGAAGCAGGTGCACTGCCGTTTTTCGCAGGTCTCTTTCTTGCTTTTGAGGCGCTTGCGTTTGTGCAGGCAACGGTTGGGTTTGTGCTTGGGCCGTCAGTTTCATTTGCGGTTGTAATGAGCTACCTGATCTGTTCGGCATATGCGCGGCATTGGGCGCTACTGGGAAATGCCTTGATGCTGTTGCGCTGGGGTGGAATCGTCAAAGAAGGAATTGCGACGGGCTCGAGTGGCTTGTTTTCAATTGTGATTATGTCGTTATGCCTATCGTTGGGTGGACTGTGGTTTCGAAGGGCCGACCTTATCGAAAAGAGGGACAAGATATGAGTGTGATCGTTAGGGACGTATCGAAGCGCATGGGCAAAAACGATGTCCTGCGCAACGTGTCTATCGAGGTTGACCCTGGGACTGTGGTCGGGCTTCAGGGGATAAACGGTTCGGGTAAGACCATGCTCATGCGAGCGGTTTGCGGGTTGATCAAGCCTACCGAAGGCGAAATCTCTATCGATGGCCAAAGGCTTGGGGCGGACATCTCGTTCCCGCCGAGTCTGGGGATGTTGATCGAGGCGCCTTCCTTTTTGGGATATCTGTCTGGCTACGACAATCTGAAGCTCATCGCTCAGATCAAGGGCGTTGCCACCCCCGAGGACATTCGCTCTGCCCTGCGGCTCGTGGGGCTCGATGCAGACGAAAAAAAGAAGTTCCGAGCATACTCGCTTGGGATGAAGCAGCGTCTGGGGATAGCTGCGGCAATTATGGAGAAGCCGAAGCTGCTTGTTCTCGATGAGCCAACGAACGCCCTCGACGAAGCGGGCGTTGAAATGCTCAAGCGCGTTGTGGCGATGGCGGCATCAACGGGTCGTGAGGTCCTTCTGTCCAGCCATGACGGAGAGGTGCTCGAGGAACTGGCCGATCGGGTTTACTGCATGCGCGACGGTGCCGTTGTGAAAGTTCGGGAAAGGTCGTGAGCGCGATGAAGAAGACCCTGTGGACGAGAAGATCGGCGCTCGCGCTTTTTTGCTGTGCTGCTGCCGGCCTTGCGGGCATGAGGGTGAGCGTCGTTAACGGGAACCGGACGGTCATTCCTGAGAAATATTACGCGGAGGGCGAATGGCTCTCGATGGATGGAGCGTTTCTGGGGTCGAAGGATGTGGTGACTGATGGGTATTCGTTTTGCATAGACGGGGCAGAGTTGCTCACGCCGCGCGAGTATCTCAAACGAGCACATGACGATTATTCAAAATATGGCACCGTGGATACGAAAACGAGACTGAAGGATGCCGACATCACGTGCGTTATCGCCGTAAAGATGCGTGTCAGAAATAGGGATAATATCGACGGTGGAATCAAAGCGTATGTTTGGCATCTGGTTCCGGAGTCTGCGCCAAACTATGATTTTGTAGTCAATACCGATCTGATAACGCAAGCCATGCCGGTCCTTGGCGGCTCTGCTGCGTTTGCCGTGGAGGTTGGGGCAGAAAACGAGTTGCTCGTCCCATTTATGATGCAGAACACCAACGACTATTTCGAAGGTTACGAGACCGTCCGTTTTGAGAAAGCATTTCCCGGGACTTACACGATGAAGATGACCGATCTGCCGGAGCGGAGGCTCTTAAGGTTTGAAGTGAAATAGCTCGAGAGCAAGGCAAAACGGGTCCATTGGCGGTACGCGCGCCCGATTCCAGGCGCCCCGGCCCGGAATCGGGCGCGGGACGAGGCGCCTTTGGTGTCGGCCGGCCTACCGCTTCTTCTTGCTCTTCTTCTGCTTGCGCGGTACCGTCAAGATTCTTTCGCAAATTGATCGAGGCGGCCTCGGCCCCGCCTTG
>DXLR01000015.1:0-1180 GCA_019414625.1 Collinsella sp.
TGGTCTTTGACTACGATGGAAACCTCTGGTTTGCAACCGGCGGCTTCCGCATCTACCCGGAGCGTGAGCAGCAGGGTGTGCTGGGCTATATCGCGCGCCCCGCCATCGATGCAATTCTCAATGGCGAGCAGGCTGACCTCTCCGACGCGGTCTTTGTTTATGAGCTTACCCCCGGCGAGGGCGCGGAAAACGGCATTGCCGCCTCCAAGGACGGAGCGGTCATCCTGACAAACCAGAACTGCTATCTGCTGCGCGCGAATAACGGCGTTGATGCCGTCTGGTGCACACCGTATGAGAGCGTCGGCGCAAAAGTCAGCGGCGAAGGCGACAAGACCACCGGCGGCGGTCTTGCCTGGGGCGGCGGCTGCTCTCCGTCGCTGACGCCGGAGCTTGTGATGTTCACCGACAACGCGGACCCCGTCAAGCTGCTGGCGCTCGATATGAAGACCGGTGAGATCGTTGCAAGTCTGCCGGTGCTGGATGAGCTGCCCGATGGCTATCAGGTGGCGGTTGAAAACTCTGCCATCGTCTATGACGACAGTGAGGGCACCGTCAGCACTATCGTGTGCAACTGGTTCGGCGCAGGCAGCGCAGGCCTTGCCGATCCAAACAGTGACTCTTCCATCCAGAGCTACGCCAACATCTATGACACAAACTGGCTGACGAAGGGCAACAGCATGATTGCTCCCGGTGTGGAGCGTGTCGATACGGTTAAAACCGATTCCGGCTATGAGATGAAGAGTATCTGGTCTCGAAATGACCTGAGCGATACATCGATTCTCAAACTTTCCACCGCGACGGGCTATATCTACGGCTATGTGCAGGATCTGGAAAGCGGCATGTGGCAATACATCATTCTGGACTTTGAGACCGGCGAGACCATCTTTACGATGGATGTTTCCAACAAGTTTGGCTACAACAATATGGCCATCGGGATGTACGCCGGAAACAGCGGCAACGCGCTCTACTGCCCGACGGGCTATCTGGAGCTGCTGTGCTTGCAGGACCGCTTCGTCTATCTTCCCGAAATGCCGTACCGCAAGGTCGATCTCGATAAGGTCGCGCGGAACGTGCTGTCGCAGGCACAGTTTGAACAGGACGGCGGCGAGGGCGCGGTTGCAAGTTGGCGCAACACCGTGACAGTCGAAAACGTCCACCCCAACACGACGGTCTCGTTCCG
>DXLR01000016.1:0-81816 GCA_019414625.1 Collinsella sp.
GTACCGTGCGCGATGCCGAGCCCTTTGGTGGACAGGCCGCTGGTTTTCTTGACGAGTTGTTGAAGCAGATAATCCCAGAGGCCGAATCATCGCTCCCGCAACCGCCCACCTGGCGCGGCGTTGCCGGCTACTCGTTGGCGGGTCTTTTTGCACTGTGGGCACTTTGGCAAACAGATGTCTTTGAGCGCGCGGCGAGTGCATCGGGGTCGCTGTGGTTCCCCGGCTTTATCGACTACGCGCGCGAGCGCACGATGACAGCTACGCCCGACGCCGTCTATCTGTCACTCGGCAAAAAGGAAACCAAGACGCCCAACCGCATGATGCGGCACGTACTCGACGATACGCGCGCGATGGAAGAGCTGTTTATCGAGCGTGACATTCCAACAACGCTGGAGCTCAACCCCGGCAATCACTTTACCCAAACTGACCTGCGCATGGCACGCGGCATCCACTGGATACTGACGCATTAAAAATGGCATCCACGCGTACATACGCATGGACGCCATTTTTAATTTGGCTGAACGCAGCTGCTATTCAGCAGTCTCCTCAAGCTCGGAAGTATCGAACTCAAAGTCGTTACCGGGCAGGATGGCGTTGAGCACAATGCCCACCAGCGAGCCCACGGCAAGGCCCGAAAGCGAAATCGTCACGCCGCCCAGCTCCAGCACGATGGCACCGGCGGTACTGTAGGCAATGCCGAGCGAAAGCACGAGCACCAGAGCCGCCACCAGCACGTTGCGGTTGTTCTGGAAATCAACCTGGTTCTCGATGAGGTTACGTACACCAACGGCGCTGATCATGCCGTAGAGCACGAGCGACACACCGCCGATAACGCATGCCGGCATGGCGGCAATCACCGCAGCAAACTTGGGGCAGAACGAAAGCACAATGGCGCAGCAGGCGGCAATGCGAATCACACGCGGGTCGAACACACGCGTCAAGGCAAGCACGCCGGTGTTCTCGCCATACGTCGTATTGGCAGGAGCGCCAAAGAGCGATGCCAAGATGGTCGCCAGGCCATCGCCGAGCAGGGTACGGTGCAGGCCGGGATCGGCAATGTAGTTGCGCTCACAAGTCGATCCGATGGCGGAGATATCGCCAATGTGCTCAATCATGGTCGCAAAGGCCAGTGGCATGATGGTGATAATGGCCGTCGTGGCAAGACTGCTATCGAACTGCGGTCCAAAGAGCGCAAACACGGTGTTGTCCCACACGACGGGCAAGCCAACCCAGGGGGCGGCTGCGACGCCAGAGAAGTCGACCTCGCCCAGCGCGGCCGCAACGGCATAGCTCACCACAACGCCCAGCAGAATCGGCACGATCTTGACCATGCCGCGGCCCCAAATGTTGCAGATGATGATCACGGCAACGGCAATAGCAGCAACAAACCAGCTGGTCTGGCAGTTAGCAATGGCAGAGCTTGCCAGGATCAAGCCGATGGAAATGACGATGGGGCCAGTCACCACCGGCGGGAAGAAACGCATGACACGCTTGGCGCCAAAGGCGCGGAACAGGGCCGCAAGCACCGGATAGAGCAGGCCGACACAAGCTACGCCCAGGCAAGCGTAGGGCAAAAGCTCAGCCTCGCCGTTGGGCGCAATGGCGGCATAACCCGCGATAAAGGCAAACGAGGAGCCCAGGAACGCGGGCACCTTACCGCGCGATAGAAAATGAAACAGCAGCGTGCCGATGCCGGCGAACAGAAGCGTCGCCGAAACGGAAAGGCCGGTGAGCACGGGCACGAGCACCGTGGCTCCGAACATCGCAAACATGTGTTGCAAACCCAACACAAACATGCGCGGGCGGCCGAGCGACGATGCATCGTAGATGGCATCGGTGACGGCGGGCGTCGAAGACTGGGACATGGAAGTCCTTTCGAATGGAAGGGCGATCAGGCATATCGGATAACCTGCCCGAACGATACGATCCGAACCATTGTACGCGATATGCAGTACCTCGCACGCGCCGCCACCTGCATACGCTAGCGCTATTTCCAAACGCGCTCGGCAATACGCCTGACCAGCGCAATCTTTGCCCACTGCTCGTCCTCGGTCAGCTTATTGCCAATCTCGCAGCTGGCAAAGCCACACTGCGGAGACAGATACAGGTTCTCGAGCGGCACGTACTTTGCCGCCTCGCGGATGCGCTCGACGATAACATCCTCGTTCTCGAGCTCTGCCGCCTTGGTGGTTACCAAGCCCAGCACGACCTTCTTGCCCGGGGCAACGTAGCTGAGCGGCTCAAAACCGCCGGCGCGCGGCGTATCGAACTCCAGGTAGAATGCGTCGACATCCTCATGTGCAAACAGGTACGGCGCGATGGGGTCATAGCCGCCCTCGAAAGCATAGGTAGAGTGGTAGTTGCCGCGGCACACGTGCGTGTTAATGACGAGGTCGTCGGGCTTGTCCTCGATGGCGGCGTTGTTGAGCGCCACGCCCAGCTCGCTCACCCTTTGCAGGTCAACCGGGCTCATGCCAGTCTTGGACACAAAGTCGGTATCGCAGTAAATGCCCCAGGTGCAGTCATCAAACTGGATATTACGACAACCGGCGGCGTACAGGTCGGCGATCACCGTGCGATAAGCGGCTGCAATTGCGTCGGCAAGTTCCTCATCGGTCTTATAGACAGCGCGCAGGCTCTCCTGCTGGCCATCACAGCGGTCGAGCGTAACCTCCGAGAACGTCTGGATCGGCGCCGGAACGGTCTGGCGCGCAACCTGACCCTCCCCCTCGAGTGCCTTGACAAACTTAAAGTGCTCGACGAAGGGGTGGTTCTCGCCGCTGATGGGGCCGGTCACCACGGCAGTGTCAGCCGTGGTCTCCTCGTCGTGGAACATATAGCCCGTACGCGAGGTGCGGCGTTCAATGCCGTTGAGCCCCCACATAAAGTCGAGGTGCCAGTAACTGCGACGAAACTCGCCATCGGTAATCACCTGCAGGCCAGCGGCCTTTTGCTTGTCCACCAGGTCGCGAATAGCCTCATCCTCGACGGCCTTAAGCCCCTCGGCATCAAGTGTGCCTGCCGCATAGGCAGCGCGGGCATCCTTTACGGCCTGCGGACGGAGAAAGCTGCCGACGATATCAGCGCGAAACGGCGCGTTCGGTTGAATTGAAGTGCTCATAGATATCTCCCTTTGCATTGGTTGCTTTACTGGGACAGAGTATGAGCGCTCATATAGCCATCGTAAAATATACGTTTATAACAGTTTGATATAGATGCTTCCTATATCAGTTGGGACTGCCATGAAGAGATTTGACCTGTGCAGGACGCAGCAGCCTAGATATGCTGACGAATCGCGTCGATATAGGCTTGACCGTAGCGCGTAAGCGTCGTGTTCTTGCGCGTGATGATGCCGATCTCCATGTACTCATCCACATCGAGCGGAATCGAGATAATGCCGGGGCCGTTGAGTTCGTGGCTAATCACGCCCGAGCACACGGTGTAGCCGTTGAGGCCCATGGCCAGGTTGAACAGCGTCGCACGGTCGCGCACGCGGATATTCTTGCGACGCTCAAACGTCGAGGTCAGCTCCTCGGAATAGTAAAACGAGTTGTAACTGCCCTGCTCGTAGGACAGGAACGGGTAGTCTTCCAAGTCCTCGAGCGTCACGCTGGAGCGAGCCGCCAGCGGATGGTCGGCGCAGACGAAGACATGCGGCGTGGCGCAGAAGAGCCCTTCGAACACGAGCTCGTTGGCCACCAGCATGCGCTCGATGACCTCGCGGTTGTGCTCGGACAGATATAGGATGCCCAGTTCGCTTTTCATATGCGCGACGTCCTCGATAATCTCGTGAGTCTGCTCCTCGCGCAGGGTAAAGTCGTAGCGCGCGGCATCGAACTCACGGATCACATCGACAAACGCGTTAACGGCAAAGGAATAATGCTGGCAGCTCACACTAAAGTGCGGCACCTGCTCGGACTCGCCCTTGTACTTGCCTTCGAGCAGATCCGCCTGGTCGAGCACCTGACGCGCGTAGCCCAAGAAGGTCTCGCCCTCCTCGGACACAATGACACCCTTGTTGGTGCGCTCAAAGATGTGCACACCCATCTCGTTTTCGAGATCGCGGATCGACGCGGTAATCGAAGGCTGCGACACAAAGAGCCGGCGCGAGGCCTCGGTGATGCTGCCGCATTCGGCAACTTTGACGACATATCTGAGCTGCTGAAGCTTCATGGCTTTCTCCCTAGACGTTCGTGACGTCGAAACCCGTCGTGCTCATCTGACGCATAAACGACGGCATCTCCCCCGTCGCGGCGCAGGCGGCAATCTGATGCAGAGCCCCGGCAACCGCATCGTCTGCCGCAGCGCCGATATGCCAGCGCGCGGCAGCCGTGACGGCCTCGTTGGCATTGGCGACTGCAACGGAGTTGGGGACGGCACCGATCATGGGCAGGTCGTTATCGGAATCGCCAAATACGGCCACCTCGTCGGACGTCAGGTCCAAAGCGCGCGCCAGCTCCAGCGCAGCGCAACCCTTGTCCCAACCTGCTGGAAGGATGTCGAACAGGCGCACGCGGTTGTTGGGAAACACGAGCGAGAGTTCCGGCACCTCGGCGGCAACGCGCTCGCGTAGCTCCGCGAGCTCCTCACGCGAACGAGCACTCCAGATATTCGCCTTGAACACTGGTGCGTCATCGACGACAGGACGGCACGGGGCCTCTTCGCCCTTGAGCCATGCGTTGCCGCCCGACTCCATGGCGCGGCGCACACGCTCGGGGTCGCTCGTTACACAATAGGCATCGTTGCCCCAAAAGTCATCGCCCAGGCTGTAGACCTTCAGATACGTATCGTCGGTCTCTTGCTCCAAGTAGTCAGCCAAGCGCATAAGGGCGGCGTTGTCGGTCGCATGCGAGGCTACCACCTCGCCGTCCACAAACATGACCTGGCCGTTGCAGAACGCGCCGGTCGAGAAGCACTCGGCGCGATTGCGGAACATCCAGCCCATCGCGGAGGGCTGGCGACCCGAAACCGGGCCAAAGTGCAGACCCGCCGCCTGCATGGCATGAATGCCCTCGATGGCGTAGTCGCTGGCGCCGTCATGCCCGGCTGGAATCAGCGTATCGTCCATATCGGTCAGCACAAGTTTGATCATAAGGCCCCCTCGGTCATTCTTAATCCCGTCTATTGTACCGACCTGCCAAAAAGAGACAGGTTTATATTGGCAGGTTTTATCTGGGAAAACGCAAAGCCCCAGTTGTTACCCGCCAAAATAAACCTGTCCCTTTTTGGCACGTGCGCTAGTATAGGGAACAACAGATTCGATGCGGGAGTGCCGGCGGTGCAAACCACAAGGCTGAGAGGGCATGGGGCCCAATCCTTTGAACCTGTCAGTTAATGCTGGCGTAGGGAGCATGCCGCCTTTTTAGGGGCGCTGTCTATGCACAGCGCCCCTTTTCTATGCCAAGGAGGCATGTGCAGTGATCGATTCGAAACAGCTCAAGCAAAACGTGGTCAAGGCCGTGGAGGAGATTCGCGCCACCAATCCGATGGCGGGCTCCATCACCAACACGGTAACGATTGACTTTGTCGCCAACGCGCAGCTCGCCGTGGGCGGTTCGGCCGCCATGGTCTATCTGCCCGACGAGGGCGAGGCGCTCGTTGCCGGCGGCGGCGCCATCTATCTCAACATGGGCACACTCTTCCCCATCTACGAGCAGACGATTCCCCGCGCGGCCAAGGCGGCACACGACGCCGGCAAGCCCTGGGTGCTCGATCCGGTGGGCCTGGGCATCGGCAGTCTGCGCACCCAGCTGGTAGGCGAACTCAAGCAGTACAAGCCCACCATCGTGCGCGGCAACGCCTCTGAGATCATTGCGCTCGCCGGCCTGTGGGGTCTTGAGGGTGAAGCCGCCGATCTGAGCCGCGTGCGCGGCGTCGACACCACCGATACGGTTGACGCCGCCCGCGATGCCGCCGCGGCGCTCGCCCGCTACACCGGCGGCGCCGTAGTGGTCTCGGGCGAAGTCGACCTGATTACCGACGGCACGACCGTGGCCAAGTCCCACGGCGGCAGCCCGCTCATGTCCAAGATCACCGGCTGCGGTTGCTCGCAGGGCGGCGTGTTGGCCGTGTACGCCTGCGCCACCGACCCGTTTACGGCGGCCATCTGCGGCACCGCCGTCTACAACGTTGCCGGCACGCGTGCCGCCGCCGTTGCCGATGCCCCGGCAAGCTTTAAGGTCGCCTTTATCGACGAGCTCTACCGCGCAACCGCCCGGGACATTGCCGACAACCAACTCGAGCTCGAGGAGGCATAAGCCATGTCCGAGCCCGCAACCAATGCCGGCATGAACACCCTGGTCGCCGTGGCCATCGCCCCGTGCGGCACCGGTGACGAGCTATCCGCCGAGGTCGCCGAGGTCGTGCGCGTCATTCGCGAGAGCGGCCTTCCTAATCGCACCACCTCGATGTTCACCGAGATCGAGGGCGACTGGGACGAGGTCATGCAGGTCGTGCGCGACGCAACCTTTGTGTTGGCGAGCAAAGGTATCCGTACCGAAGTCGTGCTCAAAGCCGATATTCGACCCGGATTTACCGACACCATGACCGGCAAACTCGAGCGCATGGAAGCACAGATCAAGAAACAGGAGGAAGCACGATGAGCATCCGCGACAACCTTGATATCTCGGCCTATCTGGTGCTCGGCCCCGAAAACACGCTCGGGCGCCCCGTGGGCGATGTGGTGGCCCAGGCACTCGACGCCGGCTTTACCTGCATCCAGGTGCGCTCCAAGGTGGCAAGCGCCCGCGAGATCATTGCGCTGACCGGCGACGCCGCACAGGCAATCGCACAGGCTGGCAAGACCGGTCAGGTCGCCTTGCTGATTGACGACCGCCTGGACTGCGTACTCGCCGCGCGCGAGCAGGGCATTGCTGTCGACGGCGTGCATGTTGGCCAGAGCGACATCCCCGTCGAGGTCTGCCGCAAACTTTTGGGCCCCGATGCCATCGTGGGTCTTTCGGCCCGCTGCGAGGAGATGCTCGAGTACGTCAAGACCGCCGACATGAGCCTGGTCGATTACCTGGGCGTAGGCCCGCTCCACAAGACCGAAACCAAGCGCGACTGCGGACGCGCGGCCGACGGCTCTATCATCACCAAGAGCTTTGAGGACCTGGCCGCCCTCCATGCGGCAAGCCCCGTGCCCATCGTGGTGGGCGGCGGCGTCAAGACGGCCGACTTGCCGCAGCTTAAGGCAACCGGCGTCGATGGCTTCTTTGTGGTGAGCGCCGTCTGCAGTGCCGACGACCCCTACGCCGCCGCCAAGGAGCTTGTCGATACCTGGCAGCAGGCATAGGTATAGGCCGAGCAGCTGATTCGCAGCCTCATATCTTCAGCAATGGAAAGCGCATCCCAGTTTGGACCTCCATTCCGGGATGCGCTTTCCGCCGCCGCCCTACCCCGCCAGATACGCTTCCAGCGCGGGCAACGTCGCCTCCGCATCGCGGCGGCCGATCTGGTAGATGCGCTCGAGCTCATCGGGCTCGCGGCACAGCGACGGCACCTTCACCGATTCGCTCGGCCGCACCACAAAGATCTCGCCAGCGGCTTCGCGACGCGCCAGGTCATCGAGCGTGGCATTGTAGACCTCGTGCCGATGCTCAAGCGCCGCAACAAACTCCGGATAGTGACGATACACGCGACGCAGCATAGGCATCACGCTATTGGGCTGCTTTACAAAGCCTGCCGGCTGCGTCAGCACCACCACGTTGCGATTATAGCCCTGCGCAAACAGCCAAGCGCTGGGAATGGAATCGGCGACACCGCCATCCAAGTACTTACGGCCCTCGATGGCAACAGGACGCGTCGCCACGGGAATCGCCGACGACGCCCGGATCCACTCAATATCGCGCTCGTCGCCATAGGGCAGGTCATGGTAGACGGCCTGCCCCGTCTTAAGATCGGTACATACGCACGTAAACCGCATGGGGCAGGCGCGATATGCCTCCAGATCGATGGGATCGCGCTCGATGGGTACCTCATGATAGGCAAACTCGGCATTGAACATATCGCCGGTTCGCAACCAGCTCGTCACGCTCGCATAGCGCTTGTCGGCGCAATAGGCCTTGTTGTAGCGAATGGCGCGGCCGATCTGGCGCGATTTAAAGTTGTAGCCAAACGCCGCGCCCGCCGAGACACCCACCATATGGTCGCAGGTTAAGCCGTGCTCCATCCATACGTCGAGCACGCCCGCCGTATACATACCGCGGTAGCCGCCTCCCTCGAGCGCAAGCCCCACCGTGCGCGTCGTGTCTGGCTGTGCCATGCGACCATCTCCGTTCCCGTGTTTTAAAGCGGAACAAGTATACCCGCCAACATATATCGACTCAGTCGCATTTATATCGAGCATCGCATCGTCACGCTACCGATTGGCGAATAATAGCCGCCCGCGGCAGGGGCACCCATATACAATCCTCTATTGTTGTTTATACTACTCAATAGTTATCAGCAGCGAACACGGACCGACATATTAAACCAGCGACGCAGCAAGGCGGGGGCCTGGATACACGCAAAGCGTTGAGCAGCAACGCGTGTGTACAACGAGCTCGCCCGACGCAATACACCCCGACCTCAGGAAGTCGCTTACAGCATGGATATCGCCAGCAATTACACCGAGACGCTCGAAAAGACCATCCGTGACCTTCTCGAGCGTCAGGACGATCTGATCAGGACTGCCTTTACCGACGAGCTTACCGGTCTTGGCAACCGCGGCGGCTTTACCCGTTCCCTCGAGGAAATCTGGGAGCAGGAATTGCCCGTAACCATGGCGTTTATCGACATCGATAACCTTAAGCACTGCAACGACATCTTTGGACACGACGAGGGCAACCGCTATATCTTGCAGGTAAGCCTCTATCTCAAGCTGTATATGAAGGTGGACGAGGCGGCATTTCGCCTGGGAGGCGACGAGTTTGCCATCCTGTCCACAATCGCGACCGAGGATGACCTTGCCGAACGTCTGGAGCACTGTCGAGAGGTCCTGCTCAAAAATAACGATTCCGAGATGCCTCACTCATTTAGCTACGGAGTGTCACACGCCGACCCCGCCCTGGGCGAAGCCTCCAATCGCATGACGCTCGATGCCGACCATCGCATGTACGACTACAAGCTGCGCCATGCCGTGCACCTTGATCGACGCAATATCACGCAAGTCCACGCCGACGATTTCGAAGTTAGCGATCGCATTTTCGACGCCCTTTCGATGCTCAACGAAGGCCGCTATTTCTTTATCGAGAACCTGGACAAACATCGCACCCTTTGGTCACAAGGCGCTATGCGCGATCTTGGCCTTCCTTCGGAGCATATAGACAACTGCCACGATTACTGGAAAACGCGCATCCATCCCGATGACCTCGAGGCCTATAGCGACGATATCGACCAGATCTATAACGGCTCCAAGCACCGTCGCGTCATGCAATACCGCGTGCGCAACGCCACCGGCGACTACGTTCTCTGCCGTGCTCGCGGGTTTCGTATCGACGGCGACGGAAATGTCCCCTCGCTCTATGTTGGCGAGCTCGTCAACCACTCGCTTGCCGAGACCGTCGACGCCGCCACGGGCCTTGGAACGCAGCGCATGTTGCTCAACGCTATCGATGCCTGCCGTCGCGACTGTTGCGAGACGGGGCTTATAGCGGTGCGCGTTCGCGGCACGACAAAGCTCAACGAGCTTTACGGAGCCGAGGCTGTCGACAACATGCTTGCCGAATACGCAGGCCGTATGCTGTCGATCACCCGTGGCAGGAGTCGCGTCTACCGCTCACGAAGCGTCCAGTTCGTCGTGCTCAGCAACGATTTGGACCATGAGGCATTCGAGCAACTGGTCCATCATCTAAAAGAGGCCGTTTTCGCTCCCGTTCGAATCGCGGGCGATACCATTACTCCCGTCTGTCTTGTCGTCCCGGCCTTCTACGAGCGCCTAGCCAACCAAGCGACCGCCGTTTTAGGCGAACTCGACCGTCGCCTTCGCACGGCCGGCGGACTTGTTCCCAACGACAGCCTCCCCATACCCGAGATAGAGCGCAAAAGCGCCATCGCCGAGCGCATCGATATGCTCACGGGCCTCTGTCGACCCAGCGAGTTTATGCGGCGCGCCAACGCATTTCTCCAGACAAGGCGCGACGGCGCCTGGTGTATCGCCACCGTCGACATGGGGCACATGCGACTGTTCAACGAATGGCACGGACAGACCGAGGGCGACCGCATGCTCGCCGACGTGGGCACGGTCCTCAAGGACATCGAAAATGCCGACATGGGCGTCGCAGGGTACTGGGGCCAAGACGACTTCTGCATACTCATCCCCTTTGAGCACGACACCGTCCATCAAATCTATAACAGCGTTCGCGAGGCCGTGGCCAAGCATGATGACGGCGTGGGTTTCTGGCCGTCCATGGGCGTCTACCCCATCGACTCCAACGAGGAAATCACTATCGATGCGCAGGCCAAGGCCATGTTTACCAATCGGCGTGCAAAAAACGACTTTAAGGAGCGCATTGCCATTTTCCGCCCCGAGGAGTACGAGCGCGAAATCTCGTTCCACCGCACGCTGACCGAATTCCAGTATGCGCTCTCAAACGGCCGCATTACCTACTACCTGCAGCCCCAGGTCGACATGGAAACCGGCGAGATCACTGGCGCCGAAGCGCTCACGCGCTGGATTGACAAGGACGGCTCCCTCATTTCACCCGTCACCTTTATCCCCGCTCTCGAGGAAAGCGGTTTTGTGGTGACGCTCGACAAATACGTTTGGCAGGGCGTTGCCTCGTGGCTGCGCGGGCGCATCGATCGAGGGCTTCGCGTGGTTCCGATCTCGCTCAACGTGTCGCGCGTGGATATCCTTGCCTGCGACGTTGCCGAGCATATGGGGGCACTCGCCGACCAATACAATCTGCCGCCCGAGCTCATGCGCATCGAGATCACCGAGACGGCTTATACGGGAGAGTCCGAAGCTGTGGACAAGCTGACGGCCGACCTGCACAACCGCGGCTTCTCGACCTACATGGACGATTTTGGCACCGGCCAGTCCACGCTCGCGATGCTCAAGAACGTCAACGTCGACGTCATCAAGCTCGACCGCACGTTTGTGCCCGTCGACGGCGATCAAGGCCGCAGCGTGCAAATCATTTCATCAATGCTCGAGATGGCGCAGTCGCTCCATCTGCCCGTTGTGGTCGAAGGCATCGAGACAAATGAGCAGGCAAACATGCTACGCCAAATGGGCGCCCGCTACGCTCAGGGCTTCCTCTACTACCGTCCCATGCAGGCGGAGGATTTTGAGGCACTGCTCGACGGTGGCGACAGCAACTAATACGCTCGTGCGCAAACGCCACCGTCGAGGGAGCGTTTGTTCCCATGAGTTAACTAATATCCCAATTTAAACCGAATTGGGAGTAAGATACAAACCATTGTTCCATCCAAGGAGGCAATCCATCATGAACGAGTCGTATCGCCTGGGCGAGCAATCAATCATCGCTCATCTTCAGCGACTTGCGAACGGGGCCTCAACCACCGAGCTCGATGTTGCCGCGCTGCCCCCGGAGTTGCGTGCCATCGGTGAGCAACTGCAGAAAACGCTCGCCATCCTGCAACAAGAACGCGAGCTGCTTGAGCACGGCGCCTATATCGACTCGCTCACCAATCTTGGCAACCGTGGCGGACTCGACCGCCATGTCGATCAGCTCTGGCGCAAAGGCACCCCCTTCACCTGCGCCTATATCGATATCGACCGCCTTAAGCATTGCAACGATAAGTTTGGCCACACCGAGGGCAATCGCTACATTCTGAGCATCTGCCGCGCACTCACCGAGACAATGGAGCACGATGAGTTGCTGTTCCGTATCGGTGGAGACGAATTTGTACTTATATCCCCCACGACAGACGAAGCCGAGCTCGAGCAGCGCCTGGAGCGGACGCGTGCCAATCTTATCGAGGCAACATCAGGCGACAAGGCGCCCATGATCGCCAGCTTTAGCTTTGGCTGCTCGCGCGTCGACCCACTTGCAGGCGATACGCGTCGCCAGATGACAAAGGACGCCGACCGCAAAATGTATCGCTACAAGCTCATGTACCGTGTGCAACAACCGGAAGAAGGCGATGCGCCGCAACGCCCGGTCACCGAACAACCCCCCCCTGCAACGACCGAGTGTTCCAAGCGATCTCCATGAGCTCCGAGACACGCTATCCGTTCATCATTAACCTCGACACCGGCGAATCGCAATGGTCGGTTAATGCCGTGCGCGATTTTGACCTACCCTCCCAGCATCCCTACAACTCGCTCGATATATGGCTTGCCCGTGTTCACCCCGAGGACCGCGACAACGTACGTGCCGAGCTCGATATGGTGGTAAACGGCACGTGGCACTTCCACTGCATGCAGTATCGCGTCATGAATACCGCCGGAAAATACGCGCTTTGCGACTGCACGGGTTACCGCCTGGACGGCACCGATACCGAGCCCAACATGTATGTGGGCATTGTCACCAACCGAAGCTTGGCAGATACGACCGATTCCGTGACCGGTCTGGGCGATATCCACGCCCTGGTCAACGCCATTGGCGAGATGCGTCGCGTGGCACGAAACGCGGGCTTGATCGCCATTAAAATCGACGAAATCGCACAGGTCAATGCCCGCTTTGGCTTTGATGCAGGCGACCGCGTTTTGGCAGAAAGCGCCGCCTGCCTCATGGATTGCTCGCGCGGCAAGGGTCGTCTGTTCCGCTCGACCGGACCGATGTTCGTGGCGCTCTTTGACGAGCTTGATCCCGAAGAGACCGACGCGGTTGCAGACGAAATCGAACGGTTCTTGGGATCGCCCGTGCTCCTTGGCTCATTTGAATATCAGCCGCCCCTTCGCGTGGCCACGCTTCATCTGGACGCCGTCGACCGACAGCCCGTTTCCATTTTGAACGAACTTAATGCGCTGATTAAAGAGGCGCCGCAGGTACCGGGCACCAAGCTGGACTAGCGTTATGGGGCGCGATGCGAAACACAGCCCGTTTCGCATCGCGCCCCACGCCATCTGCCCTCTCGTGCGATAATCCTCCGCAGAAGTCACCGACAGCAGAGGGAGTTTGTGATGAAGGTTCTTTTGGTCAATGGCAGCCCCAAGGCAAACGGCAACACCGCCCGCGCACTCGCCGAGGTCGCCGAGCAGCTCAACGCCGAGGGTATCGATACCGAGATGTTTCAGCTGGGCGCCAAGCCCATTCGCGATTGCATTGGTTGCGGCCAGTGCGGCAAGCTCGATTGCCGTTGCGCCTTTGACGACGATGTGGTCAACGAGCTGATTGCCGCCGCCGAGCAGGCAGACGGCTTTGTCTTTGGCTCGCCCGTCTACTATGCGCACCCCAGCGGACGCATCCTCTCGGCTCTCGACCGCGCATTCTATGCAGGCAGCAAGGCCTTTGCGTACAAGCCGGGCGCCGCTGTCGCCGTTGCCCGCCGCGGCGGCACGTCGACCACCTTCGACGTGCTCAACAAGTACTTCACCATCAACCAGATGCCCGTGGTAGCGTCCACGTACTGGAACAACGTGTTTGGCTGCGTGCCCGGCGACGCCGACGGAGATGCCGAGGGTCTGGCCACCATGCGCAACATCGGCAAGAACATGGCCTGGCTCCTGCGTTGCATCGAGGCGGGAAAGGCCGCCGGCATCGAAGCGCCCCAGGCCGATCGCGCTAGGACCAACTTCATCAGGTAGAACGGCGGAACCAAACAATGAATATTCAAATCTTTGGCACCAAAAAGTCCTTCGACACCAAGAAGGCCCAGCGCTATTTTAAGGAGCGCCGCATTAAGGTGCAGTTTATTGACCTTAAGGAAAAGGAGATGAGCAAGGGCGAGCTCACGAGCGTGATGCAGGCGGTTGGCGGCATCGACAAGCTGCTCAACCCCAAAGCCAAGGACGAGGAGACGCTCGCACTCATCCAGCACCTCACCCCCAGCCAACGCTTCGATAAACTGCTCGAGAACCAGCAGGTTCTGGCCGAGCCCATCGTGCGCAACGGCAAGAAGGCCACCGTCGGCTATTGTCCCGATGTGTGGGGAGCCTGGGAGTAGCCTGTGTTATTTGTCGGCGCGTGGGTATAAGAGCTGGCGTTTGGCATAAAATTCAACTGTAAGCCATGTCTAACAAAGGAGGGCACATGCCCAACAAACCCGTGAAGATCATCATGCTTACCGGATACCTCGGTGCCGGCAAGACCACGCTGCTCAACCACATCCTCGCCAACGACGGCGGCATCCGCGCCGCCGTGATCGTCAACGATATCGGCGAGATCAACGTCGACGCCAGCCTTATCGCCGACGGCGGCCTTTCCGAGACCGACGACCTCATCCCGCTCACCAACGGCTGCATCTGCTGCACGCTTTCGGACGACCTGGCCAACCAGCTGCAGGGCATCGCCGATTCGGGCAAGTTCGACTACATCATCATCGAGGCCTCGGGTATCTGCGAGCCTATCCCCATCGCCTACACCATCTCGAGCTTCTGCGATGAGGCCAAGGTGGGCGGCGAGCCCAAGCTCGCGCTCGACAACATCGTGGCCGTGGTCGACTGCGCCCGCATGTACGACGAGTTCAACGGCGGTCGCGACCTGCTGGCCGAGGACATTGACGAGGATGACATCGAGAGCCTGCTTATTCAGCAGATCGAGTTTTGCTCCACGCTGATCCTCAACAAGACCGATACCGTCACGCCTGAGCAGATCGCCGAGCTCAAGGCCATTGTGCGCAGCCTGCAGAAGGACGCCGTGATTGTCGAGGCCCAAAACGGCGAGGTCCCCATGGAGGAGCTGCTCGACACCGACCGCTTCGACTTTATGCGCGCCTATAACTCCGCCGCCTGGATCGAGGCCATGGAGCATCCCGAGGAGCACGACGACCCCGAGGTGCTCGAGTACGACATCGAGACCTTTGTGTACTCGCGCCGCAAGCCGTTTGACCTGCAGAAGTTCACCGATTTTGTTGAGCAGGAGTGGCCCGACGAGGTCATTCGCGTCAAGGGCCCGCTGTGGCAGACCGGCGATCCGGACATGTGCTACATGTTTGAGCAGGCCGGCCACCAGATGCGCCTGATGGAAAACGGCCTGTTTGTCGATTCTGCGCCCGAGAGCGAGAAGCAGAAGATCATCGACGAGAACCCCGAGATCATGCAGATTTGGGACGACGAGACGGGCGACCGCATGACGAGCCTGTGCATCATCGGCCGTCACATGGACAAGGACGCGCTCATCGCCGCCCTCGATGCCTGCCTGACCGACTGGCACCGCGCCTAGGCTATCGAGGCGGACGTTTTCCGCCCACGTAACCGCCAAACCACCACGAAGGTGCCTGTCCCCTTCGTGGTGGTTTTTCATTCTGAGCCAAGGAGATTCATGTTCAATATCGTGCTGTACGCACCCGAGATTCCGGCCAATACGGGCAATATCGGCCGTACCTGCGTGGTCACCGGCGCCCACTTGCATCTGGTGGAGCCGCTGGGCTTTTCGCTCGACGACAAGACGGTGCGTCGCGCCGGCCTGGGCTACTGGCAAAACTTGGACGTGACGATCTATGCCGGCTGGGAGGATTTCCTTGCGCGTAACGCCCTCTCCCCCGCCGATGAGCGCCTGCACCTGCTGACCAAAAAGGCGCGCCGTACTTATGCGCAAAGCACCTACCGCGACGGCGACTATCTGGTCTTTGGCAGCGAGAGCTCGGGGATTCCCGAAGACCTGCTCGCCGCGGCGCCCGAGCGCTGCGAGCGCATCCCGATGCTGCGCGATTGCGACTCACTCGATAACGCCGAGGCTTGGGAAGCCCACGAGGAATCGCTCGGACATACCGAAGACAGCCACGAGGCCATCCTTCAGCAGGATATCTGCGGCAATTTCGTCGACCCGAACGACTACCGCATCAGCGCACTCAACCTCTCCAATAGCGCCGCCATCGTCCTCTACGAGGCCCTGCGCCAGACAGGCTTTCCTGGAATGTGACAAAGGGACCGTCCCTTTGTCACATTGATGCACCAAATAACGAGCCATTGCTTTTAATCAGAATTTACTAGAATAAAATGAAGTTAAACGGCGATGCGAAAGGAGAGCCTTGTGGAATATCTCGAGAACCCGTTTACTCCCAGTTTTGGTGAGGTTCCTGCCCATCTCGCCGGCAGACAACAGATTATTCGGGATTTGGACCGTGCCTTCTTGAGTCAGCGTAGACGCCCGGAATTGACCTCGATCTTCTCAGGCGCGCGTGGAACCGGCAAAACCGCTCTCATGTCGTCGCTCGCGACAAGGGCGGAATCCCACGGCTGGATAGCCGTAAAGACGACCGCGCTCTCGGGAATGCTTGAGGAAATCGAGCTCGGGGCGAAACGTGCCGCAGGCCATCTCATCGGTCCGCCCAACAACTTCGAAGTCACCGGTCTCGGAATTACACCGCTCGGCAGCATCGAGGTCAATCGCGTTCACGACGCCTCAACCTGGCGCTATCGCATGAGCGACATCATCGACCAGCTCAACGAAACGGGCACCGGTCTGCTCGTCACGGTTGATGAGGTCGACCCGACGCTCGACGAGATGATCCAGCTCGCAGCCACGTATCAGCACTTTGTGACCGATGGGAAACGCGTCGCCCTACTCATGGCGGGACTTCCCAACAACGTCTCGACGTTGCTGAACCACAAGACGGTCTCGTTCCTTCGTCGCGCCCAGCAATATCATCTGGGGCGTATCGCCGACTACGACGTGCGCGAGGCCTTGATCCGAACGATCCAGGAAAACGACCGTCTGGCGGATGCCGAGGGAATCGATAAGGCCGTTCGCTCGATTTCGGGCTTTCCTTTCCTTTTGCAGCTTGTGGGTTACCGCGCCTGGGATCTCACGAGCAACTCGAGGGAAATATCATCTCGCGACTTTGACCAGGGAATCAAAATCGCACGCGATGAAATGGACGACAGAATCCTCGCAGCGACCTATCGGGAACTCACTGCGGAGGACAAGCGATTTCTCATCGCCATGCTCGATGACGAGGAAGAGTCCACCACCGCTGACCTTGTCGAGCGCCTTAAGCGTTCGCCGCAACAGGTCTCCCGCTACCGACGCCGCATGATAGACGCCGGCATCATTGGAGAACGCGGGCGCGGAATCGTCGCTTTTGAATTACCGTTCTTCCGCGACTATCTCGCCGCTCAATGCGTGAAATAGGCATCGGATGTGACAAAGGGACTGTCCCTTTGTCACATTCTGCTAGAGGTAATGGCCAGTGATGCTTGCGGAGCAGGCAGCGATGTCGCCCGGCGTACCGGTGCAGACGATTTGCCCGCCCGCGTCGCCGCCACCCGGACCCATGTCGATCACGTAATCGGCGTTACGGATAAGGTCGAGGTCGTGTTCGATCACGATAACCGTGGCGCCCTTGGCAACGAGTCCGTCAAACACACTCAGCAGCACCTGAACATCGAGCGGATGCAGGCCGATCGTGGGCTCGTCGAACACGAATACGGCATCGTCCTGCACGCGGCCCATCTCGCTTGCAAGCTTAAGTCGCTGCGCCTCGCCGCCCGAGAGCGCCGGCGTGGGCTCGCCAAGTGTCAGGTAGCCCAGACCCAGGCCATGCAAGGTCTGCAGGCGCGCCTGAACTTTCTTGAGTCCCACCGTGGCGTCGAGGGCCTCGTCCACACTCATGTCCATGAGCTGCGGCAACATGAGCAGACTGCCGTCCTTGCCCTCGCGATGAATATGCGAGGCTGCGTCTGCATAACGCGAGCCACGGCATGCAGGACAGACAATCTCGACATCGGGCAAAAACTGCACGTCGAGCGATATCGAGCCCGTGCCATCGCACGTGGGGCAGCGCAAAGCGCCAGTGTTGTAGCTAAAGGCACCCGCCTTATACCCTGACGCCTTGGCCTCGGGCGTACGGGCGAAGGCGCGGCGCAGCTCATCATGGATGTCGGCATAGGTCGCTACCGTCGAGCGTACGTTGGCGCCGATGGGCGTGGCGTCAATCAGGTTGGCGCGCGCGATGCCCTCGGCATCGACCCAACGCACGTGCCTTGGCAGGCGCTCACCGGCTGCCTGTGCCTTGAGCGCCGGGATGAGCGTCTCGAGCACCAGTGTCGTCTTGCCCGAACCCGAAACACCCGTCACCGCGACAAGGCGGCCGCGCGGGATATCGACTTCGAGTGGTTTGACGGTATGGATGGCATCGGTCGCCATGCGGATATGGCCTAGGTCGAACATTTCGTCGTCAGCCACCTGCGGGCGCAGACGCTTGGGGTCCGAGCGCAAGAACGGCGCGATGCGGCTGCCCTGCGATTGTTCGACCTCGTCTACCGTACCGGCGGCGATTACATGGCCGCCGCCTGCTCCCGCAACGGGGCCCATCTCGACCAGATAGTCGGCTTCTGCCAGCACGCGCGTGTCGTGGTCGACAACAACCACGGTATTGCCGTCGACCACCAGATCGCGCATCACGCCCACCAGACCGTCGACATTGGCAGGATGCAAGCCGATCGAAGGCTCGTCCAGCACATACAGCACACCCGTCGATCGGTTGCGCACCACGCGGGCAAGCTGTACGCGCTGGCGCTCACCCGTAGACAGCGTGGCACCGGCGCGGTCGAGCGAAAGGTAATCGAGGCCCAGGTCGACCAGGCGGCGGGCCGTACTCAAAAACGAATCGCAGATGTTCGTCGCCATGGGCCGCATCTCGGTCGGCAAGGATGCGGGCACCCCGCGCACCCACTCAATCGCCTCGCCCAGCGTCATGGCCGCCGCCTGCGCCAGATTGATACCGCGCACCTGGGGCTGGCGCGCAGCCTCGGAAAGACGCGTGCCCCCGCAATCGCGGCACGGTCCCTCGCGCAAAAAGCGTGCAACGCGTTTGAGGCCCTTGTCGTCCTTAACCTTGGCGAGCGCATTCTCAACGGTATAGACGGCGTTGTAATAGGTAAAGTCGAGCGGCGTGGCGCCCTCGCCGTTTTTGGGAACGTAAAGAATGTGCTTCTTAACCGCCGGACCATGGAACACGATGTCGCGCTCTTGAGGCGCGAGCTGGTTAAACGGCACGTCGGTACGTACGCCCATCTCACCTGCCACCTGCTTCATCAAGTCCCACATGAGCGTGCCCCAGGGAAGCACCGCGCCTTCGTTGATGGTCTTGGACTCGTCGGGCACCAGACTCGCTTCGTCCACCTCGCGCATGACACCGGTACCGCCACAGGTGGGGCATGCACCGCCACTGTTAAAGGCAAGGTCCTCGGCACCCGGCGCATAGAACTCGCGGCCGCATGCGGGGCACGTGAGCGACAGGCCCGCCGCCACGTTAAGGCTCGGCTCCACACGCGCCCCGCAATGCGAGCACACGTGATGGGCGCAGCGGCTAAAGAGCAGGCGCAGGCTGTTGTTGAGCTCGGTCATGGTACCAAAGGTCGAACGCACGCCCGGTACGCTGGGGCGCTGATGCAACGCGAGCGCCGCCGGCACGTGCAGCACCTCGTCCACCTGTGCGTGCTCGGCCTGCGTCAGACGACGGCGGGTATAAGTGCTGAGCGCCTCCAGATAACGACGCGAGCCCTCGGCATACAGAACCCCCAGCGCTAGCGAGCTCTTGCCCGAACCCGACACGCCGGCAATACCCACGAGCTTTCCCAGCGGATTATCGATATCGATGTCCTTGAGGTTGTGGACACGCGCGCCGCGTACCTCAATAGCGCTTGGTTGTTGCGACACCGTCATCGCTTCCTTTCCTGTTGATCGAATGTGACAAAGGGACAGTCCCTTTGTCACATCACTCGTGCCATAAAATGCGATCGCGAATGTACGCACCCAGCATGGGCACGGTAAACCGGACGAGGCCGTATCCGGCAGCCTCGATGACGCGCTCGCGAATCAGGCTTGCGCGATATTTACTCGCCCAGCTCTGGGTACGGTCGCAGCGCTCAATGATATCCGCCATGCGCGTCGGCTCACCCTCGTCAGCAGCCATAGCTTCGATAAAGAGGCGTTGCGGACTGCGCAATCCATAATACAGGGGCGCGTCAACCGCTTCGTAGAACTCAGAGACGGCATCCGCATGGCCATCCTCGACATCGCGCCTTTCAATGACCCGCGAGTAGCGCCGGACAGCAGAGCGCCACATGTAATAGCCCACCAGCTGAACCATATAGGGATGCCCCATACTCTTGCGTGCCGCAAGGCCCGCCGTCTCCGCGTCGACGCAAAGGCCAGCATCTTTAACCGTCTGGATATATGAATCGCGCACCTTGGGCAAAGATATCGCCCCCAGCGTACGCTGCTGGGCACGCCGCAAAAACGTCACGCTCGGCTCTTCGAGCAGATCGTCAACCATACTGGGCAAGCCGGCGAATACCAGCGCAAGACCGCGCTGGTCGCTATCGGACAAGCCCGTGGCATCCTGATCTCCGAGCACCTGCTGATAGAGAACGGCAAGAGCCGCCAGTTCCTCGATAGACGCAGATTGCGCCTCGTCAATCGCAAACAGTATGCCCTTGCCTGGACCGAGCTTCTTGAAGCGCTCGTTGACCAGCCCTCGCAACGTTTCGCCCTTTGCTCGCGCCGCCTCGACCGACATCCGGCCAAACGACGGACCGAATTCCATTGACGTCACAACGGGTTTATTCGAGCGGAGCGCGTCGGCCAATCGGTCGCATAAGCCAAGCGAAGCGGAATCGGAGACAACCGCCCATCCGCGCTCGCTGGCTAGACGTTGCAGCTCCCGCAGGAGAACCGTTTTGCCACAGCCGCGGTTTCCCGTAATGAGCATGAGCCTGCCCGGCGCTCCGGCGCCGTTGTCGAGTCCTTCCTCAAAATCTTCGATGACCGACTCGCGACCGATGAGTATCGGAGGGCGCTTGCCAGCCGTTGGCTTAAAGGGATTTGGATTCATGTCGGCCTCCTCGGATTGGCAAAGGCTAGCAATAGTTATACCAACTTATACCGAGTTATACCAACTGAATGTGACAAAGGGACTGTCCCTTTGTCACATGTGGCCGAAAAATTTTGCGTCGGCGGGGCGATAGGGGCGGTAGGTGGCGGGATCGATCTTTACGTGCGCCGCGGCGGGTACGTCGTACCATTTGACCGTATAGCCGGCGCCGTGAGCGCAAAAGACCGAGTCGGGCGTGTTGGGCAGATCGGCCTCGGGCTCATAGGCGGCCGCCTCGATGATGCGCTCGGCATCATGGCAAGCCGCATAACCAGCGAACTCAAGGTACAAATGCCCGCGGCCGCTCGTGTAGGCAGCCACCTCCAGCGCATAATCCTGTACCTCGGATGCCGGTACGCGACCCACGAGCTTCGCCCGGTCACCCGCCATCGCCGGCGGCTCGTACTCGGCGCCCATGCGCGTGACGTCCGAGAGCGCCCTGCCCACGCACTCTCCCGGCACCTCGAGCTCAAAGTGGTACCACGGCTCCAACAGTACCGCCGCACCCGCCTCGCGCGCCTGCATCAAACCCTGGCGAATCGCGCGGTATGTTGCCTGACGAAAGTCACCGCCCTCGGTGTGTTTGGCATGCGCGCGGCCGCCCGTGAGCGTAATGCGCACATCGGTGATGGGCGAGCCGGTCAACACGCCCAGGTGATCGCGCTCCATGGCGTTGGTGAGCGCCAGGCGCTGCCAGTTCAGATCGAGCTCGTCAGTCGAGGTAGCGGTACCAAATTGCACGCCTGAGCCCGCCGGCAGCGGCTCAAGGCGCAGGTGCACCTCGGCGTAATGGCGCAGTGGCTCAAAGTGGCCCACACCCTCGACCGGCTGCGAGATCGTCTCCTTATAGAGAATGCCGCCGGACTCAAACTCAATCGTAAGGCCAAAGCGATCGGCCAACACCCGCTGCACGACCTCGAGCTGCACGGCTCCCATCAACTGCAAGTGAATCTGCTCAAGATGCGTATTCCAGCTTACGCCGAGCATGGGGTCTTCGTCCGCCAACTCGGTCAGCGCTTTAAACACCGCATGGACATCGTGTTCGCCCGGTAGCACCGTATAGGTGAGGACCGGCGCAATGACAGGTGCATCGCCCGCGGGCTCCGCGCCCAGGGCATCACCCGGGCGAACGTGTGCGAGGCCCGTCACGGCGCAGATGCCGCCAGCGGCAACTTCCTGGGCAAGCTCATACTTCTCGCCGTTATAGATGCGTACCTGATCGACCTTCTGCTCCCATGCCTCGGCACCGGAACGTCCGTCAATCATCTGTTTGGCATGCAGCGTGCCGCCGGTCACTTTAACCCAAGCCAAGCGCTCGCCACGATCCCCGCGGCTGACACGATAGACGCGCGCAGCAAACTCCGGGAGCCACGCCTGTTCACGCATCAGCGCGCATATGCCATCCAGCAGCTCGTCAACGCCTTGGTCCTTGAGCGCCGAGCCGGCAAAGCAGGGAAAGAGCTTGCGCTCGGCAACCATGCGCGACAGCGTTGCAACAGAAAGCTCGCCCGCCTCAAGAAACTCCTCGAGCGCCGCCTCGTCCAACGCAGCAGCGTCCTCCTGAACGGTGCCGCCCGCCAGCAGTTCGCTGGCATCCAGGCAGCCCTCGGAAAGACGTTGCCCAAGTTGTGCCAGCAAAACCTCGCGGCCGGGATGCTCCAAATCGATTTTGTTGATATAGATGAACGTCGGAATGTCATAGCGCGCAAGCAGGCGCCACAGGGTTTCGGTGTGCCCTTGTACGCCGTCGTTGGCGCCCACAACCAAAATCGCGTAGTCGAGTGCGCGCAATGTGCGCTCCGCCTCGGCAGAAAAATCGACATGCCCCGGCGCATCAACGAGCATGACGTGGGTATCGCCATGGTCGAGCACGGCCTGCGACGAGAAAATCGTAATGCCGCGCTCGCGCTCGATCGCGTTAGTGTCCAGATGCGAATCGCCATCGTCCACGCGGCCGCGCTTGCGAATGCGACCCGCGTTGAACAACATGGCCTCGGCCAACGTTGTCTTGCCGGCATCGACATGCGCCAAGATTCCAACGACCGCTTGCTTCGACATGGCTCTCCTCTTATTGCAAGCCCATCGCACGCGGCAACGGGCGCTCTCGTTCCACACTGGATGATACAATTTACGGGCCGGCGGGCGAAGCGGGCCCTATCCCCCGACCGAGCTCATCGCTCCGCGTTGCCGCGCAGCGATTTTCGTAGGTTCGCGCCTTGCGAAAGCCGGCACCTCCCCTTTTTGTCTGCCCGGGTTCATCTGGAACGGCAGCGACGCGAGCCCCACAACAACGCGTTTTGCCAAAAAATGGCCCCACCCGGGGCCATTTTCATTTAGATGGAGTGTTGGTATGCGCCTGGGCGCTTATGCCTCGCGCAGCCAGTCGAACGCAACACGCGGCGTGCCGTCCGACACATGGATAATGCCGACACGCTCGAATCCCGCCTTGATGCTCGCACGCTGCATGGGCAGATTGTCCTGATGCGTGTCGATGCGCAGGTGATCGGCACGCTCTTTGGCAAAGGCGAACATCGCAGCCGCGATACCGTGCACGGTGCCGTCGGATGCCACACGGTGCAGCACGGCGTACGGAGTGTCGCTGCGCCACCGACCGTCCTCAATGACGTCATAGCACTCGTCCGGACCCGGTAAAAAGGCAAACGTCGCTACCACGTGACCGTCAACTTCGCACACATAGCTGCCACCAGCGGCGATATCGGCAGCCAGCTGCTCGGCCGAAGGCGTGCCCTCGGGCCACTGCGTGGCGTTGCCATGCGCGCGCATAAAGGCGCGGGCCGCGTCATAGATAGCCATGACGGCGGGAATGTCGGTATCGAGGGTTTTTCTGATCATCACGCGGCGACCTCACGTTTATTGGTATCACTTTGACTGAGCAATGATACCAACGTTTGGAGAGGGGCGCGAAGCGGATGGGAAGCAAAAAGCGAGCCGCCTGGTCAAAGGCCAAAAGCGAGTTTTTGGGCGCTGCCACCGGCGGCGATATGAGCGATCTGTTTGCGCGCGAAGACGAGCGCCGCGACGCACTAGACGCCGAGCGCGATGAAGCCTGGCGCTACAAGTCGTGCGAACGCAAAAACCGTTACGACACGCGCGCCGAGGCCGAGGCAGTTATGGCCGACTGCGAAAACCGCGGGCGGCGCGGCCTTGCCTGCTACAAATGCGAATACTGCGGCGGATGGCATCTGACGTCGCACCCCTGGAAATAGACCCCGCATCGGCACGGCGCTGGCGAAGCGCCGGCCATCGTGCGCAAGCTACGGGCGCGGCGGCACCAAAACATCGTAGCGAACGGCCTTGCCCGCGAGCTGATAGCTCGGCTTAACGCCGGCAAGCAGCGGCCCCTTCACCGGCCGCTTGATAACGACCTTACGCGGGTGCACCGCAAGCGCGGCTTCGACCAGCGTCTCCTCATCGGCACACGGCTGTTCCAGATGATGCAAGAGTTGGAACTTCTTTTTCACCGCCGCGCTCTTGGTGCGCCCGGGAAACATGGGGTCCAGATATACCACGTCAGGAGCGGTGAGCTCGCCCTGCCCGATCAGCTCAGCTACATGGCGAAGGCCGGCGATGCTGTCCTCGCCCGCATGCAAGCGCATTCGTGCCACGGCTGTCGCAAGCGCCGGATCATCTGTCGCGCGATCCAAGGCATCCTTGAGAAGCGCCGCGATCACGCAATCCTGTTCATACAGATCGACGGTAAAGCCCGCGGCCGCCAGCAGCAGCGAGTCCTCGCCAAAGCCTGCTGTGGCATCAATCGCCCATGGTTGTTCGATGCCTTTTGTGCGCGCAGCCTTTACCAACAGCTCTTGCTGCAGACGACCCTGCTTGAGCCGTGGAAGCATGCGGCCAAAATCGGCACGCAACTCCATCGTGCCGTCGGTGAGCGTAAGGCCCTCGGACGTCCGCACGAGCTCGAGCCCAGCAGCCCGAGCAACAGAAAAGGGATCGACGACGCCCATGGACACTCCTTAGCAAACAAAACGAATACATGGGCGCCATTCATGTCGGCACCCAACCGTCCGTTATTGTCCCACATGCGACATGGTCCACAGCATCCCAATGCAAAGCACCGCCATCAATACCGTGCACACGGCAGCGATCACAGAATCACTCATGCGCCTTCCCAGCGACCGCGGCTCATCCACTTGCTTGACTCCGTACATCATGGCTCCTCCTTCGGTCCAGCTCTTACCATGGCCTCATCATCGCAGCGCCGCGCATGCGCTGCCATCGATTTGACTTACGTCCAGCTTTCCTTTTTGAAAGGTTGAACCGTGCAGGCAAGAGACGCTTTCAGGCGCATGCATCGCCGCGTTGAACTACAATGTGCTTCACCATATGTGCAGCACATAGGGTGCGCCAGGTTGGCGTACTCGTATCGAAAGGACCAGCCATGAGCTTCACTCGCAAGACACTCAAAATCCTTGCCCTGATTTATTTTGTTCTGGGCATCGCCAGTCTCGTCATAGGAATCGCCGGCATCGCGACCGGCAAGTTCGAGTCCACCTACGGATCGAACGCCATGCTCGCCGCGGCCGTGATTATCGCCAAGGGCCTCATCGATCTTGCCGCGGGCGTTGCGGGCATCAAGGGTGCCAACAAGCCTTCGCAGGTTGACGGCGCGTTTAAGCTCGGTATCGTTGCTGCAGTCGCCACGCTTGCCCAGGCGGTGCTCACGCTTCCCGCGTTTGGCGGCGACGCCATCAACTTTGGCGCCTTTGTCATCGTGGTGTACGACCTGTTCTTTGTTCAGCAGGCGCACGCCGTCAAGGCCGAGAACAAGGACCGCCTGTAAGCGCTCGCTTCTCATAGCCTCTGCAGCCAAGCAACTAAAAAGGGCCGATCGCACATCTCCGCGGTCGGCCCTTTGCATTTGCCCAGATAAAACCTGCCAAAATAAACCTGTCCCTTTTTGGTAGATTAGTGGCGGTACTCGGCGATGATGAAGTCGATGTCGGTCTGAAGAGTGTCCAGGTTTGCCAGGCGCTCTTTGTCGGCGGGGCGCGTACGGTAGTAGTACGGCGTCATCTGGAACACCGCCTCGATGTCAGCCTGGGTCTGGAGCGTAATGTTCGCAGACACCCGCTGCGTTCCCACCAACTCGAGCTCGGTCGTCTTCGGCAGCTTCTCGTCGTTAAGGTACGGCGTGTCGTAGAGCACCTCCTTGAGCCCAAAGAGATGACGGGCACCCGGCACCACGGTGTAGAGCGAGCCCTCGGGTGCCAGCACGCGGGCAAACTCGCGCTCGTTAAAGGGGGCAAAGAGCTCGGTCACCATATCGAAGGCGCCATCGGCCACGGGGACGTCCTTCATGTTGGCCACGAAATAGGTCGCATCGCCGCGCTTGGCGGCAAGGCGTACCATCTCTTTGCCCAGGTCGAAACCGTAAGCATCCACACCCGGCACCGCGCCCATGGCGCTGGTGTAGTAGCCCTCGCCGCAGCAAATATCGAGCAACGTCATGGGGCCGTTCGTAGACGCAGCGCACCCAGCCGCCCGCTCACGCACCAGCTCGACCATTGCATCGCGCAACGGCGCATAGTAGCCACGGTTTAGAAAGTCACGACGGCTGCGTGCCTGCGACTTGGGATCGCCCATGGAGTCGCCGCTCTTGGACGAGCGCAGTAGATATAGATAACCCTCGCGCGCACGGTCAAACCGGTGTCCGCCCGCACATGCGGCCCCACGCTCATCGTCCACCAACGGTTCATGGCAAACGGGACACAACAACATGGCAACTCCTTAGCGCGAACAACACAACGCCCACCATTGTCTCACGCCTTCCCCACCTAGTCATTGGGGACGTTCTTGAATGACTAGTTAGAAGAGATAAGGAGTGTCCCCAGCTGCCGACAGAAAAGGAACGTCCCCAAGTGCCGACTGGTTGCATTAGGAGTATCATCATCTGCGCAAATAAGCACGAAAGAGCATGTTAGAGATTGAGAGCGTATGGCTGACACCGTATCTAAGCACATTGACATGACCACCGGCTCGCTGTGGCGCAATATTCCCCTGTTCGCCTTCCCCGTGGCCGCCACGAGCATCTTGGAGCAGCTGTCGAACCTCATCGCCACGGTCATTATCGGTAACTTCTCGGGCGACCAGGGAACCCTCGCCATGGCGGCGGTCGGCTCCAATGTTCCGCTTACCAGTCTTATGCTCAACCTGTTTATTGGCATGTCGCTTGGCTCCAACGTGGTCATCGCCAACGCTATCGGCCGCAACGATCAGAACATGGTCAAACGCGCCGTCCATACCTCGATTTTAATGGCACTCGTGGGCTTTGTCGTCATCGCTCTGGGCGAGATCTTTGCCGAGCCCATGCTCGCCGCGCTCAACGTTCCCGCCGAGACCATGCCGCTCGCCTCACTCTATCTACGCGTCTTTTTGCTGAGCATGCCCTCGATTTTGCTCTACAACTTTGAGGCCGCGATCTTCCGCTCCGTCGGCATCACCCGCATGCCGCTGCAGGCGCTTGCCGTGTCCACCGTCCTCAACATTGGCCTGGACCTCATCTTTGTCCCCGTACTCCACTGGGGCGTCGCGGGCGTCGCCATCGCCACCGCCATCGCCTACACCGTCAGCGCCGCTACGCTCTTTATCCGTCTGCTCAAGACTGACTCCGTCGTCCGCGTCACTCCACGCGACTTAGGCTTAGACCCCGTCGCCCTCAGGCGCATCGTCAAAATCGGCCTGCCCGCCGGCATCCAGAGCGCCGTCTTTGCCGTCGCCAACATCATCATCCAGTCCGCCATCAACAGCTTGGGCACCGAGGTCATGGCGGCATCGAGCGCCGCCATGAGCCTGGAGTACGTGTGCTACAACCTGCTCAACAGCTTTAGCCAGGCTTGCACCACCTTTGTGGGGCAAAACCACGGTGCCCGCCAGATCGACCGTTGCACCAAGACCCTTAAGGTCTGCCTGGTCGAAGGCGGCATCGTCGCGCTCACTACCATCGTTATCATCGTCGGTCTGGGGCGCGAGATCCTAGCGCTGTTTAATAGCGACCCCAACATCGTCTCGATCGGCTATATCCGTGTGTGCTCGATCTTCCCGGCATACGCCTTTAGCATGTTCTACGAGAATATGTCCGGCTACCTGCGCGGCTTTGGCATCTCGCTCATGCCCGCCCTCATCACCATGATCTGTGTCTGCGGCATCCGCTTCTACTGGGTATTCTGCGTGTTCCCGCACTTCCGCACCTTTGCGAACATCATGATGGTCTACCCCATCAGCCTGGGCACCACGGCATTCTTTATGGTCGTGGCGGTATTGCTCTGCCACCCAGCACGCACCTATCGCGCCGCCCAAGTCAAAGCGACTGCCCGCTAAACACCGCACTCAACGTCACGCCAGTCATTAATTGACAATATGAGAGCTCATATAGTCGATAAAGCGCCTCGTGGCGATGGGCATGGTGTCCCAGCTGCGCCAGGCGGCCACCACGTCGCGCGAGGGGGCATGCACGATGGGCCGCACACAAATATCGGCTCGCATGCCCTCCACAGTACGACGGTAGAGCATGCTCACTCCTAGGCCCTCCTCCACCATCGCCATAATGGTGTAGTCGTCGGTCACCTCACTCGTCACGTGCGGCGACAGCCCGTGCGCCGCGAATGCATCGAGCACCAGGCTCTGTTCGCCCTCATCCAGCAGCACAAACGGTTCGGACGCCAGGTCGGCAAGCGTCACCTTTTCCTTTGCCGTCAGCGGATGGGCGGACGGCAACAGTGCCACCAACTCGTCGTGATAGACCACGCGCTTCTCGAGCCCAGCGGTAAATCCGCGCGCCGTAAAACAAAAATCAACCACGCCATCGTGTACCCATTGAGCGTTGCACGTGTAATCGCCCTGCTTGAGAGTAAAGCGTACGCCAGGGTGTAGAGCCCCAAAGTCGCGAATCACGCGCGGCAGTACGGTGCGGCTCACGTTAGTAAACGTCGCGATACGAATATCAGTCGAGGAGAGCCCCAGCAACTCCTGGCGTTTGCCCTCAAGCTCGGCCTCGGCAGTTACGATCTGTCGCAGATACGGCAGGTACTGTTTGCCGTCGCGCGTAAGCGAAACGCCCTGCTTGCCGCGCTCGATAAGCGTGGTACCCAGCTCGCGCTCGAGCGCCTTGACGGCCTGGCTCACCGCACTTTGCGTATAGCCCAGCTCGTCCGCCGCGCGTTTCAGGCTACCGCAATCGACCACCATACACACAATCTGATACCGCGATGCCATCGTGCCTCCACATCGATATAGCCTTAAAACGTTTTGCCAGGGCTTTTTCTTCTAACATTAGTATTTCTTAATCATACTGAAGATACATTCGCTTTACTACATCCATATCTGGGAGCAGAATCCTTTTTACGAAACCGTTCTGTAACAAAGGAGTCCCATGGATCGCAAAAAAGCAATCGCACTCTCATTTTCCGTTCCCTTCGCATGGGGCTTTTCGTACCCCCTCATGAAGATCGGCATGGACAGCATGAACGCCACGAGTATCGTTGCGCTGCGCTGCATCATCGCCTTTGCGGCCTGCCTGGTGCTCTTCCACAAGCGCGCTTTCCGCATCAACCGCGACCTTATGGTCCGTGCCGCCATCATCGGCGCCATCATGGCAACCGAGCTCACCTGCATGTGCCTGGGCTCCAGCCTCACCTCGGCTTCCACCGCCGGCTTTTTGCAGAGCCTGACGGTCGTGATCGTACCGTTTGCCAACGCGGCCCTGCTGCGTCGCGCCCCCGAGCGCAAGGTGCTCATCGGCACCGCCATCGTCACCTGCGGCATGCTTTTACTCTCGGGCGCCGACTTTACCAGCCTGAATCCAGGCGCGATCATCATGCTGCTCTCGGCCTTTATCTATGCCGGCCACATTATCGTAGCCAAGCGCTTTGTCGAAGAAGTCGATCCGCTGGCTCTGGGCGTTTGGCAGCTGGGCTTCGGTGGCTTGTTCTCGGGCATCGCCGCATGCGCCTTTGGCGGCTTTACGCTTCCCAGCACGCCGAACGAGATCGTCGTTGTCGTTGCGCTCGCACTCATCTGCTCTGCCTACGGCTTTATCACCCAGACGCTCGTGCAGCCCCACGTACCTGCCGAGACCACCGGCTTCGCCTTCTCGCTCGAGCCGGTCTGCTCCGCCGTCTTCTCGTTCTTCCTGGTCGGCGAGGTCCTGAGCGCCATCGCCTTCTTTGGCGCCGCCCTCATCCTCACCGGCGTCATGGTGGCAACCGTCGAGCTTCCGCGCCTCCGCGCACATGGACAGGCTCGCATGGCAGGAGCGCCCGAGCACGTCTCGTAGACCCCGCTCTTCATACAGCCGCGGCATAAAGGCAACCGGTGCGCCTTTACAATAGATGCCAACAGAGCATCTGACGTAAAGGAGCCCCATGGACGCCGCGACCCGCGACCGCAACATAGCAACTTGGTTGGGCGATGCACCGCAGCCGGTACGTGACACTACGAACCAGCTGCTCGAGCGCATCGCCCTTTTGCGTGCCGAGCAGACTATCTACCCGGCACAAGACGACATCCTCAATGCCCTCGCCTACACGCCGGCCGACCAGGTCAAGGTTGTCATCTTGGGTCAAGACCCCTATCACGGACCCAACCAGGCCATGGGGCTGTCGTTCTCGGTCCCCGCGACGCAAACCAAGTTGCCGCCGAGCCTGCGCAACATCTACAAGGAACTCAATGCCGATCTGGGTTGTCCCATCCCCGCCACAGGAGATTTAACGCCATGGGCACAACAGGGCGTCCTGCTTCTCAACACTACGCTCACCGTGCGCGAGCATGCCGCGAACTCGCACGCCAAGCTGGGCTGGAGCACGCTCACCGACTACGTTATCGAACGCTGC
The DNA here is from genome assembly GCA_019414625.1 of Collinsella sp. Taxonomy (GTDB): domain Bacteria; phylum Actinomycetota; class Coriobacteriia; order Coriobacteriales; family Coriobacteriaceae; genus Collinsella. The sequence continues at coordinate 30,792 of DXLR01000016.1, forward strand.
TGCCAGCTGCCTCAACCGGTTGTCTTTTTGGCATGGGGCCGCTTTGCCCAGCAGATGGTCGAGGGCAAGCTCGTCGCAACTGACGCGGGCAAGGCAACCGACAAGTTCTGTCTGGCCTCCACGCACCCCTCGCCGCTTTCGGCCAATCGTGCCACGGCAGAACTCCCCGCCTTTATGGGGTCGCGTCCCTTCTCGGCAGCCAATCGGCTACTCGAACAGCACGGCTCGACCCCCGTCAACTGGACTTGCCTCGGCTAAAAATCGATACATCAAAAACGCGCCCGACGGCTTTCCATCGGGCGCGTTTCCTATTCGGGCCAAATAAATTGCGTGCGGCCGGCCTCGCCGCCATCGATCAACAGACTCTGTCCGGTCATAAACCGGTTGGTCACGCCCACAAAGTAGATCCACTCGGCGATCTCTTGGGCGGTGGCCCAGCGTTTAAGCGGCGTGAGCTCCATAATCTGATTCCACAGGCGCTCGTCTTCCATCACGCAACGGTTGAGCGGCGTGATAACGCCGCCTGGGTCCACACTGTTGGCGATGGCCTGCGGCGCCAGGCGGTTTGCAAGGTTCTTGGTGTACGCGATAACGCCGCCCTTGCTGGCAGCATAGGCAGGAAACTCCGATCCCGTATGCCCGCTCGCCGACCCCACATTGACCACGGATTGGATAGCCGGCACCGGCTTGGCGGCAAGCCCCTCCCCCGCAAAGGCGTAGCGCTCGGTCACGTTGATGGTGCCATACAGGTTGGCGGCGATGTCATCGGCCGAATCCTGCGTACCGGCAACGTTCACGATCACCTGGGGTTCAAGGTCGCCTGGAAACGAGCCCGGCTCGCGGACATCAACGATCAGATGGCGGTAGCGCTCGTGTTCGACCGCCGCCGGCAGCAGATCAAAGCCCACGACCTCGTGGCCCTCGTCCAAAAATCGTTGCACGCATGCGGCTCCGATACCGCCCGAAGCACCCGTGATCAAAACCCGCATACTTGCTCCTTAGGCGGTTGCGTGGCGCTCGAGGTACTCGGAGCCCACATTCTCGCGCTCCCAGCCGCGCACGACCTTGTAGCCCACGGGGCTCAGGAAAACCTCGCACAGCAGCTCGGCAACAGCGCCCGTCAGGGAGCACATGAGGACCTGCACCCAGGTCCAGCCGAAGAACGTGTGGCTCACCACAATGGCAAAGACCAGATTGTCGATAAACTGGCCAACACCCGTGGACACATAGGAGCGGAAGGCGAAGCTTGCAAAGTTATTCTTTTTGAGCATGCGGCCGAGCGACTGGTTGAGCGTGGAGTTAACCACGGCAGAAACGAGCATTGCCAGCGAAGAGCCCAGCACCACGTACCAGGTGCCGCCGATGGTGGCGTTAAGAGCGGTGTTGACCTCGATCATGCCCGTGTCGTAGTAAGCGCCCCACATGCCGGGCGTGAGCGAGCATGCCCAAAAGCACAGGCTCACGGCAAGGTTGACCAGCAGCGCGAGGATAGAGATTTTAATGGATGCCTTGGCACCAAAGCGCTTGCAGATCATGTCCTGGCACAAAAACGAAACCCAGCTCACCACAAAGCCGCAATCGAGTGCCAGATACGGCAGGCTGATGAGCTCTTTGTTGGCCAGCAGGTTCATCATGATGACGCTCACGAAAAACAGCGAAACCGTTGCCGCGGGAATGCTCCGCAACAGGACCTTGTAGTCCTCCATGACCTTCTTGATCATTATGTACTCCTTTGGTTTTAGGTTTAACGAGCAGGATATCGGACCCGAACTGCTCGGACGCCCCGGTCTTGAGACGACGGTGGGTATAATAGCCGCTCACACGGCATAAGGCAAGCAAACGGCGCGGCAGCCCCGCAGGACCACCGCGCCGATACGTTAAAAGGCTACGTTGCCAAACTCCGACAGGATCAGGTCGGGGTTGTGGTCGGTCGCCCAGTCCACGTTCCACGAGCTCGTGAACAGCAGCAGCTTGCCGCCGCGCATGTCCTCGACGCGCAGGGTGTCGCGCGTGAGCGAAAGAGCCGGGATATCGATGGTATCGGGGTCATTCTGGATCCAGCGGATGTCCGTATAGGGCAGCGGCTGGCGACGAACCTCAACACGGTACTCGGCCTTAAGACGGCGCTCGAGCACCTCAAACTGCAGCACGCCGACCACGCCGACGATAACGCTTTCCATGCCGGCGCCCAACTCGCGGAAGATCTGGATGGCGCCCTCCTGGGCAAGCTCCTCCATGCCCTTGACGAACTGCTTGCGCTTGAGCGTGTCGACCTGCGTAATGCGAGCGAACATCTCGGGGGCAAACGTCGGGATCTGCGGATACTGCACATGGCGCTTGCCGGAGCACACGGTGTCGCCGATGCTAAAGATACCCGGATCGAACAGGCCCACGATATCGCCCGCGTACGCCTCGTCCACGATGGCGCGGTCGTCGGCCATCATCGACGTGCCCGTGGCAAGCTTGAGCTTGCGGTTGCCCTGCACGTGGAAGGCGTCCATGCCGCGCTCGAACTTGCCCGAGCAAATGCGCACAAAGGCGATGCGGTCACGGTGGTTCTTGTCCATGTTGGCCTGGATCTTAAACACAAAGCCGCTAAAGTCGTCGCGGCAGGGATCGACCGGCTCGCCGGTGAGCGTATCGGTATAGGCGCGCGGCGTCGGGGCCAGGCGCAGGAACTCCTTGAGAAAGGGCTCCACGCCAAAGTTGGTAAGCGCCGAGCCAAAGAACGCCGGGCTCAGCTTGCCACAGGCCACGGCATCCAAGTCGAGCTCGTCGCCGGCACCATCGAGCAGCTCGATGTCGTCCATCAGGTTCTTATGGTTTTCCTCGCCGATGAGCTCGTCCATGGAAGGATCGCCCAGCTCGGCCTCGACCTCGGCGACCTTCTTGGTGGCGTTGGCGTGGCCGTCGCCCTCAAAGGCAATAACGCGACGGGTCTGACGATCGAACACGCCGCGGAAGTTGCGGCCGCTGCCGATCGGCCAGTTCATGGGATACGTATTGATACCCAGGACGTTCTCGATCTCTTCCATGAGCTCAAACGGATCGCGAGCATCGTGGTCAAGCTTGTTCACAAAGGTGAAGATGGGAATGTGGCGCAGTGTGCAGACCTTAAAAAGCTTTTTGGTCTGGGCCTCGACGCCCTTGGCGCCGTCGATGACCATGACTGCGGCGTCGGCGGCCATAAGGGTACGGTAGGTATCCTCCGAGAAGTCCTGGTGGCCGGGGGTATCGAGGATATTGACGCAGGCGCCGTTATAGGTGAACTGCAGTACCGAGGAGGTAACGGAAATGCCGCGCTCCTTCTCGATGTCCATCCAGTCCGAGACGGCATGCTTGGCCGAGCTCTTGCCCTTGACCGAGCCGGCAGTCTGAATGCTACCGGTATAGAGCAGCAGCTTCTCGGTCAGTGTGGTCTTACCGGCGTCCGGGTGGCTGATGATCGCGAATGTGCGGCGCGACGAGATTTCATCCGACAGGCTTGCCATGCGGATCCTTTCTTGCATTGAGTGCATTACGTCGATGTAACCGCACTATTGTAGCCGCGAAACCTCGCCATAGGGCGCCTATCAGGACAAATTCATCAGTTGGGGCTCGGACGGTGGAATGTCAGCGGTGTTCCGCGACGGTTTGTCTCAATCTGTAACACCTAGAAGGGTTTTTGACCTCCAGGTGTTACAGATTGAGATGAACGCACAGGGCGGGCAGCCAGTATCTTGATCTGTAACAGTTAGCCAGCAAAAACGGGTCTAGATGTTACAGATCAAGACAAATGAATGGACCTGTCGACAAAATCTCAATCTGTAACAGATAAACGGGTTTTTGACCTCCAGATGTTACAAATCGAGACAAACGGTCGGACGTCTCAGAAAGATCTCAATCTGTAACAGTTAGTCATCCAAAACGGGTCTAGATGTTACAGATTGAGATGAATGAGTAGAGGGACGGACAGCCCCGTAATTTCCTCTTGCACAACTGTACATAGTGTGTATATACTGTGCTTACCGGTTATATACACGTGTAGCCCATCAGCTAAGGAGCCGCTGTGGACATCATCCTATCCAATTCGAGCGACAAGCCCATCTACGAGCAGATAACCTCGCAGGTCAAAGCTCAGATCCTTTCGGGCACGCTTGCTGCGGGAGCCAAACTCCCCAGCATCCGTGCACTCGCGAGCGATCTTGGCGTGAGTGTCATCACCACCAAGCGCGCCTACGCCGACCTGGAGCAACTCGGCTTTATCTGCACTGTGCAGGGCAAGGGCTGTTTTGTCGCCGAGGGCAACCAAGAACTCTTGCGCGAAAATCAGTTCTGCCATATCGAAGAGCTGCTCGCACAGGCAGCAACGCAAGCCGAAGCCGTGGGCGTCACGCGCGATAAACTGCACGAGATGCTCGACCTGGTAGCCCCCGAAACCATGCAGTAACCATCTGCAAGAAAGGCTATGCCATGCAAAACTTGCTAGAACTCAAAAGCATCTCACGCCGCGTGAGCGACCGCTTTTCGCTACGTGACGTCACGTTGGCCGTGGAGCCCGGCCAAATTGTTGGCTTTGTGGGCGCAAACGGCGCCGGCAAGACGACGACCATTCGCGCCACGCTTGGGCTTATAAAGCTCGATGCCGGCGAGGTGCACCTGTTTGGGCAGCGCTGTGGCACCGACGCGCCCGATGAGTCGCAACGCCACCTGCGCTCTCGCATCGGCCTCGTGCTGGACACATGTCCCTTCCCCTCCACGCTCAAGGTCGGCCAGATCGAGGCGCTCGTAGGCCCGGCGTACCCCACGTGGGACCGCGAAACGTTCGCCGGATTCATCAACCGATTTGGCCTCGATCCCAAGACAAAGGTCAAGGACCTCTCCCGCGGCATGGGTATGAAGCTGCAGCTCGCCTGCGCGCTCAGCCACCATGCCAAGCTGCTCGTTTTGGACGAAGGCACCGCGGGCCTCGATCCCATGGCACGCGAGGAACTGCTCGATGAGCTGCTCGCCTTTGTCGCCGACGGCCAGCGCAGCGTGCTGCTCTCGAGCCACATTACGTCTGATCTCGATCGTGCTGCCGACCGCGTCATCTGCATCGATAACGGCTCGATTGTGTTTGACCTGCCACGCGAGGACATTACCGACCGCGCCGGCATCGCCCACTGCACCCAGGCACAGGCCGCCGAGCTCATGGCTTGCGTCGAAGGCACCCGCGCCGCCCGCCACGCCTACAGCGTGGACGTGCTCGTGCCCAACCACCGCGAAGTGCTCGAGGCCTTCCCCGAGATTCCCTGCGATCGGGCAACCATTGATGACTATCTTCGCTTCATGCTGAAAGGGGCTTTGAAATGAAACGCGCCATTATGTCCGAGCTTCCCATCGTTCGCACGCTCGTCCCGAGCATCGCAGGTGTCGGCCTGTTCATCTTCGTCGTGCTGACCGCCGTCAGGGCATCGAATGGTGATTCCGACATGAGCGCCGCCGGCGCCTTCGCGATCAGTGCCATGTCGCCTATCATGGCCATGACGTCGCTGGCCGGGCTCGACAACCAAAACGGATGGGAGCGCTATCGGGCAACGCTGCCCATCTCACGCAAAGACATCGTCAGCGCACGCTACCTGTGCATCACTATTTTCTCGGTCATCATGGCGTGCGCGGCCGTGCTGTTGAGTATCGTCGCCATCCCGATCTTAAACAGCGTGGGTATCCCCTCCACGGGAGAGACCGTCTTTGAGACCGCAATCGCCTCGGCAATATCGATGCTTTTCTCCCTCATGGCGGTGTTTTTGGTACTGCCTCTGTTCTTTCGATTTGAACACATGAAGGCGCAACGCCTATCCGTTGGTCTGTACGCCCTATTCATGTGCCTTATCATGGTCACGCTAAACTCATTCAACCCCATCAGCAACCAGCTCATGTCGATTGCAGGGACGAATCCCGATTCTGCCGTCCTCGGTTGCCTGTGTGGTGCCGTCGCGCTAGCAACGGTCATCCTTGGCGTTGTCAGCTGCGCCATCAGCACCAAGGTCTACCGGGCACGCGACCTATAGGCAAGCGCGGTATCATCGGACATGCGCCATAGATCTGGCGTGGTCTTTTTTTTGAGGAGGCGCACAACCCGTGTCGTGGGTCGTCGCAGCATTTGCGTCAGCATTCTTTGCCGGCATCACATCCATCTTGGCCAAATGCGGCATCAAGCAGACCGACTCCGATGTCGCGACGGCCATTCGCACCTGCGTGGTGCTCGTTTTCGTCTGGGCAATGGCGGGTATTTCTGGATCCATTGGAACCATTGGCAGCATCGAACCCAGATCCTGGCTCTTTCTCGTCCTCTCGGGACTCGCTACCGGAGCTTCGTGGATCTGTTACTTTAAGGCGCTGAGCATCGGAGACATAAATAAGGTCGTACCGGTTGACAAGATGAGCACCGTGCTCGCCGCGCTGATCGCCATCGCGCTTTTTGGTGAGACGAGCAACCTTGCGGTTAAGCTCGTGGGAACCGCCGTCATCACCCTCGGCACGTTTTTAATGATCGAGAAGCAGCAGTCTGCCGGACCCGAGCAGCAGCAAGACCGGACCTGGCTCGCTTACGCCCTCGGCGCCGCCGTGTTCGCAGCACTCACCTCCGTCCTCGCCAAGGTTGGCATCGAAGGCGTCGAGTCCAACCTGGCCACGGCAATCCGTACCTGTGTGGTACTGGTTATGGCATGGGCAATCGTGGCAGCTAAAGGCAAGATGGGCCAAGCCGTGCACATAGACCGCTACGAACTCGTATTACTCGCGGCATCGGGCATCGCGACTGGAGCATCGTGGCTGCTCTATTACTATGCCATCGCCGCAGGCCAGGTGAGCGTCGTGGTGCAGATCGACAAACTATCGATTGTCGTATCGGTACTATTTGCGCGCCTGGCATTCAACGAAAAAGTCTCGCGACGCAGCGCCATCGGTCTCGCCCTCATCGTCTTGGGCACTGCGGCGCTCGCGGTTTGGAAGTAGCGCTGACACCGTGCGAGGCCCAGTCCACCCGGGAATCCGTGACATATGGCATGCCCCGGCCCGCACGCAGCGTCTTACAGTAGAGCTGTCACGGGCCTTAGACCAATCTCGATCATCCAAGGGGATGTCTTTTTGGTCATTGTTCTTTAGGGAACGGTCAATCGCATACAAACTGGAAACGTCCGTCCAACGGCCGTGGTTTGTTGCGCCGTTCCACCTCCGTCATCTGGCATATCTGCACCTGATTGGAAAGAACAATGCAATCCCAGAAATCTCAATCGGGACCACCCATCTGCTGCCCATCCTCGCCCCTTTAATCTCCCCCCATCTTGAGCAGATGCCTCACTCCGCCCCGAGTCCCGCAAGCGAACTCGGCGACCTGCGTTGGCGTCATGAGGTAGGGATAGGGTTCGAGCGCCGCCAAGTACAGCCCGTCCAGATCTGCGTCGGCCAGGACGGGCATGTTCGGATCTGCCACGATTCCTTCGCTCGACATTTCCCCTCCAATCTTGGAGGGCCGCGCACCCTTAAAGGCACGCGATCCCAGTCTCATCCCCGCAGCCCCACACGGCAACGGTGCTGCTGCCGGGCTTGCACGCTTGCGGTCCGCCACACGCTTCGCCACGGCCCCGATACCGCGTGATCTCGACCCGCGCGGTCTCCGCAGTAGACACAAAGGGAGTCATCGCGGCTCCCGGGTCTCGGGCGTCGAGCTAGTAGCCCGCGTCGCGAAACCGCCGCGCACAGACGTCACACAAGGGGACGACGTTTCTCCGTGGGACAAGCCCCGGGCTTACCGCGATAGCCGCATCGACCCTTGCCATCTCACGCTCGCCCGCAATGCCGAGACGCGCCCCGAGACGTGCCTTGTCGATCGTTCTTACCTGCTCGAGCATCACCGTCGACGTCCGTCTCAACCCTACGACCACAGGAAGGAGAACGTGCGTCGGCATCCACCTTCCTACTCGCTTCGTGAGAGGCACGACGATAACCGGGCGCGGGCGCCTGTTCTCGCAATCGTCCTGCACGATGAGGAAGGGGCGAACGCCGCCCTATTCACTGCCGACGATCGGATCTAGGTCCGCGAAGCATATCTGACCGCGTCGGATTCCATCCAAGCGTAGCCACCCCCACTCCTTTCTCAGCAACCCGAATATGCAAGCGGGCCGGCCTTTTGGCCGGCCCGAGCTCCGCCCGAAGACCAAAGGCCATCATCGCGTGGCGCGCTCTTGCCCCTACCGCATCGGACGGCCATGCGATTCTCAAGGTTCTCGAAGGAGTCGCTCCTCGCTATACCGGACACGCCGGCTCTAGGAGGGGAAGTCGCTCTCGAGAATTTCCCTGAGCTTTTCTCTCGCTTTGTGGAGGCCGTACTTTATCGCCCTTTCGAAGCACCCCCCTCCGCAATTTCCCTTATCGGGAGCAGGGCAGCATCGTGCATGAGAAGCCGCCTCATCTGAACTGGGGAGAGTGTTGCGACCGCGCAAGCCAGCGCCTTCGATTCGTATCGCCTCGCCAGCATCTCCTCAGGGTTCGACGAAGGGTCCGCCAACACCTGGGGGAGCATAGCGTCCAAACTGAGAGTGTGGCGTGCCTCCCGACGCTCGATACGCCACCATTCGCGCTGGAGGTCGTCTAGGGCTTCCGCCACATCGCGCCCGACCGCGACCGCGACGTGACCTCCACCCGAGATCCTCATCTCGACACATAGTCCATCATCCGACGAGAGCGCGCAATTCGTCCTGTATAGGCGCATGGTGTCCCCCTCCGTCGCAAGAGGGAAACGAAAAAGCCCCTCTTGCCACTACGGACAAAAGAGGCCCTTTAGGGGAAGGCGTTGAGACCTCTGCGACTCGCTTAATCTCGCTGTTCTGGCTCTCGCTCCAACAGCTATCGCTCTTCGATATGTTTGAGTTGCTGTATCATTTTGCAACTTCCAAGACGTGCAGGAGGCCCGAAAAACCCTGTCAAACAACGTTCTTGGTGCTTTTCCGCATCTTCACCAGCCTGATAATGACACCGAATCCAGCCATCTCGATAATCGAGATTCCAAATAGGTCTTCTTACCTGCGAAAATCGAAAACGAAGCACCCCTCTTCTCAAGCACTATCAAAAGAATTTATGAGCTGCGGCGCAGAAACTCGCCCTCCTGAATCATAGGAGCCTGCACCCGTATCGCCGCTTTACGTTATTCGCTGATGGGGATTTGGCTGACAACAACTGTGGCCATTCATTCGATTCACAATTGGCATATCTTATTTGCGCAATAGAATATGTGTGTCAATGCAGCCTCATGGACCCTTATGGCCCAACCGGAACAATCAAACTCAGCTGTATTGGCTTCCATCTGCGGGACGACCATTGGGGACTTAACCTGAGAGGATTGAGGATGAAGTTCCATAAAAACGTGACCATGTTCGATTTTGCTGGTATTCCGATAGTTGCGAATTATGACAACGGTATTATTATCGGACTGACTGCCGCCGGTGCAGAAATATGTCGAAAGTTGCTCGTGGAAGACCTAGACCGGTCCGAAATTTCACTCGTAGATCAAAGTCTGTTCGACCAGCTAAGTAATAGTTGTTTTTTTGAGGGTCCACGGCATCCACCCGCATTGCAAACGGTGTATTTTCATGTCACGAGCCGCTGCGATTTAACATGTCAGGGATGCTATTCGTACAAGGAGGGGAGAAATTCCTGCGAAGACCCCTCCCTGGAATGCATCAAGAAAGCGTTGGATGAAATAAGTAGTCGCGGAATAAGCCAACTTGTCATCTCTGGAGGGGAGCCGTTCCTTCGTGATGACTTGCCAGATATCGTCGCATATGCAAAGGAAGTTTGCGGAATCCCGTCTCTGGCCATTCTCTCGAACGGGCTGCACATCGATCAAAGCTCCCTTCATCGCCTCTCAGGTCATTCTCCCTGCATTTCTATTTCATTTGATGGATACTCCGCAGAATCGCAAGCTCACATTCGTGGTACACAAAACTTTTCTAAGCTCATTGACTCGATTAAACAAATAAAGAGCGCCGGGATTCAAGGACATATCATCGCCACAATTCACGCCCTGAACATCGAAGATGTTCTTCAGTACGTGACCCTTTCAAAAAGACTTGGAGTTACGATCAATTTCAGCCTGATATCGTTCACCTCTTCCGATCCTCATACGGCTGGCCTCATTCCCTCTCCGAGCCAACTTTACTCGCTGGGGGACGCATTGTTCCACCTTGGAAGCGATTCGATGGCCGGCCCTCATGGACAAACGCGCCTCAACATTTCTGCAAAACGTTATTGTGGCGCTGCGAAAAACACGCTCAGTATTGATTCCGACGGAACGGTCTACCCGTGCCATATGCTTCATGAGGAAAAGTACGCAATGGGCAATGTGTTTATCGATAGTCTGGCCAATGCTCTCGATTCGGATGTCGCGAGACTATTTCAGCAGCTTGATGCATCTCGATTTGAGACATGCTCCACTTGTAAATACTGCGAAATATGTGGCGGTGGATGCAGGGCGCGATCTTTATGCTCATCGCCCACTCTTGCTGCGCCCGATCCATACTGCCCACTAATGATTCGTTTCTTTGAATTGCTCGAGGACGAAACGTCACGCGCCTTCTGTGCTGTCGAATAAGTTGCTGGGGGTGCGTATCGTCTTTTGTTGTAGTCATCGCGCAAGGTAACGCAACGACAACAGTTCATGCTGCCTGAGAAGCAACGAGCTCTCTGTAATACTCGCATGTGTCCATCAGGATTTCATGCGGACCTTGCGCGACAACTTGACCTTCATTCACGACAACAATCCAATCAGAACTCAAAATCTGAGACAACCTATGCGCCGTACAGAGTACGGTAATTGATGAGAATGCCTTACGGATGATGTCATTTATCTCATGCTCCGCTATCCCGTCGAGACTCGATGTCGGCTCATCCATAATTAATAGGTTTGGGAGCCCCAAAAATGATCGAGCCAGGGCCAGTCTTTGTTTTTGCCCTCCAGATAAAGCGGAGCCGTTTTCCCCCGTTTGATAATCGAGTCGCGGTTGCGGAAGCGTTAGTCCAACTAAATCCAGGACCTTTTCCATCTCGGAATCCGAGATTCCCTCCCGTCCGACAGACAAATTCGATCGTATCGTCCCCCTCATGACAACTGCATCTTGGTCTACATAGCCGATTGAGGCTCTCAAACGACTTGTCTCAATTTCATTCAGGGGCATTCCATTTAACAATATCTCTCCAGAGTTTGGAAAGAAGAATTTCTCCAACAATCCCAGGCAAGTTGTTTTTCCACCGCCCGAAGCGCCAACAATGGCGGTTCTTTTCCCTGCGGGAACGATAAAACTTGCATCTTTCAAGGCGAATTCTGTTTCTCCGTCGTAGGAAAAGCTTACGTTGTTGAACTGTATTTCCGCAGCGCCAGAAATTATATTTGGAATCTGATGATTATATCGAATGCTTCTCTCAACGTTCATTGTCTCGAGTTCGGTGAGACGACGCTCCCCCGCTTCCGCTTCGCGCATCCTTGATATCGATCCTGACAGCTGAGATACGGATGAGGAAAACGCCGAAAAATACATTAAAAACATGACGAGACCGGAGAATGCAATTGCTCCGTCTGCCACGCGAAAGGCGCCGAACAGTATGGTTCCAATATTTGCTAGCTGCATCAATATCGAAGCAATTGGAAACAAGCAACTGTTGATTACTGACAGTCGCAACCCATCCTCATGTGCCCTAGAAACTTCGAGCTCCAACTCCTTACGCGAAGCATTCCACGCTCCATATGCACGGAGCACTCTGCCTGTTCTCATGCTTTCTTGCGCGCCAGCCGTTATTCCGGTATACGCATCTTGAATCCCCTCTCTCAGTTTTACGAGGGGTCTAGACGCAATAACAGCAAACACAAGAGAAAGGACTCCGAAGGAAGCACCAACAAAGAACGTGATTGGCTCGATACACAATAGAGCTATCGTCGAACCAATCAGAATAATTGTCGCTTGGAACAACGCGATACTCTGTCCTGGCAATGCTTTAGTTAAATCTACATCGCTTACTATTCTCTGGGAATACCATCCCGGAGCCTTAGATTCTTGCTCAAGAATTGGCAGACTGAAAAAACGTTCAACAAGCCCACAGCGCAACTCATATGCCGAGTCTTCACATATCTTACCCAGCACTAGTTGCTGGCACATTGTTACCAGGGCATTGGAAGCGAGTATAAACACCAATGCAGCAACAATAGACCCGGAGAGCTGCCCGCTCTGAACACCTTCGATTAGCTTGCCTCCAAGCTGGGGTTGAACTAGTACCAGCAGCTCACTGATCCCCCCGAGTAGAAGGCATAAAATATATAGGAACCGATGATGGGAGATACTTCGTCCCAGCACTTTAAGCAATGTCTTCATGATCTTCACCGATTGCAAACTATTCCGACAGCCCGTTGACGAGACCGACTCCTTCGCTACGCCTCACGCCGTACAGCGTTTGTATGAGTATTGAGAGCGCAACGAGAATGAATCCTGCCCCTAACACAACGCCCCCACCAACAAGCGGTCTCCAGAATGATGGGGTAATTCCGATTGGAATACCGATAAGATAGCCGGTCAATATTGCCGGCATTGCTCCAATCGCCGCAGCAGCCACAACGTGAACAGCTGCTTCAATGAGGCAGGCTACCAAGAGGCTGCTGCGCCGAATCCCAAGCGACAGGTATTGTGCGGCATCTTTTTTCCGACTATCAAAAGAAAGAAAGGAGGATACGGCCGCGCCGGTGCAACTTAGTATTACAGGACCACCAAATAGTATTATTGAGCTTGTCCAATCCAAAGATGTATTGAGGCCGGTTAATCCAATTCGGTTGATGTAGCCTGTCAAGACATCGGTCATCACATTAAAAGAGGATAGGATTCCATATCCAACCATAATGGACACTTCCGATGAACCCGCTATTTCAATCTGATGCAAGGCATTTCGAGCCGCGATAAAGCCTGGAATGTTGCTGACAGAAACTCCCTTATTTAATAGTTTCAACACCGCAGTTAACAGCCAAGGAGATGCAACGGCGAAGATGCTGGTCGCAAAAAGCGGCACCATCATCGCATAGTCGAAATATCCTTCTCGCAATTGATCCGGAAGATCGCACAGGTATAAAGAAAATGCCACCACAAGCAGGAACCCAATTGCGGCCCTTAAGGGAGACCTCCATTTTGTAGGCATCTCGGTCTCCCGCACGACTGTGACTGGGGGAATATTCGCCGCTCGCCTCGCAGCTCGGTAACCGCCAACAACAAACAAGATTCCCGCACCAAACCAGACAGCAGGCATGTTGAATAGACCCAGATCAAGGGTAATATTGCTCGGAGGATTATATGAGCTAAAAACCAATGGAAACAACAGGGGGTAAGATAACACTTCGAACGCCGAACCACCAGCCGCTCCGACAATAGCAATCGCGAACAGTTGCATCAACACAATCAATCGAATTGTCCGAGGGCTGGCTCCAACAATCTGCCACAGTGCATAAGTTTTCGCCTTCAACGAAACCGCCTGCTGCGCCAAAGGCACCAACAAGGAGACGCCGGCTATCGACGAGAAGAGAACCACTACAGTACCGAGGTTTTTGAGATTATCGAATTGACTTGCAGTTGACTCGATCGAAACTGCCCAGCTGCCGAGATATCCGAAAACCACCGCAATTGCAAGCAATCCACCCCATACGGCCTTTGTGCTCGTTAGGTCAGCGAATACCAAGCGAATCATTTGGCCACCTCAAATGCAGCCAGTATTTCTTTAGGGCTGGGACTGTCCATCTCACGTTTGATAGTTCCATCAATAAAAACTAGCACCCGATCCGCAAGGGCCGCTGCCTCCAAGTCATGGGTAACCAAAAGGACTGAACGTCCTTCGACATCAACCAGGTTGCGAAGAATTTTCAAGACATGTTGAGTGTTTTCCGCATCTAGGGCACCTGTCGGCTCATCCGCAAAAATGATATCGGCGTTCGTCGCAAGCGCACGGGCTATAGAAACGCGCTGCTGTTCACCGCCAGAAAGTTGAACAGGCTTCAGTTTTTGCTTTTCAGCTAACCCCATCTTTGCAAACAGGTGTTGCAGATCCTGCTCAGCTACCGCAGCCCCCGAAAGACGAGCCGCAACAGATACGTTCTCTATTGCTGATAAAGATGAAATGAGATTATACGATTGAAAAATAAAACCCGCGTGCGCCCTGCGAATCTTAGATAGTTGATTTGGAGATATGCCCACGATATCATGACCTGCAAGTTTTATCGTCCCTTCTGTGGGAGACTCCAACCCGGAAAGGCAATGAAGCAGCGTTGACTTTCCGGAACCACTCGGTCCCACTATTGCCACCATTTCTTTAGTGCCAACATGGATGTCAACCCCTTTCAACACCTCTACAGGTTTCCCTCCTTTCTGCGCAAACGTTTTGCGAACTCCGTATGCGACAATCGGTTCACACATTCTTATCTCCCAATTGCTTCAAGCTCCCAACTCATAAGAAATGGAAGACATGAAGCCTTCCATTTCTTATGAGCAACTATCCGAAGATGCCACAGAAGAAACTTAGATTGCTCTGCTTTCCATCACAACCCCAGCTCCATCCAGAAGCGCGGAGATCGACATCTGGCTCTGCCGGAGTCATTGCCTGAAGTTGGAGCAGCGCGTTCACCCGCACCACACCTCCCCTCAAAAAAACAAGTAGGTAAGAGGCCCACAGGGTCTATTAAAACCCTGTGGGCCGCGGCCTTAGTGGTGGCCTCCGCACCACAGGCTTGCAGCGCTGTTGTCGCCATCGCAGAAGAAGCTCAAGCCCGAACCGCGAGGATCGATCTCAGCGCCGGACGACTTCATCGCCTGGAGTTGAAGCAATGCATTCATTTCTAACCTCCTTTCCTTTTTTCGTAAATGCGAAACTAATGAAGAGGAACGGGGAACCATTCGCATCTACGCGACTGAAAGGACAATAGGAATCCGATCAAGCCTGCTGACCCAGTGGAATAATCCGCAGATAAACAGGCTCCTCCGTTCCCAACCATGAATATGGATTCATCCTCATCGCGCGCAAATAGGAATCCATTCGCGACATTCCTGATCATCAACCGAAGGGGCGCCTCATCTTTTGGGTTTGGCGAACAGAGCAGGGCAGCAGCTTTTCCACAAATCCCACAAAATAGTCCGCCGTTTAACGAGATGGGCTCTTCTATATTCAAACTCATCTTTTCCAGCTCATCAGTCCAGCTGTTAGGAGTGCAATACGTCAAGGCGAAGAACACTCCCGCCGTCCCCTCAGAGAGATAGCCGAAGTTGACGCCATCGTAATTAACAAAGTAACCGTTTTCCCCGAAGCTCAGAAGGTCCATCTCGAATTTAAGGCAATCTTGCATCAGTGCTAACCAGTCTGAGCTGCCGTGAAAATACTCCATCAAACGCTTGCACGCAATGGCAGCCCCTGACCAGCCATCAAATAGGCCCACAGCATTTCCGGTTTCCGAGCCTGGGCTCACCAAACATTCATGAGACTGGATCGCCGTCTTCAGCTGTTCTGCCGCAGATTCAATGAGGCGAGATAGTCGTGGCTCTTCGGTGTCTTCTTCAAGCTGGCAGAGCGCAAGAATTGTCCCGGAAAGGCCGGTTCGAATCGAAAGGTCATGTCGGTTGATAGCGGGCAGTTCAGACGGCACAAGCGCAAGCGCCTCCCGCGTATACCCAGATTGTGACAATGCACTTGCGATTCCTGACACCCCACGCAAGAGGCCGTGAAATCCAATAGACGTTCCTGCATCGAGCTTCCTCTTTATCCATTCCACATCTTCTTGAACGTTCATTCCTGCACGAGACATCATTAGCATTATTCCTGCTGCTCCAGTCTCGATGTCCAGTGAACCGGAGTCGTCATGCAAGAATTGCGAAGCATCGCCCGGATATCTTCTTTCATCCCCGGATTCAATCAACATCCGCGATGACATTCTGATGCCCGCGGCAAGCCGATTTATCAGCTCACCGCAATTAATATCAGTTGCCACATACGGGGAATAGTCAAATCTGTCTCGTAGCAAGCTCGAAGGTACATTGGCCCTGGCGTCTGACAGCAGATTCATCGTCTCTTCAGAGAATAGACTCTCCACGTGAACAAGGCTTGTCTCCAGCGCTCTAGGACTGAATGCCGTGGACCAAGAGGGCCAGAAGATATAAAACAGCAAATTTGTGAGAGCGAATGCGTCGCGATCAGCATTACCACACCTCTCGTAGGGAATGAATCCTGGAGTACCCAGAACGCCCGAATCATCGCCCTCAACGTGTCGGGCTCCTTCGAAATCGATTACCGAAACGCTTTCATCAGGCCCAACAATGAAGTTCTTCATATTTATGTCCATTATCGCTATGCTCCGAGAATGGACCTCGTTTACGAGCCTGATGATGGCCCTCGCGATTCGCAGAGCTCTTTTTTCAAACTTTTCAACAAGAGCCATTTCGAGGGAAAATGGATAATTAGACGCAAGCCATGTTTGGAGCGATACTCCTTCGACGAATTCTTCAATCAGAAATTCATGCCCATCGATCACCTTATATCCAAGGTACTCGGGAATACCGCCAATGCCCTGTAATTGTATCAATGCCTCCTTTTCTCTCCGCAGCCTGGCAATGGCGTCTTCCTCACCCGTGTAACCAGCAAAGGGACGAGCTTCCTTCAAAACCACGCTTTTGCCGGTTGCCTCATTCCTTCCGAGATATACCCCTCCACCATTGCTGAAATGAAGGCTATCGAGAATCGAATACGGCGCGAGTTCTCTTGCTAGAGAGTCAGCATCGGGATTCAATCTCTCGAAAACTTCTGCTTCGATTTTTTGCGGTACTTTTACGAAATCCGGGAGAACGAAAAACGGTACCCGCTTGTCCTCAATCGTGTTTCCATCTGGAGTGGCAATCACCATGACATTCTTGCCACCTTCAAGCACTTGCTTGCGATAGTAAAAGCCACCATAGCGAAAATACACTGAGCCGTTTCCATATTTTGTATCGGAAAGAATATACGGGCCCTCAACGTTCTCGGTCAATTCATTGAGGCTATCTAGCAGATAGCAAAACTGCTCATCGTCTCTAGGATACACAGTAATAAATTTACCGGATCCCGATCGATCTGCGTACTTCATATTCGATTGATAGAAAGCAGTTGTAGTCGCTCTAAATTTAAATGGGACACCCTTTTTGAGCAAGAAGTTGGATATGTTATCCAAGACGAAATCTTCCATTCCCGGACGAACGCTAATGTGTATCTTCCATCCTTGCAAAGGAAGCTCATAGCAATCGGGGAAACAGTATCTCCAAGTATCATCCTCCGTTGTTGACCAGCTTTCCGGCAAATCAACTCGATACTCTCGTCCTACCTTGAAACTCGTCTTTTCATAAAACGGAGAGCTTGGGAACACATGTTTGAATCTGTACTCAGTCAGATTTTTATACGGTAATGCTGACTTCTTATTATCCAACTCCAACCCCTCCCTCTCCGGACTTTACTGCACGGCATTCGAAGACTTCTTACTGATATAGATAATAGACCAAAAGTTAACCTATTCGTTTAACAATTTCTCGATTTCTTATGGCTTTGCTATATGAATCAAAACAGCTTCCTGCCTAGAACGTGATAGCCACCGGATTGTATGCTTGCAATAGCCTGCATCGATACTTCGAACAAGTGGTACGCCCGCTCCCCGAAAACAACATCGCCCTCGAACCGTGTCTGGTTTCATTTTCCATGAGAGACACCTCGCGTCGAAAGGGCCCATATGTCCGCAAGGAGGAACATCGTACACAAGCTCGCAAAAAAGGGGCTGAAACGGTACCGAGGCGTCGACGACAGGGCCTCAAGACCATCTCGCGAAGCGCACTTACGAGGAAAACATCGACGCTGACTGCCTTTTTCTGATACTGGGTGCCAATCTCTCGAGGCTCTTCATCAACGTCCTTTTCAGGTGTGTGAAGAGCATCTCGGGTCCGACCATTCGCGCGTTCCTGTGGCCGACTTGGAGGAATCCCGAATATACCGCTTGTTCCGCAACGAGCACACTGCCTCGAGATCCCCGGTGGGAAGCACCCCTGCAGACATTCGGCATTCTCCCGCGAGGTCGACGCCTATACCCCACCCACAACCCGTCCGTAAGGATTGAACGCGTCCGGCCTGAGCCGACGTCGCCTCGGTCCACGCCCCCGTCTCGGAGCGAGGCCACCGGCGCACTCGTCCATCGCCCCCCCGTTCGAGATGGATATGCGCCAAGAGTCTCCCCGACATGGAGGCACATTCCCGGATCGCGGCGGGCGAACGTACCCTCGAAAAAGACATGTGCTCCCCGTGTACCATCGTCCCGGACAACTGAATCACCGTAGTCAGCGGAAACGCAAGGGGCCCGATGGACAAACAGCTGTTGCCTTGAGACTGCGGAGCACCACGGCTACACGATTCTCTCTACCCGAGCCCTGCAGGCCGAAAGACCAAGCGGCGAAAACGGACGACCAAGCGAGCCGTGCGAACTTCCGATCTTCGAGGAGCTCGCTAATGAGCTCGCCTGCATCGTAGGAGCGCTCAGCTCCAAGCCGTTCTCTTGGCGGGATGGAAATTGAGATGACGTATCCCTTGAAGAGGAATCTGCGTGCCGTGCGTGCTGACCTTCGAACTCCGAACGCGACGACGACTCGAAGTATCGCCCGATCACCGCACGCGGCCTGAGCGGGCGCAGCAGTCGACCCCTTCCGGCTGGACAGCTATCTCCTTCCCGGCCGCAGTGCACTGACGTAACTGGCAATATCCCACCGACTTGGTTCGCATGCCGCCGTATTACGCCGAGGCACAAACCCATTGCAGTCCGAATCACAGCGAAGCCGACGATGCAGCGGTAACCCCCGACGCCACGGCGGCGTAGGATTGCCACACGTTCCAAGCAACAACCCATCGAGCGCGCACGGACTGCCGTATGCCCCGTCCCTCGACGACCTAGGGATGCCACGCGGAAACACCCGGCGTCATTATGCGGCCTTTCGATGCGTCAACTCCTGGAAATCGATCGATAGAGCTATAGAAGTACCCTTTGGGCACGCAGGAGCGATTAGAAAACATGGAGGCGGAGGTCAGCTCGGAGGCAGGGAAGCTGATCGGATTCATTCTTGACTCAGGCTCGATGCAGCTACAGGCCTACGTCTCATACACGAACATCCTGTCACTATCCAAGCGCGACAGGCGCGACGAGGTCGGACAACCCCGCATCAGGATCAATAAGCTCGGCGGTACAGTACACTACGCCAGAGTGAACAACGCCATACCGCTCCAGCCGAAAACGCAGGCCGCAAGGAAGCGTGCGCCGGCATTCCGAGAATCATACACCGCTTGATAGCCGGCCATCTCTGAATGCTTCGGTGTGTTTTCGGTATGTAATTCACTGAGGACGAATTTGGTCCGGCGGGACCGCTCCAGACGGTAAGTATGCGCGTACGACAAGAGGCGATTGAGCTTGCTCTCTGCGCGCTAGCCGAGAACATGCCGTCTTCGGAGACTGTCGGGCTCGCCGGCGCTTTGAGGACCATGATGGCCAACCAGACGGGACAAACTTCCTCTCGCTTGTTTCCCAGGTAGAATCCGGCTCAGAGACCCGGACCATGGGGTGAGCGCATCGAACACCGACGAAGGGGCCACCCACTACGCGGCAATGGGGAAGCATCCCGTTCAAGGCTGTGCTGGACGACTTATGGGTAACAGGCTCCGCCCCATCCACGGTGCTGAGGTGGAAATATGTCAAACTCGGCTAGGCATTGCGAGTTGAGGGTCGACCTGCCCCCAGCTTGCATATGCTTTCTTCAGAGCCTCAAAGAACTCGCAACGAATGGCTCTTGAGAAAGAAACGGGAGCTATGAAAACCACACGCGAAAAGGCGCTCTCCGACGTCGGAACCGTGAGGACGGAACGATCGACATCAGCGTCGCGGTAAAGCCGCTGCTGGAGGGACTGCTCAACACTGCGATGGATAAACAGGCATTGAAGTTCAGGGGGTGCGCTGCATGTTCCGCAGGCCGCACTGGCAACAAGGGCTACTCCGAAGGGTTCTTCGACCGCTCAAACAAAAACTCTTCCACCAAAAAGCCTGGATCGGCGCGGGTGTCGCCGAGCTCATGTCCGAGCCTGATATCTGAATACCGCGGCTCCGTTCGGGTCGCATTACGCAAGCTCTCAGCTGGTTCAAGCGCGACAATCCACGAATCGCGTTGGCAATGCGATGTTGATATCAAAATGTCCACAACTCTGCCCGCGTTAACAGCCCCATGTCGAACACGATATTTATCCTATAAGGTCTTTTCGGCACCGTTAATACTGAACCGGATATTAACGGTATATAAATGGGGGGGGCTACTTTCTCAATTTAAAGTAAATTTCTCGAGGCAATTGATTCGGCTAATATGTTGTTTATCCACTCTAGTCCGCGCTTTGTTCACGATAGAACGCCAGGTAATCTTCCATGAATTTCTCTCCGAAATTCTTACGTGCCTCTTCCGCGCTCATATATTCAATTAGATCTCCGGGCTGGCAGTCGAATATCTCGCAAAGCCGATTAAGCGTCTCGATCCTCAATGCCCTTACCTTGCCGTTTTTAAGTTTGGAAATCGTCTGGACGCTGCAGCCAAACTCATCAGCAAGATCGTTCGATTGCATTTTACGGGAGGCTAACATCTTATCCAGATTAAAAATAATCGCCATAAGGCACCTCAGAGCGTTTCATCGGATAGCCTCTGAAGCAAGGCTCCATACTTAAAAACATATGATAGGCAAAACGAGACAATCGCCCAAAGCACAGAAGCCACATCAACATTCACAATAATGGGTTGAACGGACAGCCCGACCAGCATGTCTCCAACGGACTCAATAGAAAAGGGAGCAAATGAGATCATTAGCTCAAATAGCATTTTACCCAAAAGCAGCCAACCAACTGTCTTCCATCGTAAAGACTGCATGTCCGAGAAAGGAGACTCACCTCGTGACATATCCTCAAACACACGTATGAACAGTCGAAACAGAAGCGTTGCAATAGCGACCATGATCAAATTGGGCAAAAACCGCTGGATTGTTGACAGGATATCCCCGATTGAATAATCCAAAGAGACGATCCGCAAAAATATCGCCGCAAAAATCACCAAGGTAGCAACTATATAAATATAAAATAGAACTCTAAGCAATCGGCCCGCGACTCGGCTCACGGATTTCAGGCGCCCCAGAGATTGATAGATTTTCTCCTCATCGTTCGCCATGTATCGGTTCGCCTCATTCGAAGCAGTGTCCATTTGATATCTATCCAGTTTCACCTTGATGGCACGCCATGATTGGCTGCCGGCCATTAGAACCCAATCTTAAAGCAAACGTTTCCCCAACCAATTACAGAGCAATAGGTATACGAACTAGCATCGTTAGTGAAAATCATTTTGCTCCTTAGGTATCAGATTCCTTTAATTATTTTAATGGTCTCTTTCTATTATATTGCAGTTTGATGTTATTGAGCAATAGCTTTGCGGAAACAACGGTGACAACATCTGGCAAGCTGCAAGTTCACCCGGGCAATTCAGCAAGAGTTCGGGAAACTCGCATCAGCTTATCGGACAAAAGAAGCCGCTCGTCCAATGCGTATCCCCTTCAGCATGGATAACACCTCAACCTTCAACCGCGCCAAACAAGACTCGTCGCTGAAGTCCATACAGGTCGAATGCTTGGTTTCCAAGTCCTCGCGCAAGACCCCCCCCCTTCAATCGCCTCTCCCAGACCGCCAGCGTCGTCGAACGTGAATATCGAACAGAGACCGTCGCTCTCAATCCTTAACCGCCTATCAATGTACGGCTCGCCGAACCCTCTTGTTCAGCAAAACGCCTTTCCAATATCCGGAATCTCGTCACCATTGCAGTCTAGTAGCCGAAAGCTAGAGGCAATCTCAAGCTGCCGTTCCATTGATTTCATCCAAAGGCATTCGAAAATGTCGATCATGTCGGAAATCTCGGTGTAAGGGCCTGAAGCAAAGGAGCGGCCACCGCCTTAGAATCTGTAGCTGCGACAAACGGATTCGATGCAAGGAAATGACTGCGATGCAGAGTGTAAACCAGATCGAGGCCCCGGCGCCGAGGGTTCGCCACGCTTCGACGACGGGATGGTGAACCTCCATGAGCTCGTGTGCGCGCTCGCCGAAGTCCTCGTCAACCAGATCGTTGACGCGGTGGTCGACCAGCTGTGCGCTGGAGGGACGAACAGCCGCAACGGCTACCGCGAGCGGAGGCTGGAGACCTGTGCGGGCACGATCACCATGCGCATCCCAAGCTGCGGACCGGTAGCTTCTTCCCCGACGATATTGTCGAGCGCTACCAGCGGGTTGACCGGGCGTTCGTGGCCGCGATGGCGGTGATGTACGCCACCGGCGCCAGCACCCGCAAGGTCGCCAGGGTCGCGGAGACCTTCCCCTCGGTCGAGTCGCTCGAGCGCCTGGCCGGGGCGGTGATGTGCGACGAGGACGAGGAGTGGTCGCGTGCGCGCGGATCTCCTCCTCGAGCGGGTCGAATGACCTGTGTCAAGATTTCGGACACGGAATTGAGAGGAATCATGCTGCCATAGGCATCGCGTCGGGCTTGGGATCGGGCCGCTCGAAGAAGGCGGGCTTGGGCTCGGTCCGCTCGAAGAAGTCGGCCATGGCTTCGGCCGGCACCCTGTAGCCTATCGAGGAATGCGGCCTCCGCCTGTTGTAGTACGCCTCGATGAACTCGACGACTGCGTGCCCGGCCTCGGCCCCGGTGGCGAATCGCCTGCGGCAGCACATCTCGTTTTCCATCGTGGCGAAGAACGACTCGGCGACGGCGTTGTCGCGGCAGTTTCCCGTGCGGCCGCAGGAAGGCCGCACGTCGTTGGCGCGCGCCCATTCGGCCAGAAGCCTGCCGGCGTGCTGCGCGCCGCGGTCCGTGTGGAATATGGCGTTGCCCGCCGCGTATCCTCGCGATTTGGCGGATTCCAGCGCCGCCACCGCGATGTCGGCGGTCATGCGGCCCGACAGCGACCACCCGACCGCCATGCGCGTGCTCAGGTCGATCACGGTCGCCAGGTGCAGCCGGCCCTCGCCGGTGCGCAGGTAGGTGATGTCGCCCACGAGCCTGTAGGTGGGGACCGGGCTCGTGAAGTCGCGGCGCACCGGGTCGGGCCCGGGCTTGGCCTTGGGGTCGGGAATCGCGGTGCGCTTGCGCCGGTTTGGCGTGCGGCCGCGTATGCCCGGCTCGCGCATCGGCTTGCGTACCCGATACAGGGTCAATCCGGAGAACTCGGCGGGCAGGGAGCACTCCGCGAACCTCGCGCCGAACCTGCGGTCCGACTCCGGCCAGACGCGCCTCACGGCCTCGCGCTCGGCCGACCAGCCCTCTTCGGGGCAGCCGTCGGAAGGCCACGAGTAGAAGCCCGGCCTGCTCACGCAGAGGATCCTCGCCATGAGCGTGATTGGGTATTCGGCCTTCTCCGCCAGCATCAGCCGGTAGCGCGCGGCCACCCCTGCTCTCTGGCGAAGAAGGCCGCGGCTTTTTTCAAGAAGGCGTTCTCCATCTCGAGCTCGCGTATGCGCCTCCCGGCCTCGCGCAGCTCGCGGTCCTCGGCCTTGGGGTCGGGCCCGCCGGAAAGCTCGCGCCTGCGGTTCTGCACCCACTTGTTCACCGTCTTGGAATTCAGCCCGAGCTCGGCGCAGCACTCGGTGATGGGCCTGCCCGTCGAGATGATGTAGTCGGCCGTCTCGCGCCTGAACTCGCCGGTGTATTTCGCCGGCTGGTCTGCCATGGCTCGTCCTTTCGTCCGTTGCCCTGCATTCTAGGGGAAAATAGGTCCCTCTTGAACGCGTGTCCGAAAAGACGATACAGGTCATAGTCGATACCGTGCTCCATCGCAAAGAAGAACAGCCAGACCGCGGCACCTGCGAACGCACCGGTCACGGCAACGCTACCTAAAAACAGCGCGCGGTTTGTGGGCTTGGCAAGGCTATCCATCGGGTCCTCCCGCGGTCAAAGTCGACATTGATACGTTTTATTGTAGAGCGAGCGTTGCCCGGACGAGCCAACCATCTGCGCCGCAAACGGCACCATTGGGAGTCGTAGTGGGGCAGGCTCAAGACTTATCCGTTGATGATCGAGGCGATCTCGCGCAAATCGTCGGCAAAGTAGATGCCGTGCTGGCGCTGCGGACTCGATAAGCCCTTATCGATCATATGCCCGAGCAGCGCCTTGAGGTCGTTGTAGTAACCGTCCAGGTTATACAGGATGCACGGAGCACTCAGGTGCCCCAACGATACCGCAGACATGACCTCGGCAATCTCCTCGAGCGTGCCCGTCCCGCCGGGAAAGGCGATGAATGCATCGCCGAGCTCGATCATCTTGGCCTTGCGCTCGGCCATATCGCTCGTCACGATAAGGTCGTCGATGCCGTCGTGCTGATACTCCGCCTCGATAAAAAAGCTCGGCTCCACGCCCGTCACGTGTCCACCTGCCTCGAGCACGCTATCGGCGAGCGCGCCCATCAGGCCCGACTTGGATCCGCCGTATACCAGCGCGTGGCCACTGGAGCCAATCCAGTCGCCCAGCTCCTGCACCGCGGGCAGAAACGCCGGGTCGTTGCCGACGTTCGCGCCCAGGTACACGGTGATGTTCATATTTGCCCCCTGTTGTGGCGCGCGACGTTCGTCTTAGCGCTGGCGTCGACGATACTCGCGCACGCGACGCGAAAGATCGGCAAGCTCGTCGCGATCGAGCTCTTCCAAATGCTCCAGATCGTCCATAAAGCGCGCCATGGTGTCCTTTTGGCGCAGCTTGATGAGCGTATTGCAGTAGTTCACCGCCACACCCGTGAGCATGGCAATGTAGAAGATGCTGATGACGCTCAGGACGACGGTAATAGCACGGGCGACCGGCGTTTCGGCCGGGATATCGCCAAAGCCGATGGTCGAGACGGTCTCAAAGCTAAACCAGAGGCCATCGCCAAACGTAAGGGTCGTGGGCTCGGACAGCCAGACAGCCGTCGAGCACAGCAGATAGAAGATGAGGAACAGGCCCGTGATACGCACGAAACCGGCCTGGCGCAAAACATCAGCAAGCGTCCTGAGCTTTTTCATCGCGACCCCTTTTCTCAGACGTCCAATCACATTCGCTCGGTATTGTCCCACGCCTCTCCCGCAAACGAAACTAGTCATTGGGGACGTTCTTAAATGACTAGTCAAACAAGAACGTCCCCAATGACTAGTCGTTTAAGAACGTCCCCAATGACTACCAGCTGCCGCCTGGGCAGGCTGGGCTGGTATCCTTATGTGGTAATGTCTCGATTCGTTAGGATTGCATGTGAGAGCTGCCACTGTCCTTCGTTCAGTTATATGTCGCGCCCTGGCCATTGTGCTCGCCGCGCTTGCCGTGCTGAGTTCTATCGCGCCTGTCCAGGCTTTTGCCGCTGACTCTAGCCAGCCAGTCAAGACGGTCCGCGTTGGTTGGCTCGTCAACAACGAGGGCTTCCAGGACGGCACCCCCGGCGAGCGTCTATCGGGATGGGGTTACGAGTACCTCCAGACCCTGTCGTACTACACGCCCGGCTGGCGGTACGAATACGTCTCCGGCACCTTCACCGAGCTTATGGACATGCTCGAGGCAGGCGAAATCGACCTCATGCCCAACATCTCCTACTCCGAGGAACGCACCCAAAAGCTGCTCTTTTCCTCGAACCCCGAGGGCACCGAGCGCTACTACATCTACGCCAAGCCCGATCGCGACGACCTGGCCAAGGGTGACCCCCAAGCGCTCCAGGGCCTTACCATCGGTTGCAACTCCGGTGTTATGCAAACCTTCGTTGGCCAGCAGTGGCTCGCCAACGAAGGAATCACCTGCACATACAGGGAGTATGACGGAGGCTCCATGCTCTTTGACGCACTCGCAAACGACGAAGTCGACGCCGTCATCATGAACGACACCATCTCGTCGCCCGATGCGTCGCCCATGTTCTACGTTGGCTCGAGTGACTACTATTTTGCCGTCCCCAAAAGCCGCCCCGACCTGATGAACGATATCAATGCCGCCATGACGGCAATCGCCCGCGTCAACCCACGTTATAACGACGAGGTCAAGGCGAATTACTCGGCCCAAAACAGCGGCTCATCATCGCTCACCGGCCCCGAGCGCTCCTGGCTCAAAGCAAACGACAACACCATCACGATCGGCTATCTTAAAAACAAACTCCCCTACTGCACGCAAAATGACGACGGCGAAATGGAAGGGTCGCTCGCCTCGCTTGCAACGACGTTGCACGACAAGTTTGGCATTACGGTTGCAACAGTAGCGTTCTCGAACAACGAGCAAATGACCAAAGCCCTTTCCACAGGGACCATCGATGTCGCCCTACCGTTGTTTCGCGACTACTGGCTTGCCGAGCAGGCAGGGGTCATCCTGTCAAACCCGATGGGAACGGTTTCCCTAGCCGCCATTCACAGCAGCAGCAACCTGAACAGTGACCTTAAGAACATCGCTTGCACAGCAGACGCGATCGTCAACCGTTTTGAGCTCGAAAACCTATTCCCCGACGCAAAGGTAACCGAGTATCCGAATGACAACGAGGCACGCGAAGCCCTCAATAAGGGGGAGGCAAGTTGCATCATTGTCCCCAGCACGCGCTTGAAAACCATCCGCGACACCTACGATATCGAGGATTTCCAAACACAGGAGCTCACCGACACGGCACAGCTATCGTGTTTGATTTCGCGCGGCAAGCCCGTGCTGTTGGGAATCATTAATAAGGGCATCGTCAATGCTGGCGAATCGCTCTCTGCAAGCAGTTATTCCCCCACATCGTACTCGGCGCAAGAATCGGATGCGTTTCGACTTCTCTACCGCAACCGCATCGTCATTGCGGCAGTCGTCATCTGCATTTTGCTCACCGGCATCGTCATCCTTGTCTGGTCGCTTCACCGCGCGCAGAAAGAACAGCAGAAAGCCGATGCCGCCAACGCCGCTAAGACGGCATTCCTCACGCGCATGAGCCACGACATCCGTACGCCACTCAACGGCATCCTGGGTCTTATCGAAATTGAGGAATTGAAAGACGGCGACATGCAGGCCGCCCGCGAAAGCCGCGCCAAGGCGCGTGTTGCCGCCAATCACCTACTCTCGCTGATCAACGACATCCTCGAGATGGGCAAAATCGAAGACCGCAAGCTAACTCTGGAACATGCGCCTTTTAACCTCAAAGAGCTCTGTGACGATACGCTGGTGCTGTGCAAGCTCCGCGCATCCGATAACGGCATCACAATGCAGGACAATAGTCTGCCGTACGCCACGGGGCCATACATGATCGGCAGTCCCACCCATATCCGACAGATCATAATCAACCTGTTAGACAACAGCATTAAGTACAACAAGCGCGGCGGCTCCGTCACCTTTAGTTCAAAGACCAAGCCACTCGATGATGGGCGCGCGCTCTTTTGCTTTAGCGTTTCGGATACCGGCATTGGCATGGCTCCCGAGTTTTTAAAGCATATCTATGAACCGTTTGCCCAAGAAGGTGACGATGCGCGCAGCAAGTTCCAAGGAACCGGCATGGGCATGCCAATCGTCAAGTCGCTTATTGAACTGATGGGCGGTACGATTGAGATTTCGAGTGAGGTTGGCGTGGGGAGTACGTTCAACGTCCAGATTCCGCTCGATATCGACAAGAACCCTCAGGCGCGGGCAGATACGGTCGAGGGGGTGCTCGACTGCTCGCTCGCCGACATGAACGTGTTGCTCGCCGAAGACAACGAATTGAATGCCGAGATTGCCCAGACGCTGCTCGAAAGCGAAGGCATTGTCGTAACTCGCGCCGCCGATGGCAACGAAGCGGTCGACCTATACGTTGGCCGTCCCGCCGGCAGCTTCGATGCGATTCTGATGGACATCATGATGCCGGGCATGGACGGCTATGAGGCAACCCGCGCGATTCGTCTGAGCGAGAAGGTCGATGCAGCCGATATCCCCATCATCGCGCTCACCGCCAACGCCTTTGCCGAGGACGCCAAGGCGGCACACGATGCCGGCATGAACGCCCATCTGTCCAAACCGCTCGACTTTAACAAGCTCAAAAACATACTCGCCCGCATCAAGAAAAACGGATCCGTTTCGCTATAGTTTGTGCTCAACCACCACGCACGACCAGAAAGGAAACCAACGATGTTTAGGCCCTTACGTCGAAAGAAACGCGCCATCACTGACGAGGAAGCGCGCGAACTGCTCGCTACCTGCAAGCGCGGCGTCTTTGCCGTCAACGGCGACGATGGCTACCCGTACGCCATTCCCGTCAACTACTTCTTTGACGACGAGCACGACAAGATTTATTTCCATGGCGCCAAGGCTGGCCACAAGGTCGACGCACTCAAGCGCGATGACAAGGTCTGCTTTACCGTTTACGGCAACGAGTGGTACCAGGACGGTGACTGGGCTCCCTACGTTATGAGTACCGTGGTCTTTGGCCGTTGTCGCCTGGCGAATGACACCCCCGCGTTTATCGAGGACAAAGTCCACCAGCTCGCGCTTAAGTACTACCCTTCTGCCGAGGAAGTCGAAGAGGAAATCGCCAAAGACATCAAGGGCGTCCAGCTCTACGAGATTACGATTGAGCATCTTTGCGGCAAGCAGATTCAAGAAAAGTAAGCCTCTCAGCAGGTCTGCGCCCAATTGCTACAGATGCTTTACCATGTGGGGCCTTCTAGCCAACTTGGCAGAAGGCCCCGCATGCAGCGCACACTTACCGTGCATTAAAAACGTAGCGGTCCAGGCGGTCGCACGCTTCCCTCACGCGCGAAAGCGGCAGTGCTAGATTCACGCGAATGTGGCAAGGTCCATGGAACGGACGGCCGTCCTGATACCCCACGCCCACGCGCGCGCCCTCATCGAGCAGCCACTGAATATCGCGCCCATGCACGCGGCACCACTCCGTGCAGTCCAGGAACACCATATAGGTGCCCTGCGGGCGCGAATAGGACACACCCTCAAAATGCTCGTCCACGTAATCGCAGAAGTAGTCAATGTTGCCCTCGATGACCTCGTTGAGTTCATCGAGCCACTCGTAGCCCTGCGGCTGGTAGGCGCCGATAAGCGCATGCATCGAAAGGACATTCATCTCGTTGTAGTGGGTCTTATTGGACACGGCGCACACGCGATCGCGCAGCGTCTCGTTATAGATGATGTGGTAGCTTCCGACCAGGCCCGCCAGGTTAAACGTCTTGCTCGGCGCATAGAGGGCGACCGTGCGCATGCGGGCATCCTCGCTCACCGACTGCGTCGGGATATGCTTGTGGCCGGGCAAGATAATGTCGGACCAGATCTCGTCCGAGATCACCACGCAATCGTGCTGGCGATAGATGTCCATGGCGCGCTCAATCTCATCGTGCTCCCATACGCGGCCGCAGGGGTTATGTGGCGAGCAGAACACCGCGGCATGGACGTGGTTTTGGGTGAGTTTGCGTTCCATGTCCTCAAAGTCCATGCGCCACACGCCCCGGTCGTCGAGCTTAAGCGGGCTGTGGACAATGCGATAGCCCGCGGCTTCGATGGACTTGGTAAAGCCGATGTAGGTAGGGCTGTGGACCAGCACCGCATCGCCCGGCTGGACATACGCCCGCAGGGTCGACACGACACCGCCCAGCACGCCGTTCTCGTAGCCGATATGCTCCGGGAGCAGGC
Source organism: Collinsella sp. (assembly GCA_019414625.1). Classification (GTDB taxonomy): domain Bacteria; phylum Actinomycetota; class Coriobacteriia; order Coriobacteriales; family Coriobacteriaceae; genus Collinsella. The sequence continues at coordinate 60,521 of DXLR01000016.1, forward strand.
CCTCGACGCCATTACGGCGGCTCTGCCATTCGATGATGCGGTCGAAGTACTCGTCGCGCGGATCGAAATAGCCAAACATGGGATGCTGGGCGCGCTGAATGATGTGCTCCTGGACCGTGGGCACCGTGGCAAAGTTCATGTCCGCCACCCACATGGGGATGCGGTCGAAGCCCTCGTCGGGCGCGTTCGGAGCCATACCTGGGATCTCATCCCAGGAGTCAACGGCGATGGAGTCCATGCCGTGGCGGTCGATAAGCGAGCTAAAGTCGTATTTCATGCTGAGCTCCCGTGCAAAGCAGATTGTTTTGGTAGGCGTTATTTTCCACCAGCGTGGGCGGTTTTGGCATGGGGTTTGCTGTTGAATTTGGCGAGCGCCGGCGAATGTCTGGCTAGTCCCGCGCGTCGTTGACGGCGGTTACCGTCAACTTGGATCCGTCAACCGTAAAGGATATGTCGAGCCCGGCGTAGGCCAGATGGTAGACGCGGTTTGGCTCGTGTTTGCTACCCGCGCGGCGCGGATCTTGGCGAAGAACCTCAACCAAGTCAGGAAGTTTTGTAGGCGGGACCATATCCTGCAGCGCTTGCGGGAACTCGACGTCGAGCTCTTGCCACGGAGCATCCTCGATCCAGCCGCCGGTCGCATCCGGATGACAGTCCGCAAACGGAATGTAGGGCTTGATGTCGTAGACGGGCGTGCCGTCGCGCAGATCGGCTCCCAGCACATGGATGATGGGGCCGTCGTCGGTAAGCTCCACGCAATCGAGCTTGACGCAGGTAAGACCGATGGGATTGGGGCGAAACGGGCTGCGTGTGGCAAATACGCCCACGCGCTCGACTCCACCCAAGCGCGGCGGACGCACGGTCTTCGACCACTTGGCGTTGGTGCCGGATTTGTCCTGCGTCTTGGCATCGGTGGCGATGTCTTCCGCCGTGCCGCCGGGCGTTCCGTTTTCAAAGCGCCAGAGCAGCCATAGATGAGAGAAGGAGTCCAGGCCCTCAACTGCTGCGTTGGAGGCAAATTCCGGCTCAAAAACGATGCGTCCCTGCAGATGGGGCGCCAAAAAGCTGTTGCGCGGGATGCCGAACTTCTGCGGCAGGTCGGTATGTATGTGTGCGATAGGTTCCATGCCGGTCATTGTACGGCACGGGCGAGGGCAGCAGGCCGCGATTGCCTGTCATCGCCATCTGCATGCAACTAACGGTTGCTTGGAAGGGCGTCGGCCGCCGCATATGCTTAACCCAACAAACAGCAGAAAGGAGCCGTTATGGCCTTTGCAGAAAAACTCATCGCCGTCCGTCGCGCCAACAACCTTACCCAAGAGCAGCTCGCCGCCAAGCTCTACGTCACGCGCCAAGCCGTGAGCCGCTGGGAGCGCGACGAAGTCACCCCGGGCATCGACATGATGAAGCTTATCGCCGCCGTAACCGGAGAGCCGCTGTCCCACCTGCTCGAAATGCCCGAGCACTATTGCCAGAGCTGCGGCATGGTGCTCACACCCGACGACTGCGGCACCGATGCCGCGGGCGCCACGACCGACCATTACTGCAAGTGGTGCTACGACCACGGCGAGTACACCTACGAAACCACGATGGAGGCAATGATCGAGGATTGTGCCCCGCGGCTGGCACAAAACACCGGCATGTCGCTCGACGAAGCCGTCTCGCTCATGGGTGCCGTGCTGCCGCAACTAGAGCGCTGGCGCACTGTGCAGGAAAACGAGAAGCGCTACGGTGCCGAGGCCCGGGCGCGCTATGGCGATGAGGCAATCGATGCGGCAAACGAGGCGTTACTGGACATGGATCCTCAGACATGGAATGACATGAAAGAACTTGAACGCGCGATTTTGGGCCAGCTCTCGATTGCCATGGACGACGGCGATCCAAAGAGCATCGAGGCCCAAAAACTTGTTGCGATGCATCGTCGTTGGATTAGCCTCAACTGGGGACGCGAGCCCCAAGACGAAGCGTACCTAGGCCTCGCCCACGGCTACCTTGCCGATCAGCGCTTTGTTGACTACTACGACAAGCCCTGCGGCACCGGGGCCACGGCGTTTTTGGTTCAGGTTATCGAGTCGTCGCTAATTCGCGCATAGACCGCGGCGGCTTTGGGTATCTCAATCGAAACCTCAACCGATTGGAGACCTATGGCTACTGATCACGAGCTCGTGCTGTACGTTATGACCGGCTGCCCGTATTGCATAAAGGTCAAGCGTTTCCTGGCCGATAACGGCGTGACCATCCCCGAGCGCAACATCTCGACCGATCCCGATGCCGAGCAGACGCTTATCGCCATCGGCGGCAAGCGCCAGGTTCCCTGCCTGTTCATCGACGGCAAACCGCTTTATGAGTCGAGCGACATCATCGCGTGGGTGCAGGAAAACCTACTCTAGCACGCGCATCCCGTCCGTCCAAGACCCCAACCCATACGGCCCAAACATGTACACCAGCATCCAAAGTCGACATTTTTCGACATCTTTGGATGCTGGCCTACAGCTTTTTGGTAGTCATGGACGCTCTTGGCCGGCTAATTGTTTGAGGAGACCTTTGGATTATGGCTGTTTGACGCCTCTGGAAAGGTTTCCGAGAGGGCTGTGGTCAAAAAAGGGCAAATATGAGTACTGCTACCTGTTTAGTAGCAGCGATTTTGATCACTTCAGGAACTATTCAACGTTCCACTCGTCCGCAGACGACGTTATTTCTCCTCATATGTTCAATAAAAGTAGCTCTTAATGGGAACAAATCTCATCAGGAACTACAATTTATAGCAAATAAATGCAACCATAATGGCAACAGTACTCATATTTGCCCTTTTTTGACCACGACCCTCCAGAATAGTCGCTGAGAGCGACACTAAATGACAAAATCCGACACTTGAACGTTCTTATATGAGTAGCCATTGAAGGACACCTAACGACTACTCCCATTCGCGACACACTGTGTCGCGAATTAAGCTGGCCCCATTACCGAAGACCAGTGAGAGCTCCTGCCCAGAATCTCAATAGCTTAATAAAGGGCTCCCCTCCGGAAGTTCAATGAGCATCCAAATTCCAAGCTGAAAAGCAAAGGAGTATCGAAGCCGTCAATGCTCATTTCCTATCGAACAGGCAGGTCAAAACAAGCTAATTAGCCCGATGAACTGCTTGTATTTTTGTCTACAAAATTGTATACAAAAAGAGAATCCGAGAACCGGCGCTCGACATTATGTCGATCGATAGGAGGCGCCATGGATGCTAAGCAGCTCGAAAAGATGATGGGGTTTGCTCCCGGAGAGTTGAAGAAAGCCGCGGAAGCCTACGAAAAAGATGAGTGGCCGAAAGGTCACACCATCAAGTTGGGAAGGCCACCAATCTCCGATGAGCCGAGCGTCGTTATATCAGCACGTGTGGGCGAATCGATTCTTGAGGCGTTTGACGAAAAAGCCAAACGCCATGGGCAAACACGCACGGAGCGGCTCAGAGAGCTCATTACACTTGATGCACTGATTGCCTAGGCCCGCTCCCCCGTCGGACCCAAACATGTACACCAGCATCCAAAGTCGACATTTTTCGACATCTTTGGATGCTGGTGTACATGTTTTTGCTACATAGTCGTTGGGGACGTCCTTAAATGACCAGTCGTTAAAGAACGCCCCCGATGACTAGTTAGCCGTGGAAGCGAGCTGTGGGTGCAAGCGGCTGTTCACGAAAGACGCGCTCGACGGCAGCGCGGTATTCGTCGACCTTTTTGGTCTTGCGTACGATCTTGTGGACGGTAGCGGGATCAGCGAAAGCGCACTTGGCGTAGAACCACCACTCCTTCATGCGGAAGACCGCATTGCCGCCAATCTCTTCTGCATAGGCCGCAAACAGCGTGTCGTGGAAACGCTGCAGTTCGGCTGCCGTGGCAGCGGGACCGCCCTTGACCATGCGAGCGAGCGCGGGGTTCGCAAGCAAGCCACGCCCCAGCATCACATGGCGCGTCCCGGGATAGGCCTCCACCAGCGCATCCATATCCTCAAGATCGAAAATGTCGCCGTTATAGGCCACGGGGAACGGCGCACGCCCCAGCGTCTCGCCGTAAAACTCCTTGCGCGGCGATCCCGTATAGCGGTCCTTTTGCACGCGCGGGTGCACGATCAGCTCTGCCAACGGCATGCGGCAATACAGATCGAGCACGCGCTCGTATTCGTCGTCATTCTCCAGCCCCAGCCTGGTCTTTACCGACACCGGCAACGGCGACCGCTCGCACACATCGCTTAAGAACGCCTCGAGCTCGTCGAGATTGCGCAAGAAACCCGAGCCCTTGCCCTTGGCGACAACCGTTCCCGAAGGGCAACCCAGGTTGAGATTGACCTCGCGGTAGCCCATGTCGGCGAGCACCTGTGCCGCCCACACAAACTCGTCCGCGTTCTTGGACATCAGCTGAGGCACCACGTTGAGCCCCTGGTTATTGGCAGGATCGATCTCCTTAAACGCCTTGCCGCCAAAGCGGTTTCCCACCCGCGGCGGCGGCAAAAACGGCGTGTAATAGCAATCGAGCGCACCGAAGCACTCCGCATGCACGCGACGGAACACATGCCCGGTAATCCCCTCCATAGGGGCCAGCGAAAGGATCATCTACTCTTCTCTCATATCAACACAACAAAGGGGCCGTCCCTTTGTCACATGCATTATGCCTTGCGCTTCAGGCGATTCACAAGGAAGAGGTAGCTACTGAACGATGACCACCCTCCAGCCGCACCCCATACAACGAGGTTTAATACTTTTCCCGAGAAGTGAACGAGTGAAAACGGGCCCCCGAAGCATCGGCACTTTCGAGATGCAATTTCCTGCGGTTTTGCCAGCCAAATCCTGCGGGTTTGACGTCTAAAAATGTCGATGCTTCGGAGGTCCAAGTATGGCCGTTCACTTCTCGGAAAAGTATTAGACCTCGATTTACATGCCACTCAATGTGACAAAGTGGCTGCTCCTTTGTCACATTCGATGAAAAAGGGCACCGATGTTAGTCGATACCCCAAAGCGGCTGCAGGTTAAGCCCTACAGCGTATGTCTAAGACGAATCGAACTATTCGTCCCAGGAGAGGTTCTTACCAGTCTTTTTTGCCAGCAGCAAGAACAGGCCGATAATAACGTTGCATGCGATGCAGAAGATGAAGACGCCCTGGAAGGAGCCGACAAGCTCATAGACCTTCATCATAACGGGCATGCCAAAGGCGCCGACGATATAGCCCACGGAGCAGATCAGCGCGAAGATGCGACCGAAATCGCGGGAGCCAAAGACATCCATAACCAAAACGGTCAGGGCAGTGCCAGCGATGACGTACATTACGTCGTTCACGCCTGCTGCGAGGATGCTGAGCGTCGAGTTGCCGCTGCTCATCATGAGCATGACAAAGGAGAGGATGGAGACAGCGAGCCAGCCCAGAATGGCCTTCGTGCTGCCGAACCTATCGCAAGTGGTGCCGACGATCGGATTGAGGAACAGATCGAAGAGCGATGCAGCGGATACCATGAAGCCGCCCACCATGGGGCTAAAACCAACCTCGGAAGCATACGTCGGGAAGAGCTGGTTCATGCAGCAAGTGAGCTGAACGAGACAGAGGAAGCCGATGCAGAAGAAGAAGGCAGGCGACTTAATGGCGCGCGCATAGCTAACGCCACGCGTGCTATCCTCGGTCGTCTCCTCGGTCTCGGTGACCGTCTCGCCCTCGACGTAGCCATAGGGCAGCATGCCCTTGTCCTGAGGCTTATAGCGAATAATCAGGACGGAAGCGGGGAGAATGAGCACGGCGGAGACGCCAGCGAGCACCAGATAGCCAGTCCTCCAGCCAGCGGCCTCGATGACAGAGGTGATGACGGGGCTCATGATGAGCATGTAAATCGAGTTCACTGCCCAAGCGAGACCGATTGCCAGGCCACCAGATTTTTTGAACCACTGGTCAATAACGTCGGACATGGCGACGCCGGTGGTGAAGGCGAAGCAAACGCCAATCAGGGCGCCAGCGGCGATGAACATCCAGACTTCGGTGTAGAAGGCCATGCCTGCGCCGGCAGCAAGCAAAATAAGCTCGACAACGGGGAGCCAAACCTTGCCAACGACCTTGGGAATGAGTTTTCCGACAAACGGAAGAGCTGCCGCAAGACCAATGAGCGTTGCGGTGAAGTAATACGAGAAGATGGAATAGTCAAACCCGAACTCCTCGCACACGGGTGCGACGAAGGAGCCCGCGATGACGCTATAGGATCCGGTCGTGCCGGCAGACATAAGGCCGAGCGCGATTACGAGAACCCATGCGTAAACCTTGCTGCTCTTTAACTTTGCATTTTCCATTGATACAGCTCCTAGAGACCCAGAAGGGCACACATAACGGCCTTGATGGTGTGCTGACGGTTCTCTGCCTCACGGAAGATGACCGAAGCGTTGGCCTCAAAGCACTCGTCGGCAATCTCAAAGCCCTCGGTGATGATTTCGCGATGGAGGTCGTTCTTGCACTGGTCGAGGAGCATTTTGCCGACACGGTGATCTGCGTTATGGACAGAGGGAAGCTCATGCATGCAGAAGATGTCGGGATTGTTGGTGCGCTTGCACAGCTCGCTGGTGACGCGATAGGGGTACAAAGACTCGGCATCGCCCAGCCAGGAGTTGTAGTCGTCGGGATCCAGAACCTCTTCGCCGCACTCGGGGTTGATGTAGCGCCACTCCTCGGTAACGATAACGTCAACGCCATCCAGGGCATCGAGGTCAGAGGTGATGGTAAAGGTCCTATTGGGAGCGTACTTGGCGTAGCAGGCCTCCACCTCTTCGATCATTTCCTTGCACATCTGATGACGGAGGTCGTCGGGGCCGATGGCGAGGAAGTCCATGTCGAGCATAGCGCACAGACGGCCATACCACACCGGGGCGCCGGCGCAGTTGCCAACGAAAGCCATCTTCTTGCCGCGGCTCGTACGCAAACCGCCCCATTGCTCTTCCATCGTAAGAGCGTCAGCGAGCATCTGAGTCGGGTGATCGCAGAGAGTAAGGGCATTGATGACCGGGATGTCAACCAGGTCGGCGACGTCATAGAGGAACTGCTCGTCCTTCTGTGCGCGATAGACGATGAGATCATACATGCCGTTAAAGACGCGCATGGCGTCCTTGACGGTCTCGCAGTCACCCATGTGGGAGTTGGTCAGATAAGTGAAGCCCATGCCCAAATCGTTGCAGGAGGTCTCGAATGCGCAACGAGTACGGGTCGAGCCCCACTCAAAGTTGGCGAGGACGTTTTTGCCGGGGAAGTAGCGCTGGTCGACACCAGACTTCTTCTGAGCCTTAAGGTTCCAGGCAAGATCGATGAGATAGCGGAAATCCTCGGAGGAGAGATCATGGATGTTGATGTAGTCGCGACCGCGGAGGCTGTTGTTCATGCCTATTTCCTTTCGAATTATTATCAAAATTATTGTTGAATGTGTCCCCGAGGAAAACACGGATATCCCTCGGGGAGCGGTACATGTGGCGCCTAAGCCAAAGAGCGCAGGCTCTAAGGCTCACTAACGACTGGCCGCCACGTCCTTAGTCCAGCAGTGCACGCCGCCGCCGGACAGGTTAAGCGCGAGGGAATCAATCATGATGACCTTGCGATCGGGGAAGCAGCTCTCAAGAACTGCTTTGGCCTGCTCATCCTTCTCTTTCACGACCTCGCTCATGCCCTCGTGGTAATAACGCTGGCCAAGAACGACGCCGTTACAAATCAGGAAGTTGCAGTAGCTCGCTGCGGCGTAGAAGTGGACGGGGCCCTCGGGCCAGGGGGTGCCATCCATAAACTTGCCGCCCATTTCGTCGATGAAGCCCTTATAGAGCTCGTAATCTTCATCGCCAGGGGCGATAACGACTTCAATAGGCTCGGCGGTGGGCATACGAACGATCTCGAAGGGCTTGCCCTCCCAGTCCGTTTCGTTGCTCAGGATCTCGTAGGCTGCCTCAATGCGGCGACGAGACTCTGCTCCAGCCTTGCTCGAGGCTGCCTCTTCATCGGACACCTCGGCAAGAAGAATCTTGTTCGGAGTGATAAAGCGACACATCTCATCAATGTGAGCTGCAAAGCTCATGCCAAAGACGGGAGTTCCGTCTTCCTTCTCGTCGAGGATGCCCGGTCGATAGTCGTCGTCCTCGAGCATAGGCTGCGGAAGCCAGATAACCTTGTTGAGGTTGTAGATGCGCTTATACTCGGCCTCTATTTCCTCTTTCGTGAACTCGGGATTACGCTTGCGGCATTCCGTGTCCTCGATGGCGATCAGAGTGCCGTGACCGTCAAACTCGCGGTCGCCGCCCTCCGAAACCATTTCGGAATTGACGATATCGAAGCAACCGAGCGCAACCGCCATGTGAACGGCTGCCTTACGTGCGGACTGGCACTCCGGGGAGTTCTTGTCCCACACGCCGTAATAGGTCCAAGCGGGGTTGACCATATAAGAATGGCCCTTGTCGTCGACCATGATGCTGGGACCGTTGTCGCGGACATAGAAGTTGGAGTCTTCGAACTGCGTGATCTCGATGCGATCGAGATCAACCCCCTCCTCCTTCAGGCGCGAGCAAGCCTCCTCATAGGAGCCGGGGGTGCCGCAATTGAGGTTGACCGTAACGTCGCCATACTCGAGCAGAGCCTTGATCACGTCAACGCAGGGCTGGCGGTTATCGTAGCCCTCTGCACGGATGTAATCGGGAAGCCATGTCACATAGACGTTGGAGCGCTTCTCGAACTCGCCCGGCATACGATAGTTCTCGTACATGGTTGGTCCTTCCGTCGGGTTTCCCGCGATGCTGTCCGGCCGCGACAATAGCGGGGTTTCACCTGCTATAGTACTACTATACCTACCGTTCGGTAGATAATTTTGAATAATTGCCGCTCGCCTACTGATACATACCGTTCGCCGTATATAGTGGTCATGTTTGGACACGAATTGATGTTCCGTTGCCATCCTTAATAATGTTGGTAGTGCGGAAGTGATTTGCAATGGAGAAATGCAGCGTGAGCACAAGAAAAAAAATATTGGACGCAATGTACGATCTTGTGGCAGAAGTCGGTTATGACAAAGCGTCTATCGGAAAGATTTGCGACTTTGTCGGTATATCCAAGCCGTCGGTGTACTACTACTTTCCCTCAAAAGAGGAGATTTTCACTACGCTCTTGGACAGCATGTTTCCGACCATTGACTATCAGCGCGACTACTCGCTAATAGTCGATAGGGACGGGTTCAAGGCCGCGCTTATCGAGCTCGGCAATTCAGTTATAGGTGGCTATCGAAGCGATGAAAAGCGCCGGCGCGTGCTGGCCGAGGTTAGCGTTCAAGCAAATCGAATTCCTGCAGTTCAGGAACGTCAAGCGACGGCGACCAAACGAACCATGGATGCGCTTAAAGACATCCTTCTTCATGGTGTAGAGATTGGCGCGTTTTCCGATAGCGCCGACGTAATGCTCTACGTACAAATTCTTTATACCGTTCTGGAGGGAGCAAGCAATACGGTCGCTCAAGGTGAGGATATTGATGAGAAAGCGGTTTGGGCGGGAATAGTCGAGCTTATGTTCAAATAGACCAGCCAAGCTGAAGCGCATGTTGGCGCCCATGGTGCCTGCGGGCAACCTTTAAAACGAAAACAGGGGTCGACTCCAATCTGGCTTGGAGTCGACCCCTGTTGCGTGGCAATCTATGCCGGTGCAATCGGCGCTTATTACTTTTCAGCAGCCTTATTGAGAAAGCCGGAAACGATAGCAAACGCAGCAATCATAAGGTTGCAGGCAATGCAGAAGATAAATACTCCCTGGAATGACCCTGCCATGCCGTAAACCTTCATCATGACCGGCATTCCAAAAGCACCGACGACATAGCCCGCTGAGCAAACGATCGAATAGATCCTTCCAAAATCGCGTGATCCAAAGAGCGAGAGGAGAAGCATCGGCATTGCGGTTCCAACGATGGCGAACATGACATCGTTTACACCAGCTGCAATGATGGAAACGGTCTCATTGCTTCCGCCAATGATAAGAAGCAGGAATGAAAGAATGCTGACACCTGTCCATGCGACCGTTGCTTTAATAGCGCCAAGCTTGTCGCATGTTTTGCCCACGAAGGGATTTAGGAAGATATCGGAGAGTGAAGCTGCCGAGACCATTAAGCTTCCTACGATAGGATTGAAACCGACCTCGCTTGCATAGGTTGGAAACAGCTGGTTCATGCAGCAGGTGAGCTGCGCCACGCAAAGCAAGAGGACACAGAGAATAAAAGACGGCGTTTTCGCGGCATCGCGGAGTGCCATGCCCGAAAGGACATCTTCCTGCTCATCGGCGCTGCAGCTCTCATGGGTTTCGGAGACGGTCTCTCCGTACGGAAGCATATTGCGATCAGAGGGGTTAAGGCGAATGATAAATGCGCTTGCAGGCAAAATCATAGCTGCAGAAACGGCCGCAAGCACGATGTATCCCGTACGCCAGCCTTGCTGCTCGATGACCAGCGTAATGACAGGACTCAATAACAGCGTGCAGAGAGAATTAACGCCCCAAGCGAGGCCGATGGCGAGACCGGACGATTTGCTGAACCATTGGTCAATGACATCGGACATGCAGACGCCCGTTGTAAACGAAAAGCAGATGCCGATCACTGCGGCGGAGACGGTGAACATCCAGACCTCGGTGTAGAACGCCATTGCGGCGCCGGCGGCAATAAGGACGAGTTCAATGCAAATATGCCATGGTTTGCCGATTACTTTTGGAATGAAGCGACTCAAAAGCGGAAGCCCAAGCGCAAGGCCAAGAAGAATCGCGGTGAAATAGAAAGAAAAAGAAGTGTAGTCAAAGCCCAGATCTTCACATACTGGAGCAACGAATGAGCCGGCAATAATGCTATATGTGCCAGTTGTTCCGGCGGACATTAAGCCGAGCGCAATAACGACGACCCAAGCAAATGCGCCGCTTTCACGGAGACAATCTTTTTTGGCTGGTGTGGTGAGAGTCATGGTTGCTCCATTTCTATCGGCAATACATCCTATATGCCTACCGATAGGTATATAAACCAGAGGACTCTTCGTCAAGCATTAAGCGGGGAGAGGGAGTTCTTAACCTGCCGAACGGTAATTAGACCCCGTTTTCGCAAGGGTCTCAATGTGACAAAGGGACTGTCCCTTTGTCACATTATTCGGAGCGCAGGGCTTCGACGGGGTCCTTCTTGGATGCGCTACGGGCCGGCAGCAGGCCGGCAACAACCGTCAGCAGCACCGAAATTGCAATGAGCACCAGCGCATCCTGCACGGGCAGGCTCATCAGATTGGGGACCTGTTTGGCAGCAAGCGCCCAGGCATTAACCGGAAAGCTCACGGCCACCACGACGACAACAGCAAAGACGCCGGCAATGAGGCCCTCGATAAAGGTCTCGGCATTGAATACGTTGGCCACATTACGCTTCGACGCGCCGATCGCACGCAGGATGCCAATCTCCTTTTTGCGTTCCAGCACGCTGATGTAGGTGATGATGCCGATCATGATGGAGCTCACCACCAGGCTGATACTCACGAATGCGATGAGCACCAAGCTGATGGTGTTCACGATGTCGGTCACCGAACCCATGATGATGCCCATGTAGTCGGTGTATGAGATTGCCTGTTCATCGTGGCCAGAGGCTTTGACCTGCTTGTTGTACGCATCGATATGGTCGAGTACGCGCTCCTTGGCCTCAAAGTCACGCGGGAAAATCTTGACCGAGATGGGGTCCGCTTCATCCGCGTAGCCCAACGTGGTCAGATTGTTGTCGTAGGTGAGCTTCGACGCCTTGGCGTAACTCATCATGAGCGAACTCAGATCCTCGGCGTCCATGTTGAAATGGATGGCACGAGCAAAGGCGCTCGCATCCACACGCATAGCGCTCGCCAGGTTGGCAAAACTCGACGACATCTGCGTCGCCATCTGGTCCATAAGCCCCGCTGCGCCCGCCTTGAGCTGGGACGATACCGTCGACGCTATCTGCTCGCTGATTGCCTTCATCACCTGGTCCATAGCCTGCTGCAGATACGGAGCCAGCTGCTTTTGCACATAGTCGGTCATCGCCTGCTGCAGGCGCTCGGCCAGGGCATCGCCGCCGAGCGCTTTGAGCTGGACTAGGATTTGCTGGGCCGCAGCATCATTCTCAAGATACGTCGAGAACGCGGCGGCGAGCTTCGACGCGTCCTTAAGATCCTCGGGCGACAACGCCTTAAACTGCTCCGACTGCAAAAATCCCTCAAACAGCTGGTTGGCAAGCGTTCCCACCTGCTGCATTTGCTCGGGTGTGAGTTCCAGGCCGTCAAAGATGCCCGAGAAATCTGGTGCCGGCGCTTTGGCCATAATGTCGCTGAAATCGATGTCCTTCCCAACGCCCGAAAGGTCAATGTCCAGCCCGGATAAGTCGATACCAGAAAGGTCCATACCGCCGGCAACACCCGAGAGCGCAGATGCATCGAACGAGAACGCGCTCTTCAGCGCTGCCTCGTCCACACTGAACATGCTGCCTAGATCAACTCCTTGTTTGGCCTCGCCCTGCAGTTCATCGAAAGACTTGCCCGTAAAGACATCCGTCTCGGGATGGGCAAGCTGTTCTTGCACAATCTGCGAATCGGCGGCGCGCTCCATAAGCTGGCGAGTCAGCGCATGCGTATAGGCAATGCCCGGGGACAACGCGCTCGCATTGGCTGTCTCGTTAGGTCGCACCACGCCCACAACGTGCACGTCGATACCGTCGGCAACCTTGGCTGCCATAAAGTCGGCGTCGCCAGACATGTCAGTCCACATGCCAGTCTCTTCGTTTTTGCGATAGGCATCGGCCGGCGACAACACCTTAAACGTGGTAGACAGCGCATCGTCGTAGGTAAAGTCGGCACCGGTCTCGGGCGTTTCGACCCCACCGTCAGCCGTCATAGCGCTGTTTACCAGATCGTTGAGCTCATCGATATCCAGCGCACCGATGCTGTAGAGCGTGTAATCGCCCACCGTGCCGCGGCTCGAAAGCACCATTACGGCTTCGTTGGCAGACGTGGGCCAATGACCGGCGACAACATCGTACTGGCTGTCGAGCAGACTCTGGTCGTCAATCATCTCGTTAAAGACCGAGGTTCCCATGGATTCCATGCTCACCGTCGCCGCCGAGCTCGCGCCTCCGCTCATGGCCTCGGTCATGGCGTTGGGCACCAGCCGGACAGGCTTCTCATCGCCCTTGCCGGCACGATAGACAACCGGCGATATACCGTAGCCGTACTGAATGGCGTTGACCTCTTTATCGATGCCGTCGCCACCGGCATCGAGCCATGCCTTAAAGCTCGTCATATCGTTAGATTTAACACTTGCGAACATATCCTTTACGGCCGTGACCACGGGAATCTTATCGGTTCCCTGAGCCTTGCCGCCGGCGCCGTCGTCGGACGAATCCACGTTTTCAGGCGAGTCATCATCCGCAGCCCCCTGCCCGCCCATCATGGAAGACAGGTCGTAGTCCTGCTTGGAGATCGTAAGCGGGTAACTCGAGAGCGTATCCTCCTCGACCTTTTTGATGTAATTGTTCACGCCATTGGAGAGCGCCAGGATTGCCGCAATACCGATAATTCCAATCGAACCTGCAAAGGCCGTCATGGCCGTACGGCCCTTTTTGGTCATAAGGTTTCGGGCAGAAAGCCCCAGCGCCGTCACAAAGCTCATCGAGGTTTTGCGCGTAGGCTTGGCCTCACGGCGCGTGGCCTTGGCAATATCAAAAGGGTCGGAATCGTCGGTAATCTTGCCGTCCGCCAGATTGACGATGCGCGTAGCGTACTGGTACGCCAGCTCGGGATTGTGCGTGACCATAATCACCAGACGGTCGCGCGCCACGTCCTTGAGCAGATCCATGACCTGCACGGATGTCGTTGAGTCCAGGGCGCCGGTCGGCTCGTCTGCCAGCACAATCTCGGGATCATTAATCAGGGCGCGGGCGATGGCCACGCGCTGCATCTGCCCGCCCGAAAGCTGACTCGGGCGCTTGTTAACGTGCTCGCCCAGGCCGACTTTCTCCAACGCCTCGCGCGCACGCTGGCGGCACTCGGCATGCCCCACGCCCGTGAGTGTAAGCGCCAGCTCCACGTTTTCCAAAATGGTCTGATGCGGAATGAGGTTATAGCTCTGGAACACAAAGCCGATGCGGTTATTGCGATAGGCATCCCAATCGCGATCGTGAAAATCCTTGGTCGAAATACCGTCGATCAGCAGGTCGCCGAAATCGAAATGATCGAGCCCACCGATAACGTTGAGCATCGTGGTTTTACCCGAGCCCGAGGGACCCAGAATGGCCACGAACTCGTTATCGCGAAAAGACAGGCTCACGCTGTCGAGCGCCACCTGCGTAAACGACTGCGTAACGTACCTTTTGCAAATACCTTTGAGCTCCAACATGGACGGCAACCTCTCCCACGCGGGCGCACTCGCCCGCTCTCCCCCGCCGTTCGTATTCGACGCGTTTGTCCTACTCTATCCCCATTTTTTGCCGGAGCCAGTGAGGAATGTAACGAACCGCGCCAAAAAACGAACGGGACGGCGCCCAAAAGAAGAGGTCCCGAGCGGGACCTCTATATGGTGGAGCTTATCTTGAAAGGTAGCGGACTACTTCGCACAGCGGCGCACGATCCTCGCTATGCTTTACGCGTTTTCTACTGCTCGCTATTCGCAATCGCCTGGTCGATAAGCTTGTCGAGCGCTGCGCGCTGCTCGGCGGAGCTGATGGCTCCCACGATTGGATCCCCTACGATGTTGCCATTCTGATCGATGACATATGTTGTCGGGAACGAGAACAAATTTGACGTAAACTTACCGGCCTCGCTATCCGACTTGAACCAGATGTTCTTATACGTCACGCCCTTCTTGCTCAGCACGTCCTTGGCATCTGCAATCTCGCCCTTGTTGCCATCGAGCGTAAAGGAATTGACGCCCACGACCTGGCCGCCCTTCTTGGCAAGCTCCTGATTCAGTTTCTCAAGATCGCCCAGCTCGCCCACGCACGGCTTGCAAGTAGTGAACCAGAAGTTCATGACGGTGACCTTGTTCTTAGAGAACAGCTCGTCGCTGTTCACGTCGTTGCCATCCAGGTCCTTGCCCGTAAAGCTGGGGAACTTCGTCGCCTCGCTCGAAGCATTGGCACCAGCCGTCATGCCAGCGGTCGAAGCGTCGACGCTCTCGCCTGCACTCGGCGTGCTTCCACAGCCGGGGAACTCCTTCTCCAGGCTCTCGAGCTTGTCCTCGATCTCCTTGATCTGCTGTGCACCGGCCTTGAGCGTCTTAAGCTCATCCGCCGTGAACTCATCCTTGGCACCGTCGATGGTCTTGAGCAGGAAATCGCCGTAATTGCTACCGTCCTCAATCATTGCCGAGTCTTTATTTGCCGCATTGAATACCTTTTCCCACAGCGCGTTATCACTCGAAAAGATCTCGTTCTCCTTCTGCATGAGCTTCGCATACAGCTCGGCGGTCTCGTCGGCATTGGTCGGCTTCTGCGCAGTGAGTTCTGCGATCTTAGGATCGGAGCTCGCAGATTCGCTCGCATTGCCACCGGGCGCCGAACATGCCACAAGGCACAAGGCCAATACCGGCACCATAAACAGGGCCGCAATTTTAGAAAGCTTCATGGTCATTCCTCCGTTTTGTCGAAGCTTGTTTACTTTTTATCGGCGGTCAAGGGAATCTTTTCCGCCGACACATCCAGGCCATAGCGATAGCTAATGGCATCGACGGGACAGGCCCTGATGCACTTTCCGCACCGGATGCATTCGACATGATTGGGCGCGCGGACCACATCAACGTCCATCTGACAAACCTTTGAGCACTTGCCGCACGAGACACATTTACATGCGTCAACCCGAATCCCCAGTAGGGACACCCTATTCATGAGCGCATAGAATGCGCCGAGTGGACAAATCCATTTGCAGAAGGGGCGGTAGAACAAAACGCTCAGCACTACCACGGCAATGAGAACGGCAAGTTTCCAAGTAAAGAGCTGTCCCAACGCAGATCGAATGCCGGCATTGGCAATGGCCAGAGGAATGGCGCCCTCGAGCACACCCTGTGGACAGATGTACTTGCAAAAGAACGGATCGCCCATCCCCAAATCGTTGACCAACAGCACAGGCAGCAATACCACGGCAAATAGCAGCACAACGTATTTGATATACGTAAGCGCCTTGAGCTTTTTTGTCGAAAGCTTTTTGCCGGGAATCTTATGAAGCAGCTCCTGCAGCCAGCCAAACGGGCACAGAAAGCCGCATACAAAGCGTCCCAGCAGCACGCCGAGCAAAATGAGCGTACCGGTTACATAGTAGGAAAAGTTGAACTTGGATGAACCTACCACCGACTGGAACGACCCGATGGGGCACGCACCCGATGCCGCGGGGCACGAATAGCAATTAAGTCCAGGTACGCAGACTGTTTTTCCCGCGCCCTGATAGATGCCGCCTTTGGCAAAGTTTGGCAGGTGAATGTTGGTAATAAGTGTTGCCGCCGCCTGAATGAATCCGCGAAATCGGGCCAAAACATGCGACGCAGTGTTTTCTCTTTTATCCAATTCCGATACACTCCAAGCACAGCCTAATCGCTTTGGCCAGCACGGCATCCGCTTCGCCACGCATAACACCAAAGCACACCATGGTAATTCCGACGATCAACAAAGCGACCTGTACCATGGGTTTTACCGCTTTGAACAACCTGACCACTCCTTTCGTTACGCGACCATTGGACCATATCGACTATAAAATCCGTGTTAAGCGCGATTTGGAATGTGCAAGGAGACTGTTATGCGTATTTTGATCGTCGAAGACGAGCGAGCACTGTGCGATGCAATCGCACGCAGCTTGCGAAACTTGGCGTACAGCGTCGACTACTGTCACGACGGACAGGAGGCGCTCGACCTACTGGACATTGAGGCCTTCGACCTCGTAGTACTCGACCTCAACCTTCCCCGTATCGACGGCATGACCGTGCTCAGGGAACTTAGGAAAACCGACTGCGAGACCAAGGTACTGATTCTGTCCGCGCGTGGCGAAGTATCCGATAAAGTCGCCGGACTCGATGCCGGCGCCAACGATTACCTCACCAAGCCGTTTCATCTGGACGAGCTTGCGGCAAGAATCCGCAGCCTTACCCTCAGACGCTTTACACAAAGCGACATAGTTTTAACCTGCGGAAAGCTCCGCTTTGACGCCAAGGCGCGCATCGCCTCCGTGGACAGCGAGGCTTTATCTCTTACGCGCAAGGAAACGGGAATCTTGGAATACCTGATGCTTAATCAGGGGCGTCCGGTAAGTCAAGAGGAGCTTATCGAGCACGTTTGGGATAGCAGCGTGAACAGCTTTAGCAACGTAATCCGCGTTCACATCTCGTCACTCCGCAAAAAGCTACGCATCGCTTTGGGGTACGACCCGATTCGCAATCGGATTGGAGAGGGCTACGTTATGGAGGATAGCGAATGAAAAGGCTTTCGCTGCAATGGCGCATAACGATTATGACGGCACTGCTCACGTGTGCAGCATGCGTGCTGACAAACTGCCTGGTCGGCTATACGGGCATGCGCTACATGGATGCTATCGGCAGTGACATCTCGGCCTTTAACGCTGCCGGCGCGGATTCGCCCCAGGTGTTCGACCCAACGAAAACGGCCCTCGATGACAAGGTCACAATCGTCGTAAGCGACGCACAGGAGTCTTTTGGCACGACAGCCTGGTACATCACGGCTGGAGTCACACTCCTTGGCGGCGCGCTGGCATACTTTGTGAGCGGTCGTGCGCTCAAACCGCTACGGGCTTTTGCAGCCCAGGTTGAGCGTGTGCAGCCTGACAACCTAAGCGAAATCAGACTCAGTGAAGATGTGCCCACCGAGCTGCAGCGATGCAGCGCCTCTTTCAACGACATGATCTCCCGTCTTGGCGAAGGGTTCTCTGCACAGCGTCAGTTTACCGGCAACGCCGCACACGAGCTGCGCACCCCGCTCGCCCTTATGCAAGCACAGATTGAACTATTCATCTCCGAGCACTCCGGTCTGCAACCCGAAACAGCCGAGCTGCTCGGCCTGCTACAAGAACAAACCGAGCGCATGTCTCGAATGACCAAGGTATTGCTCGAGATGAGTGAGCTCCGCAGCGTTCCTTGCGAGGACGATGTTGAACTCGGCCCCCTGTCCGAAGAGGTCCTCACCGACCTTGCGCCACTTGCCGAAAATAAGGGCATAGCCCTCAATTGTGCTGGAGACGCTTTAGTAATCGGAAGTGATACGCTCCTCTACCGGCTGGTGTTTAATCTGGTCGAAAACGCCATCCGTTACAGCCGCTCCGGCTCGACTGTCAACGTCTCCATCTGCGACAACGACAGCCACGTGATCCTGCGAGTCAAAGATGAGGGCCCGGGAATACCCAAGCAGTACCGAGAGAGCATCTTCCAGCCGTTCTTTCGTCTAGACAAATCCCGCAGCAGAGCATATGGCGGCGCAGGGCTCGGACTAGCGCTCGTTTGGGAGATTGCAGCGCTTCACGGTGGCACGGTAGAGGTCGAAGAAAGTTCCGAGAACGGGACCGTGATGCTCGTGACCCTCTCAAAGGGGGCCACCACGTGATCCGACTGTCCAGGAATCCCACTCGACATTGTGAAACGCGTCCCAAAACTTGGACATGAGAAATGGGAGAGAGTTCGCATCTATGCCGAGGACGAAGTCCTGGCGGGGATTCAGGATGCGCAGAGGAAGCTTGCGGCAGAAAACCCCGACAGAGTCGTGACCGTCGGCGGCAACTGTATGGTGTCGCCTGCCCTCTTCGATTACCTGCACGGGAAATACGAGAACGTTGGAATCGTCTGGATCTATGCGCATCCGGATGTATCCACGCTGAATGATGGCTACCCCAACGCTCACGCCATGGTACTTGGCAGCCTTTTGGAACAGGGTGCACCGCAACTCGTTTCGCGGATGCGGCATCCGGTGTTTAAGCCGAGCGATGTCCTGCATGTCGGGCTACAGCAGCTCCACGACTATCAGGAGGTTTGCTTAAACAAGCATAGGTGTTGCGGTTTTAGCCGATGTCCTCATGGAGGAAAACGACATGCTGGGTCTGTCTGATTAAAGTCCAACAGTTTCCATGAGGCATCTAGCGCGGTAAAAGCTAAAGACCCGGGAGACCCCAAACTGTCAACCATCTTTACGGGTGCAAGGGAAACGGGCAAGACAGCCCCCTCTCGCTCCTATCCGAAACGGCGCTTGAACACGGCTGGATTGCAGCGAATGTCTCCGCCATGCCCGGCATGCTCGAAGATATCATCGAGCACACAAAGGAGGCCGCAGGCCGTTACCTCTCGCAGCCCCATACACGCGTGAGCGGAGTTCAAGTTGGGCAGCGGGGCGGTTTAGCGCGCCAATATAATCAAATCGTGCACTTCCATAGCCTCTCGTCTACGTGGTGTACCGTCGTCTCCCCTTTTATCAGAGTTGGGCGATTTTCAGGCACCCGAGCTGAACTCAAATTGAACTCAACGATGCCTTATCGGTCGAGGGCGTCCTAGCGAGAATATACAGAGGCGCACATTTCGCAGGGAACCTCCCATTCGTTATCATATCGGGATGCTGTCAAGGCAGCGTCAATGCGTTCGACCTACACCTTCTCGCTTTTCGAGGCCTCGTCTGCAGGACCATCGGAATCGATACGGAATCGATCGGCATACCATTCATCCGAAGCAATCACCTTATGGAGCATCTGGAGATGCAGGTCGACATAGTGGCAGAACGCCTTGCCGCATTCCACGAGAGGCGCATTGTTTCTCTCGTTGGGCTCGGCTCCAAAATTAAACTCGACCTCATAGCCCTCCCCAGGCACACCCATGCTCGGCAGAATATCAATGGAGAAGTGGACGAATCCAGACGTCACCTTGTATACATCTTTTACCTTTGGATCGAACTTCTCGAGTAAGTCTTGAAGTCTTCCATCGGACATCTTCTCACCCGAGAAATCTTTCAGCTTGTTCACAGGCACACCTTGAAACACCTGCTTGAGAAAGTCATCCTGGTCTTCGGCGGCGAATAATGCGAATGTCCGCAGGCAGACTCCAACCTGTGCGCGGAGAAGCTGGGCGACGCAAACAAGATTCCTCGACTCGAGCATGGAGATGAATCCGTCTATCAGTCTCATCGCATACTCAGAGGAGGATGCCAGATATAGATCCCATTGGGTAAAGTCGACGTTCATGAAGGGAATCACTGCATTGCGCTCGGCGACTCTCAAGGCACTCAGTCTTTGTTCTATTTTCTCAGCTTCTTGTTTGAACTGTTCGCTATCCAAAATGCCCCCAAATGCCGGCTTCTCAACAAATCAAAAAAGCAAGAGAGACAGAGATTAGGTTCCTGCTCCACTGAACCCGCGCTTCCAGTCGAGACACTCCTCCTCGAAGATCTCCCCAGAGTCCCGCCTCTCGCGCCCCTCACGGAACTGTCCATATCAGTGTAGCCAATCCAAGCACAGCCCCACCGCACGGCCCAGTCGCTTCCGGTCCTGCGTGGCCCCGTGAAGGCGGAAGGGCGTGGTTGTCGTCATCGCGTTCCTTTCTCCTCGTACCTTTTTGGGCATGCGTCACGGGCCCCCGCGCGGCGCTGAGAGCGAATCGGCGCAGGCTTGGGGCCAGTTGCGTAGAGGTTGAGGTTCGGGTTTCGCCGGCTTACGCAGCTTGGCGGGCAGAACGCCCGGGCTCGCTGCGCCTAGGGCGCGGCGGGATCCGCGACGCCGGAGGTGTCGATCTCGCCCAGATTGGCGAGCTGCTCGATGAGGGGGAGGCCCATCGGGTCGTCCACCTCGACGCCGCCGAGCACGATGGTGCTGTCGCGTGTGTCTATTTGGGTTGTGAACACGGCCGGGTCGAAACCCGAAGCGATAAAGCCAATACCCGCGAGGACAACACCCGCGGCAACGAGCCCGCCCGCCACGGCGAGGTAGATCTTCTTCGCACTGGTCATGGTACTCACTCCTTTCTACGCCGCGAGATGCGCGGCAGCGCCGCCCTTCTCGCCCTTACCCTTCCAGAAGGGCGAGGCGGCCTTCCTCGCCCAGAGCGCCGAGAGGCGCGCAATTTGTTTTGAGGCTGCCCAAGCGCCAGCACCAACGAAGAGCGCCACGCCGACGAGGCCGAGCCCCACGCCCGCCGAGGCGAGGGCGTACGGGAAGTGGCCGATGATGACGCCGCTTACGGCAAGCAGGAGCTCAACTACGCCCACGCCCCCGAGTGCCACCGCGACGATCCACACGCAGAGCGCCAGCACCCAGATGCAGATATAGAC
>DXLR01000017.1:0-11154 GCA_019414625.1 Collinsella sp.
ATCATGATCCAGGGCACCATGTCGAACGCGGGGAAGAGCCTGCTTGCGGCGGGGCTGTGCCGTGTGCTTTCGCAGGACGGCCTGCGCGTGGCTCCCTTTAAGAGCCAGAACATGGCGCTCAACAGCGGTGTCACGGCTGACGGGCTCGAGATGGGGCGTGCCCAGATCATGCAGGCCGAGGCGTGCGGCATCGCGCCCGACGTGCGCATGAACCCCATCCTGCTCAAGCCCGAAAGCGACCACCGAAGCCAGCTCATCGTGGCCGGCAAGGCGCAGGGAGCCTTCGCTGCGAGGGATTACTTCGCGCGAAAGAAGGCGCTCATGCCGCAGATTTTGGAGGCGTTCGATTCGCTCGCGGAGGAAAACGACGTCATCGTCATCGAGGGTGCCGGCAGCCCCGCCGAAATCAACCTTGCCGAAAACGACATCGTCAACATGGGGCTCGCGCGCGCCGTGTCCTCCCCCGTGCTGCTCGCGGGCGACATCGACCCAGGCGGGGTGTTTGCCCAGCTCTACGGCACGGTCGCGCTCTTTGCGCCCGAGGATCGCGCGCTTTTGCGGGGGCTTGTGGTGAACAAGTTCCGCGGCGATGTGGAAATCCTGCGCCCGGGTTTGGCCCCGCTCGAGAAGATGTGCGGGGTTCCCGTCGTGGGGGTCGTGCCGTATCTTACGCTCGACCTGGACGACGAGGACTCGCTCGCGCCGCGTCTATCTGCCCGCGAGGCGCGCGGCGTCATCGACGTCGCCGTCGTGCGCCTTCCGCATCTATCGAACTTCACCGACTTCGACCCGCTTTCGCGCGTGCCCGGCGTGGGCGTGCGCTACGTTTCCTCGACGACCGATCTGGGCCGACCCGACCTGGTGGTGCTCCCCGGCTCGAAGACCACGCTCGACGACGCGCGCTGGCTTGCGGCTAGCGGCATCGGAGCCTGTGTACGCGCGCTATCGGGCGCGGGCACGCCGGTGCTCGGCATATGCGGAGGCTACCAGCTTTTGGGAGACGAGCTTTCAGACCCGCTCGGCAGGGAAGGCGCTGGCACCGCGCGCGGGCTCGGGCTCATCCCTGCAAGTACGGTGTTCAGGGAGGAAAAGCGCCTCGCCCAGTCGGAGCTGCGCATCACGGGCGCCCAAGGCGCGTTCTCGGTGTGGAACGGCATGACGGCGCGCGGGTACGAGATTCACGACGGCGAAACGACCGTCTCCTGCGCCCCTGCGGGCACGATTGACGGCAAACCAGAAGGCGCGGCCTGCGGAAACGTGTTCGGAACCTATCTCCACGGCCTGTTCGACGACCCGGGGGTGGCGCTCGCCCTCGCGCGCTCGCTCGCGCGCATGCGCGGCCTGCCCGAGAGCGTCGTGGGTGCTGCGGGCGCGGCGTCCGCGGCCGATCACCGTGCGCGCGAGTTCGACCGCCTGGCCGACGTCGTGCGCGGGGCGCTCGACATGGAGTATGTCTACCGCATTATCGAGGAGGGCGTATGATCCACGTGTATCATGGCGACGGCAAAGGCAAGACCACGGCGGCGATGGGCCTCGCCCTTCGCATGCTCGCCGCAGGCCGCCGCGTCGTCGTCGTGCAGTTCATGAAAGATGGCGAAAGCGGGGAGGCGCGCCTGCTCGCCGAGCATTTCGGCGTGCCCGTGTTCGCGGGGAAGGTGTCGGACAAGTTTACCTGGTCAATGACGTCGGAAGAACTTGCCGCGACGTGCGAGCTGCACGATGGGAACCTCGCTTCCGCGCTCGCCGAGTTCGAGGGCGCTCAGGAGGGGCTGCTCGTGCTCGACGAGGCGCTCGACGCGCTTTCGAAGGGTCTTGTCGACGAGGCGCTCGTGGACCGCGCGCTCGATATGTCCGCGCGCGGCGTCGAAGTAGCGCTCACCGGGCGCGCGCCTTCCCGTAAGATCGTGGAGAAGGCCGACTACATAACCGAGATGCGGTGCGAGAAACACCCCTACGCTCAGGGGATATGTGCAAGGGAAGGGGTGGAGTACTAGATGGATTCCAAGGAGATGGCGCCCGGGGACATCGAGCGGCGCAGCTTCGAGATCATCACCGAAGAGCTCGGTGGACGCACGTTCCCGCCGCTCGAAGAGCCCGTCGTGAAGCGCGTCATCCACACCACTGCCGACTTCTCGTACGCCGATTCCCTCGTGTTCGCCCATGACGCCGCGCACTGTGCGCTCGACGCACTGCGCGCAGGGGCCACGGTGCTCACCGACACGAACATGGCGCTCGCAGGCATAAGCAAGCCCGCGCTCGCGAAGCTCGGCTGCAAGGCCGTGTGCTACATGGCCGACCATGATGTCGCCGCGGCTGCGCGCGCCGCTGGCACGACTCGCGCCGTTGCGAGCATGGACAAAGCTTGCGGCATCGAGGGCCCGCTCATCGTGGCCGTCGGTAACGCTCCCACAGCACTTCTGCGCCTCGCCGAGCTCATGGACGCGGGGAAGATCGCGCCCGCGCTCGTCATTGGGGTGCCGGTCGGGTTTGTGAACGTGGTCGAGGCGAAAGAGGAGCTACTCGCGCGACGCGTGCCGGCCATCGTCGCGAGGGGTCGCAAGGGCGGCTCGACCGTGGCGGCCGCCATTATGAATGCGCTGCTCTACCAGATCACGCGCCCAGGCGGCCCGAAGTGACGGCGCCCGCATCCGCGCCGGCGCTGCGCATCTTCGCCGGCACCACCGAGGGCCGCCTTCTGTGCGAATGGGCGAGCGGTGCGGGTATCCCCGCCCGTGCTTACGCGGCAACCGAGTACGGAGGCGAGCTTTTGGGCGAGCTTCCGGGCATCGAGGTACATGCGGGCAGGCTCGACGAGGCCGACATGGAGCGCGAGCTTTCCGGCGCACGCATCGTCGTCGATGCCACGCACCCCTTCGCTACGCTCGCAAGCGGCAACATCCGGGCCGCTTCGCTCGCCGTTGGTGCACGATGCCTGCGCCTTGCGCGCCCGGCCGAGGCGCTGCCCAAAGGCGTCGTGCCGGTCGCGTCGATCGCCTGCGCGGCGCGCTTTCTCTCCGAGAACCCGGGTCGCGCGCTTCTCACGACGGGGAGCAAGGAGCTTGCTCCCTACACGCGCGTCGCCGATTTCGCGGAGCGCTTCTTCGTGCGTGTGCTCCCGCTGCCCGGTGCTATAACGAAGTGCATCGACGCGGGGTTTTCGCCGTCGCACGTCATCGGCATGCAGGGGCCCTTCACCCGCGAGCTCAACGAGGCGATGCTTCGGCAGGTGGGCGCCCAGTGGCTTGTGACCAAGGACTCGGGAACCGTAGGCGGCACGGCCGAGAAGATCGCCTCCGCGCGCGACGTGGGAGCGCGCTGTATCGTGGTCGCCCGTCCCGCCGAGGGAGGCGGGACCCTTTCGCTTCGGGAAGTGGAAGACGCACTCTTACGGGAGGGCGCGCTAGGCGCTCGCCGCGCCTAGCGCGCCCTCCCGCCAGCGAGGAGAAGCGCCCCGAGCAAGCTCGAACCGTACAAGACCGTCATCCGCCAATAGCTCGAGGACGACGCCCGGAACTGGCGCAAGCAGCCCTTCAATAAGTTGCGGTGAAATAGTGTCTGTTTTTGCTGCTAGATAGCATATTCAGTCCCCAATTCATCGCAACTTGTTGGTGGTGGCTTACTGGTAGCGTAGGCACTCCACCGGGTCGAGCTTTGCCGCGCGTCGAGCGGGGTAGAAGCCAAAGATTACGCCGATGCCGACGGAGACGGCGAAGGCCAGCAATACCGTGGCGATTGAAAAGCTCGGTGTGATTTGCCCGCTGGCACCGAGCTCGCCAAGAATCCCGGATCCGGAGGCAAACATCGCAAGAGCCCAGGCCAGCAGATAGCCAATCAGGACACCCAACAGTCCGCCGGTGACGCACAGCGCCGAAGACTCGGCCAAAAACTGCGCGGTGATATCGCGACGACTGGCGCCCAGAGCACGGCGGATGCCGATCTCGCGGATGCGTTCAGATACGTTGGTGAGCATCATATTCATAATGCCGATATCGCCGACAAGCAGCGAGATGCTGGCGACAGCACCCATGATGAGCGAGAACGCGCTCATAAAGGAGTTGAGTGCATCGATAGCGCTTTTCATGGATGTCGCCGATACACTGTCGTACTCATCTTCCTCCTCGATGCCCTTCATCGCGCGCACCTTGGACTCGATGGTCTTACAAAGCTCATCCATGTCCGTGCCCTCGGCGGCAAGTGCCGTCACGCTGGGGAATGAAGGATTCTCGTCGCTAAACAGGCCTGAGATGGTTTCGCGTGGCATATACAGCGTGAGCGAGCCCATGGAGTCGCTGCCGCCATCAATCACGCCTACAATCTGCACCTCGCCGTTGGACACCTTGATGGTTTTCCTCAGCGCATCCTGTTCGTTGCCGTAAAGCTGATCGGCGCCGTTGCGGCTGATGAGCGCCACGCGCGAGCCTGATTGGGACTCGGCCTGGGAATAGGTGCGCCCCGCAACGAGCTTGCTGGCCCCCACGGCGTCGAGCATGTCGCTATCGACACCCTGTGCCATGACGGTATAGCTTTTATCGCCGGTCTTGTACTCGGTATACGCGCTGTCGACAATGCCGATCTGCTCAATCTGCGGCACCAGTTTTTGAAGCTTCTCGATGTCCGACTCGGTGAGTTCTTGCGACGAATAGATTTGCACCATACGAGCTGCGTTGAGGCCCAGGCTGTTGACCAGGCTGTTTTGGATGCCGCCGATGAGCGAAGTCATGGCGATAACCGAGGCGATGCCGATGACAATGCCCAGGATGGTGAGCAGGCTTCGCCCCTTGTTGGCCTCGAGCGAGTGAAGGGCTTCCTGGATGAGATCGCGGGCGCTCATGCCACCACTCCTTTCGGCGGGTTGGCGGAGGCGGAAAGTATGGGCAGGCTATCTACGGCGCTGCGCAGGGTCCGCGGTGCATGTGGAATATACGCGCCGTCGTGAATGCGACCGTCGCGGATGGTCACGGCACGGTCGGCCTCGGCGGCGATTCCGGGGTCGTGTGTGATAAGAACGATGGTTTTGCCGCGCTTCTGGAGCATATGGAAGGTCTCCATTACAAGCGCTCCAGTGGCGGAGTCCAGGTTTCCCGTCGGTTCGTCAGCCAAAATGATGGGCGGGTCATTAACGAGGGCGCGCGCGATGGCGACACGCTGCATCTGGCCGCCCGAGAGCTCGGATATGCGGTGGTCCCAGTGGTCGACCGGTAGCGTGACGGCCTGCAGCGCGTGGACGGCGCGCATCTCGCGCTGGCTACGGGGCACATTGGTGTAGGCCAGCGGCAGCATCACGTTTTCGATGACCGTTAGGCGCGGCAGCAGGTTGAAGCTCTGAAAGACAAAGCCAATGCTCAGGGCGCGAACTTCGGTGAGCTCGTCATCATCGAGCTCGGCCACGTTGAGCCCTTGCAGGTAATAGTCGCCCGCCGTCGGCTTATCCAGGCAGCCCAGGATGTTCATGAGCGTTGATTTGCCCGAGCCCGATGGGCCAGTGATGGCGACGAATTCGCCGGGATTTACCGCCAGGCTCACGTTGTGCAGGATGTGGGCGCACCCCGCCTCGCTCTCAAAGATGCGGTGCACGTTGCGGATGTCGATAACGGGACGCATTACATGCCCTCGTCGGCAGACATACTGCCCGAATCCGCGCCGTAGCCGCCGTCAGCCGTTGCGTCCGCTCCGGTGTCCATGACGAGGGTGTCGCCATCGCGCAGCTTGGTAACCGGCACGTTGGGGTTGATCTCGTTGCCCTGGTCGTCGCACTTGACCTGTGTCTTGCCGACTACGGCTTCGTTGTCGTTTTGCGTCACGACAGTCACCTTCACGCGACGGGTTTGCTTGCCCTCGTCATCAGTCGCCACGTTGACGTAATAGTGTTCGCCGTCTTCGGTCATGAGCGCCATCGTCGGCACCATCACCACGTCGTCGAGCTGCTCGGTCACCACCGAGACCTCGGCCGTCATGCCCGGCTTCAGGCGCGCGTCGGGCGCCTCGATGAGGATGTCGACGTTAAAGGTCACGCTGCCGCCGCCGTTGGCGGCGTCGGAGTTTGCCACTGACGCGATAGCCGTGACGGTTCCCTGGCTCACGATATCGGGAAACGCGGGATACGTGACGTTGGCGCTCTGCCCAACGGCGATCTTGGCGATGTCCTTTTCGCCCACCTGCACGGTCACCTTCATCTTGGATAGGTCGGCGATCTGCATGCACTGCTTGCCGCCGCTCGTATCGCTTTCGCCCATGATCATGCCGCCTGTTACCGTTGCGCCCACCTTGGCGTTAAGCTCCACGATGCTACCCGAGCTCGGGGCCGTGACCGTGCGACTGGCGGCCTTGGCGTTCGCCTGGTCTAGGTTTGCCTGGGCCGAAGCGAGGCTGCGTTGCGCGGCCGATACGGCGTTCGTGTCCGCTGATGCGTCAGAGACGCCAGCCGCTGCGGAAGCTCCATCGACGTCCGTCGTTGGGGTGGCCTGCGCGACAGCGGCGGCTTTCTGCGCGTTGGTGAGGTCTTCCTGGGCGGCTGCAACTGCACGCTGCGCCTCGGGAACGTTGCGATCGAGCTCGTCGTTTTTAATGGTCATAAGCACGTCGCCCTCGCTGACGGATTGGCCTGCCTGCACGTTGATCGAATCGACCGTGCCGTCGACAGAAGGGGAGACCACTGAGGATGAAATGGGTTTGAGCTGGCCTTTCGACTCGACCGTTGTGCTAAACGTGCCCTCGGTCACCATGTCGGTCACAGGCCCGCTAGCGCCTTGTGGCTGCGCATTGATAACCAGGGTTGCGACAATGGCAATGAGCGCGATGGCACCCACGACGCCGGCAGCAATACCGCGTCGAATCAGCTTTTTGCGTCGACGTTCGGCACGTTTTGCTTTGAGCTTGGCGTAGGCCTCTTCATCGGAAATCTCGGTCGCATCGTTCGCGCGTCCGTTCTGCTTATCGGCATGTACGTTTGTAATCAGAGGAATCGTTTCGGTGACATCTTCGGGCGTGTGCTTGGTATCATCCGGGCCTGGGGCGATCGTGGGGACATTCGGCATAGCGTCTCCTTTATAGAAAGTACCTCGATAAGTATATGCGCCCACCGGTTGGGGCGGGCGCATAGGATAGTTTCTTTCGGAACTGTTAGATTGGTCGCAGCAGCTCCATGTTGTAGGGATGTGCGCGTTGCACTACGAGTGGACAACCACGCACAGACCGACTTTGATGCAATCGTGCAGTGCCTTGGCGTCTGCCAGGCGCAGATTGATGCAACCGTGGCTGCCGCACCACCTGTACGACTCGGCGTTATCGAAGCTCTTGTCGTTTTGCCAGGGGGCATCGTGGAAGCCGATCATATTGCCCTCGAACGGCATCCAGTAGCTCACCGGGCTCTCGTATTTGGGCTTACCGGTCTCGGGGTCCTTGGCTCCGATCAGGGTGCTGCCGCCGTCGTTGCTGTTGATCTGCCACACGCCCTCGGGGGTGGCGTCTTCGCCCGGTTTGCCGGAAATAAAGTTGGCCTCCCAAACGATATTACCGTTCTCGTCATAGTAGCGCGCGTGCTGCTCGGACAGGTCGACGTCGATGTATGCCTTCCAGTCGGGCTCTCCCTTTGCGGTAAAGGTGTCGGCCTTCTGGGAGTACTTGATCTCGATTTCGCCGGTCTGCTTGTTGTTAATGGCGTCCTCGACTTGCTTGGCGAGCGAGCTGCTGTCGATGGACCAACCAAAGTCACCGCCTTCGACGGCGCACTGCTTGCCATCGGCGCGCGTCCACCAGCGAGTGGAGCCCACGGTATTAAAGCCGTTGGCGAGCTCGGCTGCCCAGCTGCTGATCTGCGACGTATCGAGCGTGGGGTTGGCCGGATCGGCAAAGCTGATCCACTGCAATACGGAGCTGCCATCAACCTTGCCGGCATCCTCGGCGTTGAGCTTGAGGGTCACGTTGACGCCCAGGAAGTTGTTGGCGGCATCGCATGCGGCCTGAATCTGATCATCTGTCAGCGTTCCATTGAGTGGCTCATAGGCATCGTTGCCGAGCTTGGAAAGATCTACGGTCTCGGCCAGCGAGGCAAGCTCGAGCTCGGCATACTTAATGACATGCTCGCGGTTGAGTTTTTCGTTGGAGCGCGCCTTCTCGACGGTAAACTTGCCCGCTTGCTCGTCATAGGAGCTATTGGCCTCGAACGTGCCCGATCGCCCCTCGTTAAACTCGTCGATGGCGGCGCCCAGATCCTTATCAAACTTCTTATGGTCAAAGGTGTCGGAGAGCATGGACAGGTCGACGTCTTGATCAAGATCGACTTCGTTGGAGGTAGCGGTTGTTTTGGTCTTGCCGCTTAAGGATTCCACAAGGCGGACCGGCCAAATAAAGGCTTCGTTGTGGTTGATGATTTCTTTTGCAGCAGCTTCACCGTCGATGATGGGTTCATCGGACTCGGGCTGATAGGTCCAGCTAAAGTCATCTCCTGTCACGGCGAGCTTATAGTGCTTCCATGCCGAGTTGACCTTGGTGGCGGCAGACGAAGCGTTGGAGAACGAGACGTCGACGCCGGCGATGGTAGTGTTGGGGTAGGCTACCTGCGAAAACGCTACGACGCCTACGATATAGACAATGACGATAAGACCCAGGACGACAAAGAGCGTCGTCTTTTTGCCCGACTTATTGTTGCCGGCGGGTTTGCGCGCGGGGCCACGATCGCCTCGAGCGTGCGTGGGGGGCTGCTTGGGCGCATTGCCGTTTGCCTGGCGCTGCTGACGTTGTTGACGCTGCTGTCGCTGTTGGTTCGGGCGTTGGGAAGCGTTTGCCGCACCACGCTGCTGACCGTGGCTCGGCGCGATAGGACGCGGCGACTGAACGCCGCCGGCGTGCCTGCTCGGCTGCTGCGGATCGGGAATCAGTTGAGTTCGATCGTTTTGCGACATCGTATGCATATCCTTCGATTTTCGCCTTGCGGTTCATCGTGTTTTTACTGGGCTTGCATTATAGCGATTGCCCTACTGTTTGTGGTACGGAAACGGTGTCATTCAAAAGAGGTGGGACATTTGTCCCACCTATGAGTCATTCTTTGCCGTTATCCGCACACGCCGCATTTTGCACAGGCCGAAAGTGCGCCCGGAGCCTGCGCGATGCCGCCCTTTGCCGTCTCGCGCAGCGTGGCCGGCAACGCGTGACCCACCGAGAGCATGACATGTGCCATCTGGTCAAACGGCACCAAGCTCTTAATGCCTGCGAGGGCGAGTTGTGCCGAGCTAAAGGCCGCTGCCACGCCGATGGCGTTGCGGTTTTGGCAGGGCACTTCCACGAGGCCACCGACGGGGTCACAAACGAGGCCCAGCAGGTTACTCAGCGCGATGGAACTGGCGTCGAGCGCCTGCTCGGGCGTGCCGCCGAGCATCTGCACCAGCGCGGCGGCTGCCATGGCGGCGGCGCTTCCGACCTCGGCTTGGCAGCCGCCCTCGGCGCCGGCAACGCAGGCGCTTGTGGTGAGGTTGAGGCCGATGGCGGCGGCGCAGTAGAGCGCGTCCATGACCTGCTCGTCGTCGAGCTGCAGGCGATCGGCGAGCGCCAGCACGCAGCCGGGCACGACACCCGCGGATCCTGCCGTCGGAGCTGCGACGATCACACCCATCGTGGCGGAGCGCTCGAGCACGGCCATGGCGCGGGCCACGGCGTCGGTCTGAACGGGGCCCATCAGGTTTGCACTCAAATCGTTGCGGACGGTGGCATCGACGAGTTTGGCCTCGCCGCCGATAAGCCCACCGAGCGATCGCTGCGGATTGGCGATGGGGGCTGTGGTCTCCTCGCGCATGACGTCGAGCACGCGGCGCATGGCGGCGACGGCGTGCGCCTCACCGGTCAGGCGCGCCTCTCGCACGGCCATAACGGCGCCAATGCTGAGCCCCAGTTCCTCGCACGCATCGAGCAGCTGCTCGCCGTCGTCGAAGATCTCCTTTGCCGAGACGCCGGGGGAGAGCGACGAGGCAGAACCGGGGAGCTCGATAAAGGTCGCGTAATCGACATTGTCGAGCTTGCGGAGCATGGGGACGACGGTGTCGTCGGGCGCACCGTCGGTCTCAAAGACGGAGTAAGCCTGGCCGCCCACTTCGGTGCGGTAGGTGCGGCAGAAGGCGATGTTCACGTGTGCGTAGGCGAGCAGGTTGGTGAGCGCGGCGAGTACACCGGGGACGTCCTTGTGCGCCACGAATAGAGTTGAGTACATACCCGAGATGTCGACGCCGACGCCGTTAATGCGGCTGATGCGCATCTTGCCGCCGCCCAGGCTCTCACCGCGGACCTGTGCCGTGGCGCCCGTGTCATCGACCATTTCGATGTCGACGGTGTTGGGGTGGATGGAGGCGTCGTCGCCCTTGATGCCAAAGTGATATTCGAGGCCCTGCTCGCGCGCGAGGTCGAAGGCCTGCTTGATGTTCTCGTCATCGGTGTCGAGGCCCAGGATGCCCGCGACGAGCGCACGGTCGGTGCCGTGGCCGCGGTAGGTGTGGGCGAAGGAGTTCCACAGGCCAAAGGTGACCTTGGTGATGCGGCCTTCCAGCAGGCTGGCGGCGACTTGGGCGCACCGCAGGGCGCCGGCGGTGTGCGATGAGCTGGGGCCGACCATGATGGGGCCCAAGATCTCGAATGCCGAGGTCGTAGCTAGTGTTTGCGGCTTGCCTGCCATATACGCTCCTGTTCTGTCCTGTCGTCCCGAGGGGCGGGGCATACTCTGTCCCGCCGTTCCGAGGGCTTTGGTATTTGGTCGCCTGCTCGGACAGTCCTGCTCGCACGGAGGCCACATTAAGTGGCCTCCGGCTCGTGCGGAACTCGCGATCGACCAAATACCAAAGCCCTCGGAACTTAGGATACATGGTAGAGGCGCTCATGCTGCAAAATCCATCAGCTGGAGACCTATTCTGTGCTCCATGTCGACTCATCTTCGCTACCGATTAAATAAAAAAGAAGTACCGGTTGGGGGCGGTACTTCTTTTTAAAGCGCTTATGTCGTTGAAACCTTGGAGGTTCTTAATTACAGGCCGCAGGCTGCTTTGAGTTCTTCGACTCGGTCGGTTTTTTCCCAGGTGAAGTCGGCGTCTTCTCGGCCGAAGTGACCGTAGGCTGCTGTTTTCTCGTAGATGGGGCGACGCAGGTCTAGGTCGCGGATGATTGCGCCCGGGCGCA
>DXLR01000018.1:0-1724 GCA_019414625.1 Collinsella sp.
CGCTTGAGGCGCGAAGTGTAGCAGACGTCAAAGTCGAAACCGGCTTCTTTGAGGGCGCGGCCGCCTGCTGCGGCTTCTTCGCGGCCCGTGTCGGTGAGTTCTACGTCGGTCCAGCCGGTGAACAGGTTGAGTTTGTTCCACTCGGATTCTCCGTGACGGATAAGGACGAGTTGCATCGTCTGCTGGTCTGCTTGGTGCGCCATAGGGGCCTCCTTGATCTGGCACGGTGTGCGTGCCGTTTGCTTGACGCCGCAAAGGATACCCGTTTTAGGTTCAAAAGTTAACCAAGTCTAACAAAATTGTTGTATATGAATGGAATCGTGAAAGGGGGCTGCCGAAATGTCTTGATCTGTAACAACTAGGGATGGAAATTGGGCCTAGGTGTTACAGATCGAGACAAACCAAAACCGCCCCGCAGAAAATCTCAATCTGTAACATCTAGGCGCCAAAATCGGCTCCTCCTGTTACAGATTGAGATGTTTGAAGTGGTGAGCTAACAGGCCGAACTTGGGGCCTATGTTGTCGCCCCTGAGGTCGGCGGTGTCCACTCGTAGGGCGTGCGTTACGCGATTGTTTCGAAACGGGTGGGAAACACAACGGGCCGACGATGCTCCTACTATGCCTATTCAACTGACTGTCTAAATATCTAGGGGAGGATCGCGATGCAGGCAGATTCCGCTCAGCAGCAGGGCCTTTATCGCCCCGAATTCGACCACGATGCATGTGGCATCGGCGCGCTTGCCGATATCAACGGTGAGCGCCATCACCAGATTCTGGACGACGCACTGTCCATTCTGGTCAACTTGGAGCACCGCGGCGGCACGGGACTCGAGAAGAATACCGGCGATGGCGCTGGCATCCTGTTCCAGGTTCCGCATCACTTTTTCCGTAAAGAGGCTCAAAAGTGCGGTCAGATTCTGCCGGCAGAGGGCGACTATGGCGTGGCCATGCTGTTCTTCCCGCAGGACGACAAGGGCGTAGAGGATGCCCGCCGCGTGTTTGAGGAGGGCTGTGCCGAGGCCGGCGTGCCGCTGCTCTTTTGGCGCGAGGTGCCCGTCGACCCGCACGACCTGGGCGAGACGGCCCGCGCCTGCATGCCCACTATCCTGCAGGCCTTCCTGGGCCGTCCGGACGACACGCCCGCCGGCGATGCCTTTGAGCGTCGCCTGTACGTGTGCCGCCGCACCATCGAAAAGAAGGCCGATGCCGAGTTTGCCCTGCGAGACAAGATCTTCTACGTGTGCTCCATGAGCTCGCGCACCATCGTGTACAAGGGCATGCTGGTCGCCACGCAGATGCGCCGCTTCTTCATCGACCTCAACGACGCCGCCGTCAAAACGGCCGTGGCGCTCGTCCACTCGCGCTACTCCACCAACACCACGCCCAGCTGGGAGCGTGCGCACCCCAACCGCTTTATCATCCATAACGGCGAGATCAACACCCTCAAGGGCAACGTCAACTGGATTCGCGCCCGCGAACCCAACCTGTACAGCCCCGTGCTGCAGCACGATCTTGAGCGCGTGATGCCCATCATCAACCGCGAGGGTTCCGACTCCGCGATTCTGGACAACGTGCTCGAATTCTTGGTCATGAACGGTCGCCCGCTCACGCGTGCCGCGTCCATGTTGCTGCCCGAGCCGTGGGACCACAACGATAGCCTGAGTGAGGAGCGCCGCGCCTACGACGCTTACCAGTCCATGCTCATGGAGCCTGTCTCTTATACA
>DXLR01000019.1:0-5952 GCA_019414625.1 Collinsella sp.
GTCCAGTACCTCCGGGGGTTTCCGGCCGGCGTCGTGCCGCCGTAGGCGTAGCCACGGCGGGCCAGGAACGCCAGGAGCCGCTGCTTCGCCGCCGCGAGCCTCGCGGTCGCCGCGTCGTGGGCCCCGGCGAGGTCCCTGAGCCCCTCGATCTCGGGGGACGGCACCCATACCGGGGAGATATCGTGCGACAGTATCGCCTTGGCCATCCTGGCCGCGTCGTTGCGGTCGTTCTTGGACGAGAGGTCTGCCGCCGACCTCGGGACCTTGGAGACGGCCGCGACGACGCAGTCGACGCCGAGCCCGGAGAGCTCCCTCTGCGGGGCGAAGCCGAGGTAGCCGCTCTCGTAGGCGGCGAGCGACGGGCCGGGGAAGCCCGACATCCACTCCGCGACCTCGCCCCAGGGGTTGCCGCGGAACCTCCTCGTCACGGCCTCGCCCGTCTCCGCGTCGAGCGCGCAGACGGTGGTGGACCTGAGGTGTACGTCCATTCCGAAGGCGGTAGAATATCTAGGCACGGGAGCCTCCCAACCTCGTTGCGGCGCGGCTGCGCCTCTGGCACTTCAACAACATTGTCGCAGTCCCGGCCCGCGGTCACGAGCGGGGGCTCCTGTCGTTTCCGTGCCCCTGGATTGGGTCATAGTGTCTGACTTATGCTCAACCTGCGACGCTGCTATTGTTGGTGCAGGGGAACAGCTTGCCCGCTCTGGTGCCCGTTCGCTGACTTTGGCTCTGCCTGTGACGTTTCCATTGTTGGTGAGGAGTGACTTGGTTCCTGCTTCAAATTAGCTATCCCGGGTCCCCGGTGGTTGCGGTGGGCGTGTTTGGTTGGTGCCTGTTGATGGTCTGGGTATCGGGGAGGGCGGGCTCCGTTATAATCGCCTAGAACATTAAATGGAAACGGGACGGGAGCCATACATGCGCCAGGGTTTCGACAATGCGAAGTATATCGAGCTGCAGGCTGCTCATATTAAGGAGCGCATCTCGCAGTTTGGCGGCAAGCTGTATTTGGAGTTTGGCGGCAAGCTGTTTGACGACTATCACGCGAGTCGCGTGCTGCCGGGTTTTGAGCCGGACAGCAAGTTTCGCATGCTCAAGAGCATTGCCGATGACGTTGAGGTCATCATCGCGATCAACGCGAACCACATCGAGAAGAATAAGGCCCGTGGCGACCTGGGCATTACCTATGACGAGGATGTTTTGCGCCTGGTCGACCTGTTCCGCGGCAACGGTTTTGCTGTCGCGGCCGTGGTTATCACCCAGTACGCCGGCCAGCCCGCCGCCGATGTGTTCCGCAATCGCCTGAACGCGCTCGGCATTCCCGCCAAGCTGCACTATCCCATCGAGGGCTATCCGCACGACGTCGACCTGATCGTGTCTGACGACGGCTATGGCAAGAACGAGTTTGTCGAGACCACCCGTCCGCTCGTCGTCGTGACTGCGCCCGGCCCTGGCTCGGGCAAGCTCGCCACCTGCCTGTCTCAGCTCTATCACGAGCACAAACACGGCACCGCTGCCGGCTATGCCAAGTTCGAGACGTTCCCGGTCTGGAATCTGCCCCTCACGCATCCGGTCAACATCGCCTATGAGGCCGCCACGGCCGACCTCGACGATGCCAATATCATCGACTCCTTCCACTTGGAGGCCTACAACAAGACCACGGTCAACTACAACCGTGACGTCGAGGCTTTCCCGGTGGTCCGTGCCCTGATGGAAAAGATTCTGGGGGAGAGCCCCTACCAGAGCCCCACCGACATGGGTGTCAATATGGTCGGCTTTGCCATCACCGATGACGATGCCTGTCGCGATGCCTCCAAGATGGAGATCGTCCGCCGCTACTTTTCTGCGGTGGAGGCCGTGCGCCGCACCGGCGTGGGCGATGAGCAGGTTGATCGTCTCAAGCTCATTATGAAAAAGGCCGGTATCGACAAGAATTACTCGCCGGCACGCTCGGCCGCCCTTACCAGGGAGCAGCTGACGGGTGGCCCCGTAGGCGCCATGGTCATGCCCGACGGCTCCGTGGTGACCGGTAAGACTTCCACGCGCCTGGGCGCCGCGAGCTCGCTCATCATGAACGCGCTTAAGCATGTCTCGGGCGTTGATCTTGAGCTCGAGGTCATTAGCGATGAGGCGATCGAGCCTATCAGCAAGCTCAAGACGCATTTCCTGGGTAGCAAGAACCCGCGCCTGCACACCGACGAGACGCTTATGGCGCTCTCGATCACCTCGGCAACGAGCGAGACGGCGGCCCGCGTCCTTTCGGGCCTGGAGCAGCTGCGCGGCTGCGATGCCTTCTTTAGCGTGATCATCTCGCCGACGGACGAGACGGTGTTGCGCAAACTGGGCATCAACGTGTGCTGCGAGCCCAAGTTCGAGCGCCGTGGTTTCTTCCACTGCTAAGCCTGGATAAATTGGTCTGAAAGGGGCGCATCGGGTATGCATTCGGTGCGCCCCTTTTATCAACAAAGCTACCGTTTAACCTAAAATTAGCCCGTTTACCTGCCTATAAGCGATTTGGACGGTATACAATAACCCTAATTGTTTCATCCTTTTGCGGGGATGCCGCATGATGGATGTTGCCGGCCACCATGGGGTGTGCCGGTCGCGCACGGTGCAAGTGATGCCCGTGCTCGGTTTGAGGAGGCTGCCATGGCTGGCAAGGGTCGTGCGAGTGTCAACGATATGAAGCGTGTCGAGGTGCAGGTGCTGATGGAGATCGCACAGCAATCCGAAGACAACGGCGGATTTTATGGCTTTTCGCGCAAGACGCTTGCCGAGCGTGTGGGGGTGTCTCCGTATCGCGCCCGCGCGGCAATTGAGCGCTTGGAATCCGAAGACATCATTGAGGTCGTCTCGCGCTACAGCGACGACGGCGGCCAGCTCGCAAATGGTATTTGTCTCACGGAGCGTGGCGAGTGGTATCTAGAGGGCGTCCGTGCCGGTATGCTCGTGCAGGACTTAATCAAGGACGAACTCGCCGATCGATAACAGCATGCATTCATAGTGGAAACGACGCCGCCTGGGCAACCGGGCGGCGTTTTGTTTCGAGATGGAGAAATGCGATTGCACGTAAGAAAAATTGCGTGCGCCGCGCGCCGCGAGTATTACAATGAAGACCCGTAAGATGTGTATGGACAACTTCTACGGGAAGCGCAGGTAACTCAATATGACCAAGCATGTGTTCGTGACCGGCGGCGTGGTTTCGTCTCTGGGCAAGGGTATTACCGCGGCCTCGCTGGGCCGTCTGCTCAAGTCGCGCGGCTACAAGGTAACGATGCAAAAGGCCGACCCGTATCTGAACGTCGACCCCGGCACCATGAGCCCGTTCCAGCATGGCGAGGTCTTTGTGACCGAGGACGGCTACGAGTCCGATCTGGACCTGGGCCACTACGAGCGCTTTATTGACGAGAACCTGACCCGTGATTCCAACTTTACGACTGGTGCCATCTATAAGAGCCTGATCGCCCGCGAGCGTCGCGGTGACTTTTTGGGCGGCACCGTGCAGGTGATTCCGCACGTCACGAACGCCATTAAGGATAAGTTCCGTCGTATTGAGGAACAGACCGGCTCCGATGTGGTCATCACTGAGTTGGGCGGCACCATCGGCGACATTGAGTCGCAGCCGTTTGTCGAGGCCATTCGCCAGTACCGCAAGGAGGCCGGCCCCGAGAACGTCTGCTACATCCACGTGTCGCTCGTTCCCTATATCGCCGCCGCCCACGAGGTCAAGACCAAGCCGACGCAACACTCCGTCAAGGAGCTCCGCAGCTTTGGTATCCAGCCCGATATTATCGTTCTGCGTTCCGATCACCATATCGACGATGCCATCCGCGGCAAGATCGCAAGCTTCTGCGACGTCGACACCGACTGTGTCTTTACCAACGAGGACTGCGCGAGCATCTACGATGTTCCGCAGCTACTCGCCGAGCAGGACTTTGACCTGCGCATTTGCGAGCGTCTGGGTCTCGATCCGCGTGAGCGCGACATGAGTGAGTGGAACGAATTCCTGCGCAAGCAGAACCATGCCAACCAGCACGCCGACAAGGTGAAGATCGCCGTCGTGGGCAAGTATACGCAGCTGCCCGATGCCTACCTGTCGGTTATCGAGGCCCTGCACCACGCGGGCGTGTTCTACGATCGCCACGTTGACGTGCAGCTGGTCGACGGCGAGAGCCTCGACGAGCAGAATGTCTCCGAGGTTCTGGGCGACGCCTCGGGCATCCTGGTCCCCGGCGGCTTTGGCAAGCGCGCCCTGGAGGGCAAGATCCTCGCGGCCGAGTTTGCCCGTGAGCACAAGATTCCGTATCTGGGTATTTGCCTGGGTATGCAGGTGGCCGTGTGCGAGTTCGCCCGCAATGTCGTCGGCCTTGCCGGCGCCAGCTCCTCCGAGTTCGATCCGGACGGCCCGTTTAGCGTCATCGATCTGATGAGCTCGCAGGAGGATGTGACCGAGAAGGGCGGCACCATGCGCCTGGGTGCCTATCCGTGCAAGCTTGCTGCCGATTCCCTCGCGCGCGAGGCCTATGGCGAGGAGCTCGTCTACGAGCGTCACCGTCACCGTTTTGAGTTCAACAACGCCTTCCGTGACCAGCTCGAGGACGCCGGTCTGGTAATCTCGGGCCTTTCGCCCGACGAGCGTCTGGTCGAGATGGTCGAGCTGCCGCGCGATGAACATCCGTGGTATGTGGCCACCCAAGCTCATCCCGAGTTCAAGAGCCGTCCGACCAACCCGCAGCCGCTGTTCCGCGAGTTCGTGCGCGCCTCGATTGGCCAGCATGAGGGCGTCGATCGCGTGCAGGTGACGCCCAAGAACCTCGCTACGGACTAAGGGTGTCGGCAAACCAAGAACATACCGAAGCTGCTCCCTCGTCGCTCACTGTGGTGGCGGGGGAGTATCTCGATTACCTTGCGGTCGAACGGGGTTTGGCGCGCAATACGATTGCGGCCTACCGTCGTGACCTGACGACGTATTGCGCCTATCTGGAGCGGGCTGACATTGCGTCTTTTGAAGATGTGAGCCGTCAGGTCGTGGAGGGCTTTGTTGCCGATCGCCGCGACGGAGGCTATTCCGACGCCTCGGTGGAGCGCGCGCTTGCTGCCGTGAAGGGCCTGCATGCCTTTTTGGTGCGCGATGGGGCCGTGGCCCAAAACCCGACGGCGGCGTTGCGCCTGCCCAAAAAGGCAGATCGCCTGCCGGAATACCTTTCGGTGGAGGATGTCTCGGCACTGCTCGATCAAGACTTTCCCGAGGGTGAGATGGGACTGCGCGATCATGCCATCTTGGAAGTGCTTTACGGTTGCGGCTTGCGCGTGAGTGAACTGGTTGGGCTCGATGTGGGCGATATCCATATCGATGACGGGTTTGTCCTGGTGCGCGGTAAGGGCTCCAAGGAGCGTCTGGCCCCGTTGGTGGGAAGCGCGGCTCGCGCCTTGACACACTATATAGGTGACGGGCGCACTCTCCTGGCCGCCCATGCTCACGGGACGGAGACCTTGGCGGTCTTTTTAAATAAGAACGGACGTCGCCTGTCGCGCCAGGCCGTGCATGCGATATGCGAGCGGTATGGGCGCCAGGTGGGGCTGGTGGGGCTCCATCCCCATACCTTGCGCCACTCCTTTGCCACCCACATGCTCGCGGGCGGTGCCGACCTGCGTGTGCTGCAGGAGATTTTGGGCCATGCCGATATTTCGACCACGCAGGTCTACACGCATGTCGACCGCACGCAACTGACCGAGGTCTATCTGGCGGCGCATCCGCTGGCACATCGCTAGCAACCTCGCTGACCTGCATATTTATAAATATTAAGGGGGACGGGCCCCAGATTGTCGCGACGCACTTTTGCGCGCATGGGCAATCTGGGGCCCGTCTCATTTTTCGCCAGACACCGACGCGGTGGTGGGCCGTGTGCGCCGTGGGTGGGGGAGTTTGGGGGCGATGTGAACGGCGTGTAAAGG
>DXLR01000002.1:0-2479 GCA_019414625.1 Collinsella sp.
GTATGGATGCCGGCCCAATCTCCGAGCGCCAGCGTTCGCTTGCCGTGTTTGCGGCCGCCGCCGTACTCACCGTCTGCATCTGGTTTGTGTCGAGCATGATGGGCGTCGTGGGCTTTGCCGGCGCGGTCGCCGAGGTCGGCGTGGGGCGTGTGTGCCTGGCACTGGCGGCGACGTTTGCCCTGGCATGCACGCCACTGGCCGTTGGCTTTGCCCTTTCGAGTCTGGGCGCGCGCGAGGAGCTGCTCAACGGTGTGGGCAACCTGCTTGGCATGCTCATGACGTTTTTGGGCGGCGCCTGGATGCCGCTGTCGCTCATGGGATCGGCCGTGCAGACCGTGGCGCACTTTGTGCCGACATATTGGGTGAACGACGCGATCGGCAAGGCGCTTGCCTCGGATTTGACGTCCGCCGTGCTGGGTGACATCGCCTGCGACCTGGGCGTCACGGTGCTCTTTGCCGCGGCCATCGCCGCCGCAGGCCTCGCCCTCGCACGCGCCAAATTCCGCGTCTAGCCACCTAGTCATTTAAGAGCGTCCCCAATGACCAGTCTGAAATAAATCCCAAGCCTCGCTCCAAAATAGTTCGCCAAGGTTTACTATTACGCTCATAAAGTAGTATGAGGCTAACAGTGGGGGATACCATGGCAACGCAGAAAGCCTACGTCCAGGTTAAGGATCTCAAAAAGCACTACGGCGACGGTGATGCGCGCCTGACGGTACTCGATGGCATCGACACGTCCATCAATCGTGGCGAGATCTGCGTCATGCTGGGGCCTTCGGGTTCGGGCAAATCGACGTTTCTTAACCTGATCGGCGGCCTGGAGGATGCCGATGCCGGCTCTATTCTGGTGGACGGCTGCGACCTCACGGTGCTTAAGCCTACCGACCTGGGCGAGTATCGCCGCCGTGAGCTGGGCTTTGTCTTCCAGTTCTACAACCTGGTGCCCGATCTCACCATCAAGGAGAACATCGAGGTCACGGCGCACCTGTCCAAAAACCCGCTCAATGTCGACGACCTGCTGCGTTCACTGGGCCTCTACGAGCACCGCAACAAGTTTCCGCGCCAGGTTTCGGGTGGCCAGCAGCAGCGCTGTGCCATCGGCCGCGCGCTCGTCAAAAACCCGGGTCTGCTGTTGTGCGACGAGCCCACGGGCGCGCTTGATTACAAGACGTCCAAGGAAATCTTGCAGCTCATGGAGGATGTAAACCGCACCTACGGCTGCACCATCATCATTGTCACCCACAATGCCGCCATCGCGCGCATGGCAAATCGCGTGCTGCGCCTGCGCGACGGGCGCATCGTCGAGGATGAGCTCAACGAGTCG
Organism: Collinsella sp.; assembly: GCA_019414625.1. Lineage (GTDB taxonomy): Bacteria > Actinomycetota > Coriobacteriia > Coriobacteriales > Coriobacteriaceae > Collinsella. The sequence goes on from DXLR01000002.1 coordinate 1,325, forward strand.
CCCGTCGCGGCCGCCGAACTCGATTGGTAGGCGGCGCCATGACACCTCTCGCAAAACGTCTCCCGCGCGAGCTGCGCCGCAATATCGGCAAGTACCTGGGAATCTTTTTGCTTATGTGCGGAAGCATCGCTCTCACCTCGGGCTTTTTGCTCGCGGCCCACTCCATCGGTTGCCTTATCGACGACATGCGCAATGCGTACACGATTGAGGGCGGCCGCGTGACCACCTCCTTCGAGGCTACCGACGATCAACTCAAGGCCGCCGAGGACGCGGCCGACGACGTCGGCGGCGTCACGCTCTACAAGAATTTCTCCATCGACGCCATCATAAAAAAGACCGCCGGCGACGACGGCACCAAGCGCACGCTGCGCACCTATGCGCACCGCACCAAGGTCGATATCGCGTCCTACTGTGAGGGCAAGGAGCCCAAGACGGATGACGAGGTGGCCATCGACCGTGTCTTTGCCACCAATAACAACCTGTCCGTGGGCGATAGAGTCGAGCTCGAGGGTCGCACCTACACCATCTGCGGCATCATGACCCAGCCCGATAGCCAGGCGCTGTTCCTCAACAATTCGGACTTTACGGTGAACACCATCACGTACGGCGTGGCCGAGGTCACCGACGCCGGCTTTGCCGCGCTTGAGGACGCCGGTGGCGCGCCTGCCTACACCTATTCCTTTATCTTTACCGATTGCGACCTCCCCACCGCGGATCGCATCGATGCGGAGCAGGATATGGTCGAGGCGCTGACCGATGCCGATGCACGCGTGGATGACCTCATCGACGCCGATTCCAACCAGGGCATTGGCTACGCACGCGACGACGTAGACGGCGACTCCATGATGTGGATGACGCTGCTCGACATCATCATCGTGATCATGGCGTTCGTCTTTGTGGTCCTTACCGACGCCACCATCGAGGAGGAGAGCGCCATTATCGGCACGCTGCTCGCCAGCGGCTATCGCCGTCGCGAGATCGTGCTGCATTACCTGGCACTTCCCGCCATCGTGGGCGTGCTCGCGGCACTTTTGGGAACCGCGCTCGGCGTTGCGTTCTTTACCGAGCCCATGCGCGGTCTCTACTACGGCTCGTACAGCCTGCCGCCCTTCCAGGTGTACTGGAGCTGGGAGATCTTCGTGAAGTGTGCCGTGG
>DXLR01000020.1:0-19876 GCA_019414625.1 Collinsella sp.
CGGGCCGTGTTCCGCTATGCGGTTGTCAATTTGCGAAAGAAATTATGCGTCACCGCTTGCGCTGCTTGCCCTTGGTCTCCTGGGGCTTGTCGCCCTGTTTTGCTTCGGCAGCGGCCTTTTCTGCCTTCATCTTCTTGCGTTTGGTCTCGATGCGGAGTTTTTTGTTGATGCGCGCCTTAAGGAAGGAACCGAACTGCTCGGCATCGCCGCGGACAAAGGTGTCCTTAGGGATCGTCACGCCCTGGTCGGCGAACATGGCCACAAAGATGCGCTCGCCGTCGAGCACGTGGTCGAGCTTTTCAAACGGGAAGAACTGCGACTTGCCGCTCGTGCCCCAAACCATCAGGCCGTCCTCGTTGGCGGCGACGCGGCGATAGCGGCCACCCATGGACTCGTCGGCCTCAACGGCGTCGATAAAGTCGCGGGCGAGGGTGTGGTGCAGGTTTTTGCTCCACCAGGCCAAAAAGGCGCCGAATATGATCAGCACGACGCCAAACTTGATCCAGTTGCCGCCGGCCACCAGCATGCCGATGCCGATGAGCGCGGCAATTGCCGCGGCGACATACAGCGAGCCGCGACGTCTGGGCGAGGCGACCAGGCGGGCGAAGTCGGTGACCAGGTCGTTTTCGTACTGGTACTCGTTGAGGTACAGGATGCCGTCGTCGGCTGCGGCCTGCTTCTCGAGCGCGACCTCGACCTGGTCGGCTGCTTCGGAGGGAACGAGGTTGCTCTCTGCGTCTGCCATGCTCTTTGGACTCCTATCGCGGCGGGCTTGCCGTACGGGTTATTATGGAATGCAGTATGCCGTGCGACCGCATGGCCGCCACGGCAACAAGACTCAGTATACCCGGGGGAGCACCCATGGAATCGTTGTACCGAAAGTATCGCCCGCTCACCTTCGACTCCGTGGTGGGCCAGCAGCATATCGTCTCGACGCTCGAGCACGCCATCACCGAGGGGCGCCTGTCCCACGCCTACCTGTTCTGCGGACCGCGCGGCACGGGCAAGACCACCATGGCGCGCATCCTGGCCAAGGCGCTGCTGTGCCGCAATGCGGAGGCGGCGCGCGCCGAGGGTGCAAGCGGCTGCATGCCCGACGGTACTTGCGAGGAGTGCGAGCTCATCGCCGAGGGCAACCACCCGGATGTCTACGAGCTCGATGCCGCAAGCCGTACCGGCGTGGACAACGTGCGCGAGGAAATCATCAACTCCGTCAACTTTGCCCCGGTGCGCGGCAAGTACAAGATTTATATCATCGACGAGGTCCACATGCTCACAACGGCGGCGTTTAACGCGCTGCTCAAGACGCTCGAGGAGCCGCCGGCGCACGTGATCTTTGTGCTGTGCACCACCGACCCGCAAAAGATTCTGGAGACCATTCTCTCACGCTGCCAGCGCTTCGATTTCCACCGCATCGGCAACGAGGATATCGAGCATCGCCTGTCTTACGTGTGCGAGCAGGAGGGCTTCGATTACGACGACGAGGCACTCGCCATTGTGGCGCGCCATGCCAAGGGCGGTATGCGCGACGCGCTTTCCACGCTGGAGCAGCTGAGCGTCTTTGGCAACGGTTCTGTGCATGCGGACGACGCCCGCTCGCTTTTGGGCGAGGTTTCGGACCAGATTCTGGGCGAGTTTTCCCGCGCCATTGCCGATCGCGATGTTGCCGAGCTCTATGGACTGATCCGTGCGCAGGTCGAGGAGGGCAATGACCTGCTGGAGCTGACGCGCGACCTGGTGGCGCATGTGCGTGACGTGTACGTTGCCTGCGTTGCCGGTGCCCGTGCCGAGCTGTTTGAGGGCGGCTCCGAGCAGGCCGAGGCGCTTGCTGCCGAGGCCGCTGCCTTTGGCGAGCATCCTGCCGACCGCCTGGCCCGCGTGCTGACGGTGCTCGACGATGCCGCACTGGAGATGAGGGGCGCGAGCGACGTGCGCCTGGTGCTCGAGATTGCCTGCACGCGTCTGGCGCGTCCCGAGGCTGATTTAACGATTGAGGCATTGGCCGAGCGCGTGGCACGCCTGGAGGCCATGGTTGCCAACGCCGCCGTGCCGGCGAGCGTGGCTGCTGCTCAGGCCGCCGCGCCTGCAGCATCCGTACCCGCTGCTGCCCAACAGCCGACGCTCATTTCGGGCGCCCGTGCTGCCGCTCCGGCGGCATCCGCTGCCCCTGCTGCTACGTCCGCGCGCCAGGGTGGCATGCCTTGGGACCGCGGAGCTGCTGTTCCGACTGCCCAGCCTGCGCCCCGTTCTGCGTCCGTGTCAGCCTCCAAGCCTGCAGCGCCTGCGCCTCAGCCCGTTGCGGCCCCCGCGCCTGCCACCGCTCCGGCACCTAAGCCCCAGTCCAACAATGCCGCCCAGGTTGCCGCCGCCGGTGCTGCCGAGACGCCCGCGGTCGAGGATGCCGGAGAGCTGCAGCGCAAATGGGCCGAGGTTGTCGAGCGTGTCAAGGCGCGTCAGGCTTCCTACGCAGGGCTTTTGCTCAACGCCCGCGCCACGGCCGACGACGGCTCCAAGCTCACGGTCTCGTTCCCCGCGGGTTCGACTTTTGCCATTAAGATGCTCGGTCGCGCCGATACGCAGTCGGTGGTCCTGCCGACGGTCTGCGCGGTTTTCGGTCGTCGCACCGTCGACTATGTCCTGGATGGGGGTGGCACGCCGGCTCCTCAACATGAGGAGCATTCTCCATCTGCACGGGCTGCGGCATCTGCGGACCCGCAACCCGTGTTCTCGGCGGCCCCTGCATCCTCGAGCGCCAGCGCGTCGCAGCAGCAAACGGCACCGGTAGCGGCATCGACCCCGTCGGCGCCTAAGCCCGCGGCGCCCAAACCGGCTGCTCCGACACCCGCGCCCAAGCCCGTCTCGCCCGCGCCCAAGTCGTCTGACCTGGGCAAAGCCCCCTGGCTACGCTCCGACAACCCCGCCGGCGCTCCTGCCACGGGTAAGCTCCCGACCGAGCCCGCACCTCGTGCGCCCGAGCGCTCGGCTGCCCCCAAGGCTCAGCCTGTCGCGCAGTCCGCGCCGTGGGAATCCGAGCAGGTGCCCTACGACGACGCTATGGTCGGCGGCTTCGCTGTCGATGCGAGCGGGGACGATCTGCCTCCGTTCGACGTGCCGGGTGCGGCGTCCGCGCCCAAGTCCGCTGCAACTGCCCCCAAAGAGGAGGGCGCTCCTGCAGCTCCCTGGGAGTCCAACCCCGGTGCGGGCAGCCCCTTCGGCCATCAGGGTGCAGCCCCGAGCATTCCGCAGACCGAGGACGAGGCCAAAGCCCTCATCCGCAACGTCTTCGGCCAGGCCACCATCTTCAAACCGGTGGAGTAACCGTGCGGGCGGGTATGCTGCTCAAGAAGAGATCTCTTTGCCCGGGCGCATCTGTATTTCGGACATGTGTAGTGTGGTGCCGTGTACATCGCATTCGAGCAGGCAGATGCGTGACGGTCGGCCTAGGGTGCTGAGGTCGACACGATACGTCGCGCGGCTGTCCGTGTACTCGACTTGCTCGGCGTCGAGGGTTGCTCCGATTGTCAAGAAAGCGCCTGGTTCGGCACCGACAATCTTGGAGTCCTTTATCTTGACCTTGAACTCTTGGTAGAGGGACGGGCTGTTGTAGTAAATGGTTCGGGTTCCATCGGTGCACTCATCGGTCGCTTCCCATTTGACGGTGGGCTGGTCCGAGCTGGTTATCAGCAGTTCTGCTCCAAAGGCTATAGCATGGGTGATGACAACCAGCAATGCCCAGCCGACAAAGAGATAGAGAACCACATATGCAACGGGGTGTTTTGAGCGGATGTTTTGGAGCGCGTCGGGGGCATTCATGGGGCACCTCCAAATTGCTATCTATGACAATCAAATTATACCCTGCCGACATGTGCTCCGCCTCGAGCAGCGGTTCGGCATTTAGCTATTTAGTGGCACACATGAAATGCCGGATTCGGCTCTACTAGATTGAGTATGCGATATTATGCAACCTAGCATAATTCGACCTTGCATAATCTTTGCGCGTGGTTTGTATTGGAGGACATGTATATCGACTGAGGTAGCGTGTCCGCCCCGCTCGCTGGCCTCGCGCCGTGGTACGATTTTTGAGTTTGAAAGTCCCGCCGTGCTCCGGCTGCCCTTGCAGCTCGGCGTGCGGCCGCACGTAAAGGAGCCATCATGGCCGGTATGAACATGCAGCAGATGATGAAGCAGGCTCGCAAGATGCAGGAGCAGCTTGCCGCCGCGCAGGAGAACCTCAAGTCCCAGACCGTCGACGCCTCTGCCGGCGGCGGTATGGTCAAGGTGACCGTTAACGGCGAGATGGAGCTCGTCAACCTCACCATCGATCCCGATGCCCTCGATCCCGAGGACGTCGATATGCTGCAGGACATGATTATGGCTGCCGTCAACGAGGCCGTTCGCGGCGTCAACGAGCTCGCCAACAAGCAGATGGGCGCCATCACTGGCGGCCTCAACATCCCGGGCATGCCGTTCTAAGACGCGCATATATATGAGTGCCAACCATAGTCTGCAAAAATTGCTCGATGAGCTGGGCCGCCTGCCGGGCATTGGTCCCAAGTCGGCTCAGCGCATCGCCTATTACCTGTTGGAGGCTGACGCCGAGGAGGCGCGCCGCTTGGCCGAGGCCATCCTGGAGGTTAAGCAGGAGGTTCACTTTTGCAGCCGCTGCTTTAACTACGCCACGGCCGACGAGTGCTCCATCTGCCAGGATTCGATGCGCGACACTACTCGCATTTGCGTGGTGGGCGAGCCGCGCGACGTCCAGGCGATCGAGCACACGGGCAGCTACCATGGCCTGTACCATGTGCTGGGCGGCGTGATCAGCCCCATGGACAAGATTGGTCCCGAGCAGCTGCACATCCGCGAGCTGCTGGCGCGTTTGGGCCACGAGGATATCCATGAGGTCATCATCGCCACCAACCCCAATATTGAGGGCGAGACCACGGCGAGCTACCTGGCCCGCACTATCAAGCCGCTGGGCGTTGAGGTGTCGCGTCTGGCGAGCGGCCTGCCCGTGGGCGGCGACCTGGAGTATGCCGACGAGCTTACGCTTGGGCGCGCCATTGAGGCCCGTCGCACGATTTAGGTGGCGAGCCTGCTCCTGCCGTATGTTTTCCTGGCGACGCACGGGGCAGTCATAATTTCCCCGTGCGACTATAAGTTTGTTGTGCAACAAAGATACTTTGTATCCGCTTATCGCATGGATGCTTCCACTCGCATCCTTAATTTGCCCATTCGTTGCGCAACCTTTTGGGTTCGCTGATACACTCAAATATGGATTCGAATGAATGCGCCGCTCCCGAGCGGCGTGTTTTTGTTGGAGGAGAACGCATGCGGCCCGGTGGCACTCAGACAAAGCGCGGCGCCGCGGTGCGCATGCGACGCCGACTGGGCTTGGCGCCGCGGGCGTACGCACTGCTGTCTTGCTCGCTGGTGCTGGTCATAGCTGGCGTTTCTGCCTATGGCATGACCGTGCCGCCCATGATGCAGGCACATGCCGCACGCGAACCGCGCGTGGGGCATGAGGTCAAAAGTGATCTGGGCACCACGACTGGATATGCTTGGGCAAGTGTGGTCGCGCATATTGTGTTTGGCACCGATGATGCGGACGGCGCCGAGGCTCCGGACAACGAAGTCACGCTTGCCAATGGCAAAACCATCGTGCTCACCAACACCAAGATCATCGATCGGTTGTCCAACAATAGCGTGGCGGCAACGGTGAGTAAGGTCGAGCAGCAGAAGGAGCAGGACGCCCAGCAGTCCGGAAAGCCCGGTAGCCCGGATACTTCTGGCTCCGGCTCGGATTCATCGAGTTCGGGCGGCGGCTCTGGGTCGGGTTCCTCTGCCGGAGGGTCTGGAAACGGCGGATCGACGGGCGGCAACACTGACAACGATGCAAACTCCGGTGGCCTTTCCGCTGCTGAGGAAGAGAGCATTCACCGTTGGCTTGTGACTAAGTACAACATGCTCGACGGCTATGTCTCTCGTGCCAATGACGTGGTCTCGACCTATAACTCTACGGGAGATCCCAGGCCGTGCGACAGCCTGGTCGGGGAGATGTTTGTCATTCGAGCCGAGTTCGGTCGTCAGACATTCTCGCCCCGGTCAAAGTGGTATCAGCAGTACGCCAATCTGTGGGGCTGTTACACCAACCTATGTCAATGGGTCGGCCATTACGGCGATGATGACGTCGCGCTCAGTAACTTCAACAATAACGTGGCGGCGCTTGCCCTATGATGACCGATCTTGCATCCACCACACCACAATCGCTCGGTCGCGATCCCATGGTTGGCCTGCGCCTGGCGCGTGTCGACGGGTTTGAGCCAGCCATTGCGCTCGGTCAGGACGAACTGCCTGCCTATCTGCGTCGTTTTACGATGCTGTTTGCCGACGATGCCACCATGCGCCGCGGCGGTATCGGCCGCGTGACGCGTGCCGTCAACGCCCAAGGCGAGGCCGTGGCGCTCAAGCAGCTCATCTTGCCGACGCGCGATGAGTTTGACGATGCCGCCGCCCATGAGGCGCTGGTCGCCAAGTTCAAAGCGGCGTTTCGCGAGGAATATGAATGCCATCGCGCCCTTTCGGGCCTTAAGGGCTTTCCCCGCCTCTATGGCTGGGGCGAGGTCGACGGTGTGCCTGCAATTGTCATGGAATGGGTCGAGGGCGAGACGCTTGCCCGCTTGCGTTCGCGACTCGCCGTGGACGATGCCGGACGCTTGTCGCCGCTTGTGGCGGCGCGTCTGGGTCGCGACCTGTTCGATCTGCTCTGCCGTATGAGCCTGGTGGGTGAGGGCTTTGTCCATCGCGATATCTCGCCCGCTAATATTATGGTGCGTACGGCGCGTCTGCCGCTTGACCGGCAGCTTGCCGAGGGCACCTTTGACCTGTGTCTGATCGACTTTGGCTCGTCGCTGGCGCTCGAGCCTGCGTCGGCCGTGGCCGGTACCGGCGGCAAGGCGTCGTTTACGGAGCGCTATGCCACGCTGCGTCGCGCGACGGTTGCCTATGCCCCGCCCGAGATGCTTACCGACGATATTCCCGACCTGCGCGCCTTGCGTATGTCGCCGGAGATTGACGTCTATGCCGCGGCAAGCACGGTTTACGAGCTCATTGCCGGCGTCGCGCCATACGAAGCCGCGCCGAGCACTTCGGGCACCTCGGGTTCGCGCAAAAAGACGCGCGACATCGCGAGCCCCTACCGTCTCAAGATGGACACGCGGCCCGACTATCCCATTGGTGCCCATGCGCCCGGTTGCGATTTGACTCAGCTGCTTCGCCGTGAGCCCGATGTGGCGCTCGCCGCGGCCGAGCAGGCCCAGCAGCTGGGGCTTGAGCCGGATTCCGAGGAGCTACGCGATGCGCTGGCGTTTGTCGATGCCCAGCTGTTCGACGTGGTGATGGCCTGTCTGTCCAGCTCTCAAAAAGATCGTCCCGAGCCGGCGGCGGTCGAGGCGGCGCTCTCGGCGTTTTGTGACCACTATGCGCAAAATGTTGGTCGTTCGCTCCGCGGCGAGCCGCTCACGCCGTGCCCCATGGATGCGTCCGGCCGCGCGGTTCGTCGCGCGCTGATGGTCGGCGCGGCTGTCGTCTGTGGCGTGGTTTGGGCTGTGGTCGTGGTTTCGGCCGCGCTGCTGGCGTCGGGCGCTCGCGTGACGGCGACTTTGGGATCGCTCGTGTGGTCTGGGTCGCTACCGGGTATTATTGCCGCACTGGCGTTGGCGCTGCCAGGCATAGCCGGCGTTGTCGCGGGGGCACTTGCGCGCAATCGGCGCTCGGGCTTCCTGCAGGGTGTGCTTGCGCTTTCTGCCTGCGAGGTTCCGGTGCTGGTTGTGGCTGCATGTAGCGTATTTTCCCAACGCGCCGTGATGGGCTGCCTTGTTGCCGCTCTGGTTGCAACCTATACGCTTACGTGGTTTTTGCTTGCGATGGGCTTTGCCTTTGAACTTCCCGTTTCGGCACCGCGACGTACAAAAGCCCAGATGGCGACTCCGCTTGCCGGTGGAGCCGCGGCTGCCCGTACTTTTGGCGGACCTGTCGAAGTATCGTCCGGTTCTATTTCTACGACCAAGGAGGCCTAGGTCATGGCATCTCAAGTTGAGCTCACCCCATGCGGGGCCATGTTTGACATCTTTAAGCGCGCGGCGCATCTGAGCCATATCGAGCTGTGCGGCCTGGTGCTTTCGTCCCGTCCGCTCGCCGACGGCCGCAGCCCGCAGAGCCGAGCCGCCGATCGCTCTTGGGTTTCCCGCTTTATCGTTCGCGCGCCGGTCGGCACGCTTCAGCAGCGCTACTTTGCCGAATACGGTACCTCGGCTGCGCGTATTATGTCGCAACTGGCCCTGCGCCAGCGAAATCCCATGGACTCCACGGCTGTGATCAATATGGTGTGCGGTCCTGCAGGTGAACCGATGGTACGCGCGCTCGAAGAGTGCCATCAGGACACGAATCTCTATCGCAACGCGCTCGATCGCCTGTCCCAGGCGGCGGAACTCATGCCCGCCGAGCGCGCCGAGGCCGTGCTGGTGCTGTTTGTCGCCGTCGGTTGTTCGGCGGATGTGCGGTCCTCGGTGAACTATGCCATCGACTACGCGCACGCGACCTGTGGCGGAGGCACCTCCACGCCGCGTTCGCTTGGCATGTCGATGACCGCGGGCGAACGCGAACCCGCTCCGGCGCACCCCTTGGGCTTGCTGCGCGTACAAAACAGTTTTGTCGTGAGCGCCCCGCGCTGGATTCAGCCGAGTGAGCAGGGTGTTGAGATTGGTGCGCTGGCCACTGGTGAGGGCGATATTACCGACGTCGGCGACGATGTCTCGGCCCGCCATGCCCATATCTGGTGCGATGCTCAAAATATCTGGCACGTCGAGGACTTGTCGTCCACCAACGGAACCGTGGTGGTAAACGGGGCCACGCGCGTCTGCATTCAGGTCGAGCCCGGCCGTTCCGCCCAACTCAATCCCGGCGACGAGCTCAAGCTCGGCGAATCCACTACCTACGCCATCCTCTTCGGTGCCCTCTAGCCGGCAGATAGGGACGTTTCTTTTCTGCCGGCACTTGGGGACACTCCTCGGCGCGCCAGAGCCAGTCGCCCGGGGATGGAGGGGCCATTTTGGCCCTTGGCGGTCAGTCGGGGCGAAACTAGAAGATCTTTCCGATTCGCGGCTGTTCATGCTTGTAGAGCATCTAAAACAATAGGATGTTATTCTGGAATATGCCGGGTGCGTGAACTTGCCTGTCTTAGCCTTAATAAGGTATAGGGGAGTTTGGCTCAGGGGTTCCGTCTTGTTCTTCAGCGCAGTATTGTGGGACAGATTTGCTGAGATTGGCGCCTTACACCGCAGAGCGCACGGAAGGCTCTCGATTTGTGTTCTGGCCCCAGAATACAGGGCCTGATACTTACCAACTGTGGCATGGATGTAACATCTGTAGAAATCAACCCTTTTGTTGTCGACCTTTGTAAGAAAAACACTGCCATCAACTCTTTGGATGACGAAACTAGGGTGCTTGAGGGGAGCCTTTACTCCCCTCTGAGAGATGACTCATGTTTTTCGCTTGTCGTTGTGAATCCTCCGTTACTGCCGATTCCGAATGAGATTCCTTATCCCTTCGTTTGAGATGGAGGACAATCGGGTCTGGATAAAACACTTCGTATTCTTAAGGGTGGCGATACGCATTTAGAGAAAAACGGTAAATACTGCTAATAGGGGTGACGACGATGGTGCAGGGGCGACCCGCGATGCTCTCATCAATACGTCGGATACTTGGGAAATCAGGTCTAGATGCATGTATGATGATGCTGTGTGGCTATTCAATTAATCCGCGTTCCGAATGGGTGCAGGGTATAGCTGCGACATCGTATGCTTTTGACCCGGCGCGATACTCAGATATTTCTGAGGCGGTTGACGAAGTTTATACGCACTATGCCGCGCAAGGCGTTTCGGAAGTTTGCACATCTACGTTACGGGCTTAGGTTTCTTCAAGCGAGCAGGCCGGTTGCGTTATTTCGAGCGATTTTTCTAGTCTAGACGACAAAAGGCAAAGGATTTGATGGGTATAAAACGCGGACGTTTGTGGGCGGATGCTCAAATCTATTGTGGCAATCGGGCGGTTGAAAAAGATATTTCAACCGCCCGATTGCCAGGTTCGTCGGAGGAGATGTCCGATTCCGACTCTCTTGTAGGAAGAGCTTGAGATCGTATTGGCCCAAGGCAATCTTAAAGCAGTCTCATTGGCAAATCTTCGCTCCTGTTGTGTTGAGGTGTAAGGTATCAGTGATTGATGTTTTGTGGCGGGTAGATTGGGGCCTTCCTTGATTCGATGCGTTCTCTCGAGGTTCATCAGAGCAAAAGGGGCTTTCGTCTTCATTGCTATCACGGTGATTGGAACCGCTCTCTCCTATGCCATGCCATACGTGAACGGGAAATTCTTAGATTTTCTTCTCGGTAACCGCAGCGAAAGAGACGCCGTACTCTTCGCGCTCCTGGTTGCGTCAATAGGAGTTTTCTCCACCCTCTTTACTTATTTTGCAGGAACACTTTCCATTCGCATAACCACGAGACTTTCCTTTGATCTTCTCAGGGAGGCCGTCTTGCGTTTTGAAAGAGACGATTACTTGGTGAGTCGGACCATCGATCCAGCCTATACAACGCAACGGATTATTTCCGACTCCAGCGTGGTCTCATCCTTCGTTTTGGCGAATTTTATCAGTGCGCCGCTGTCCATTGTAGCCATTCCCATCGTATTGCTTATCATATGGTCAATTGATTCAACTCTCGCGGTGTTTTCCATCATTCTCCTCATCGTGTATTTCTGTGTAATTACTGGGTTGAGGAAACTTTTGTATAGGGTCACGTATGAGAAGAAAGAGGCGGACAGCGCCTTTTACGCCGCAATTGCATCGCAGCTTAATCAGATTCTCAACATTCAACTGACATCTTCGTACGGCAAGAGCGAACAAGCGCTCGACGCTGGGTTTAAGAGCTATTTTCCCAAAGTTTTGCGCTCCGGAAAGCTATCATATTCTCTGACATCGCTCGATGGTCTTTTCGCAGCGTTGTTTCAAGCGGTGATACTTGTTGTTTCCGGAGTACGAATCATTAACGGAACTATGTCAATAGGCGAGTACACTATCATCGGTACATACTTCGCGGTTCTCTTTAAGACTTTGAAAAGTATGATGTCATTGTTCAAATCCTATCAAGATGCCAAAGCATCATGGGATAGGACGGCTATCGCGACGAGAGAAAAGGAGAGATCGGGGTGGAATCGGACCGATTTAGCTAAACTCGATGAAATAAATGACATTTCGGTATCTGATTTGGAATTCTCGGTTGCCCTTCCAGACGGATCTGTCCGAGAGGTCCTCGGCGGGTTTTCTTTCAAGTTTTCCGGTCCTGGTACATATTGCATAGTTGGGGAAAACGGAAGAGGCAAGACGTCACTTCTTTACTTGATGCTCGGGCTATACTCATCGAAAGGCAAAGTAAAATACAACGGCGTGCCAATCGAAGAATGCGACTTGGATTACATACGTGCGAGAGAGATATCGTGCTGCCCACAGTCGTGCTTCGCGCCGGACGAAACGGTGAAAGAGCTGTTAGAGTATTTCGACACGCCCTTTTCTTCCTATCACCGGGGTGTAGATGGCCTACTTTCGCTGGAAAACAGCGTGAAGGAGTTGCTCGGGAAACGTTGCTCCGCGCTTTCGGGCGGTGAGCTGCGCCGAGTGTACTTATGGTCGGCGATTTCACGCAAGTCGTCAGTTTTGGTACTCGACGAGCCCACGACTGGGTTAGACGCTGTAAGCCGCGCCGAGCTTGCGGCCTATGTTAAGCGCAACAAGCAAAGCCAGCTGATCATCGTTGTCTCTCACGATGACGAGATGGTCGGCGCGGTAGAAGGGGTAGTGGATTTAGGCAGCATGTACCAGGGTAAATGATGACAAGTGTAGTGCTACCCAACTGGCAGAGATAACAAAAAGGCGATGCAGATGCACGTAGCATTCAGGCGGTTCGGACTCGGTGCCTTCACGCCATCGCAACGCTTTCAGATATAGTTCTCGTTCTCTTACTAAAGGAAACTTTAGTCTACGTCATCTTGTCGAGACAGAGGTGAAGCGAAGTGTTGTCGCGACGTATCTTATTCCAGGTGGCTCAGTATCAGCGTGAGAATCGCACCAAAGTGTACTTACGATTCTCGTGTCCCACGGACAACATGAGCTGAGCATTGAGGTTCCACCCTTTGCTGCAACTACACGGGGTTGGACGGCAATGAATATGCCGGGCCGCATACCACGCGCAGCGGGGGTCCATGTCCCAGTATGTTGCCTACAGCAGCCTCGATGTCCACGCACACATCATCTCTGCCTTCGCGTTCAATCCATTTGCCGGAGAGTGCGAGGGTTGCCAGGCCGTAGAATTCGAGCCGAACAAATGAAATGCGGTATCAGCGCATAGGATTAAACTGACGATTGCTTTGCACTGAGAATACGCTTGGAAAGCCGCTATGGGTGGCGGCCCGGGTTAAATAGAGAAGCCCGTCCGATCACTTTCATGTGGCGAACGGTCGGGCTTCTTATTCCACTTGCCAATGCTCGGCTCATATTGGAAGAAAGCTACGCTAATGTTTGCGTGACACTCCTATTTTCTCCGAAGAAAGAGTCGGATAATGAAGAATAGAATTAAAAAAGGTGCCAGATATAACGCAAGTATAAAGGCTAATCCAACGAGACCTTGCAATAATGGCATAACTCCTCCCAGACACGAGATTTTGGTATTTGTTCCCATCTTATTCTGAATTGGACCAAATAGTTCCTAGCCACAAAACTACTCGTCAACTGGATCGCACCAATCTGCTGGCAAAACACAGCTTGATTCTTTATCGACATAGCACCAATCCGCAACAGGGCACTCGGCGATGTCGTAAAAATTGCATATATCAACTCCAAGACAACAAGGCTCAACGGGAGGATGTTCATTTGAACCAACAGGATGGATATGCTTCATAACAGCTCCTCACCTTAATCCAATTAGAGACTACGTTTGATCAATGCCACAGTGATCTACAACGCAGATGCTGCCGCCATCCATGTCATAGTCGCAGTAATCGTATGCACCACAGCCATCTGCTTTATCATAAACAGTACAGATGTCAGTAATGCCCAAGAGGCAGTCAAAAGACATCGGCTTCACGCCTGCCTCGTCGCCACTTCCTGGATTAATCGGATGAATATGCTTCACGACTACCTCCCTTTGAGTGCAGAAAAACCTCAATATTGTGTATAACAAACCAAGATGTCTAGTTCACCATATTTCTAGAATGGTTTCGGCGAACGTAGCAATAAGCTTCGCAGACGGTAATCAGAAGAACGAACACCTCCACAATGGTGACAGCAATGCGCTGAACCGCTTATTCCGATACAGTAGCTTCTCGTTGATTTTTCTCCTGCGAAGATGAGTGGCGGGAAATAAGGTCAAAAGCCATCTCGTAGCACATTTTTCTATATTCACATGATGCAGGGTGTAGACTCTTGGGCAAGTAGCCGTGCTCGCCTGCAGCCTCCCAGCTACAGCCCCCACCACAGAAAGACCGAGCCCAACAGTCCGTACAGTCAATTCTTTTTTCGACACCCTGACTCCAGTTTTCAATATACCTAGTTTCGTCAATTCCGGTGACGATGTTGCCCATTTTGAATCGCATCATCCCGACAAACCTGTGACTGGGGTATACGTCCCCTTCGGGAGTCACGGAAATAAAACGCCTGCCAGCCCCGCATCCGACAAAGGCGATCCTGTTGCTCATAATCAAATCAACTGCAGTTTTCAATGTTCTAAACAAGGGCTTTTCCCCTTGATCAATCTGTTTGAGATATTGATCCGCCAAATCTATTAGGCCCGCCCTGATTTTGTTTAATGAGTGTTCGTCGAGTTTGATATTCTCATCGAATGAGCTCACGGGCGAGAAGTAAATCCTTCTGAAGCCCATCTCTTTAAACTGAAGATAGTCTTCAACAAGGTTACAGTTATTATTTGTTAAGGTCGCTCTTGCGCCGAAGGGGAACGACTCGGAAAAACGACGAACGTTTTTGTCGATATCGGAGAAAGAGCCGCCTCCCGTCTTGTACGGGCGCGATGCATCGTGCTTGCATCCTGTACCATCGAGACTAATCAGAACAGAAAACCCGTGCTCCTTGAAAGAATTCACAGCAGTGTCATTCAAAAGCGTTCCGTTGGTCGTAATAGAATAGGTAAAGTTTCTATTGGGGTATATTCTTTTTGAATAGTCGACCGTTTTCCATATCAGCGGCTCGTTAATCATGGGTTCCCCACCAAAAAAGACGATCGCAAGCGTTTCGTTTTCCGATGAACTTGCGACGAGGTAGTCGACCGCCTTGAAGGCTATCTCGTCTGTCATCAGCAGAGGAGACGTTCCATAATCTCCTTTACCGGCAAAACAGTAACTACAACCAAGGTTGCATGCATGTGAAACGTGGAGTTCGATGGATCTAAGTTTTCGAGGCGTGTCTTTTGTTAAGAAAGTCCGCTCAGACAATCGTTGATACTCATCAATGTCGTCTTCAAGTTCTGCTATGGTCGTTTGGTCGTAGCCTTTCGCAGCAAGTGACTTTGTTAGCAACTTCGAGTTGACCGTTCTTCCCGATGCTTCAAATATGCGAAGCGCATCTTCTGATGCTTGGTCAACCTGAAAGCAATTGCGAGTGACCTCATCGAAGCAGTAACGACGATCACTTACTGAGAAAAAATGCATACGTTCCTCAATTTCATGCTGGACTGGCACTAACCTTGTTTATTGTTGCGCAGCTATAAAAAACCACCAGCGGGGATTCGGTGTGCGGCCCAATCGGACTCCCAAAAGGTTCTATTTGAGACTGGCAAGCTTTGTGTTGTTGGCACTTCGACAGCGCTCTTTATTCCAACATGGAGCCTCGCAGTTTGAGTCGACTTGCCTCTGGAAGGTCCGATCTTAACTTGATTTAGGATGAAAACAGATTACAGGCGCGCTCCTCTAGAAAGAAAGGAAACCAATCGCCGCCTTTCACCAGGAAAGTTTTTATAGCCCACCTCGAGCAAAATGAAAGATGCGAGAGCGATTGGGGAACAACGCGAATCTCCCCTTTTGGGTGGGAGCGAGCCTTCAGCCACCGGCGAACGACTCGCCCTGGTCAGAATCTGGAAGTGGTGCCGGGCCGCTTGGGCCTCCCCGGTGACTTCGTGGGGCTTACCTGCCTGACGTCGAGGAGTACATCCGCAAGATTCGTTCCCTATGCCGTTTGCTCTCACGCCCGCCTTAGTTCCAAGTCGGGCGAGCCGCCGCGCTCATGCGACCCGTGGCGGCGACACGTCGACGCCGCGCTCGCTGAGCACATCTTCGGTCGCGGGCGAGCACGAGGTCGCGCCGGCGCATCCGCTGGGACTGCTGTGCGTGCAAAACGGCTACGTGGTGAGCGTCCCGCGCTGGATTCAGCCGAGTGAGGAAGGCGTTGAGATCGGCGCGCTGGCAACGGGGGAGGGCGGCATCACCGACGACGTCTCGGCCCGCCATGCCCATATCTGGTGCGATGCTCAAAATATCTGGCACGTCGAGGACTTGTCGTCCACCAACGGAACCATGGTGGTAAACGGCGCGACGAACGTCTGCATCCAGGTCGAGCCCGGCCGCTCCGCTCAGCTCAACCCCGGCGACGAGCTCAGACTTGGCGAATCCACCACCTACGCTATCCTCCTCGGCGTCGGCGCCCTCTAGTCGGCAGATGGGGACGTTCCTTTTATGCCGGCACTCCGGGACACTCCATGGCGCGCCAGGGCCAATCGTCCGGGGACGAAGCGTTCATTTTGGCCCTTGGCGGTCACCCGAGGTAAACCTTTACCGCCCACCTATATTTGTCGAAATTACACTTGGCGGCGGGGTACAATAAACCCGCATGCGGATTTCCGTTGCGGGTGCCTCCCATCGCCGGGGCGTGCCCGGGAGCATCCGGCATGCGGCCTTTGCGGCGCTCGGTCATGTGCAAGACGGGCGGTCGGGTCTGTGGGGCGCATCAGTTGCCCCTCGCCTCGGCATGTCTTCTCTCCACGCCACGTACCTGCTGCTGAGCCTGCCTGCCAGATGATTGGAAGCAACAGCGTAAATCCCATCACGCCAACATCCCGGCGATCGCCGGGGCCTGTATACCTATATGAGAGGAGAGGGGTATATGGCGCGTAAGTTTAAGTCTATGGACGGCAACGAGGCGGCCGCATATGTTTCGTATGCGTACACCGAGGTAGCGGGAATCTATCCCATTACGCCGTCCAGCCCGATGGCCGACCATGTCGACCAGTGGGCGGCCCAGGGTCGCAAGAACATCTTCGGCACCCCGGTCAAGGTCGTCGAGATGGAGTCCGAGGCAGGTGCAGCCGGTACCGTTCACGGTTCGCTGGGCGCCGGTGCTCTGACCACCACCTACACGGCTTCTCAGGGTCTGCTCCTGATGATCCCGAACATGTACAAGATCGCAGGCGAGCAGCTCCCGGGCGTCTTCCACGTCTCCGCGCGTTGCGTCGCTTCCCACGCCCTGAACATTTTTGGCGATCACTCCGACGTCATGGCTTGTCGTCAGACCGGCTTTGCCATGCTCGCCGAGGGCAACGTCCAGGAGGTCATGGACCTCTCGCCGGTGGCTCACCTTGCCGCTATCGAGGGTAAGACCCCGTTCCTCAACTTCTTCGACGGCTTCCGCACCAGCCACGAGATCCAGAAGGTCGCCATGTGGGACTACAAGGATCTTGCCGAGATGTGCGACATGGACGCCGTCCAGGCTTTCCGCGACCACGCGCTCAACCCTGAGCACCCGCACACCCGCGGCAGCCACGAGAACGGCGATATCTTCTTCCAGAACCGTGAGGCCTGCAACAAGGTCTACGACGAGCTTCCCGCCGTCGTCGAGGGCTACATGAAGAAGATCAACGAGAAGCTCGGCACCGATTACGGCCTATTCAACTACTACGGCGCTCCCGATGCCGACCGCGTCGTCGTGTGCATGGGCTCCTTCTGCGACGTGCTCGAGGAAGTCATCGACTACCTCAACGCTCATGGCGAGAAGGTCGGCCTGGTCAAGGTTCGTCTGTTCCGTCCGTTCTCCATCAAGCACTTCGTCGACGTTCTCCCCGAGACCGTCAAAAAGATCGCCGTTATGGACCGTACCAAGGAGCCGGGTTCCATCGGCGAGCCGCTCTACCAGGACGTCGTCTCCGCTCTCTACGAGGCCGGCAAGACGGGCATCAAGGTCGTCGGCGGCCGTTACGGCCTGGGCAGCAAGGATACGCCTCCCGCGTCCGCGTTCGCTGTCTTCGAGGAGCTTAAGAAGGACGAGCCCAAGCGCGAGTTCACCATCGGCATTGTCGATGACGTGACCAACTTGAGCCTGCCCGAGGCCGAGGATGCGCCCAACACCGCAGCCCCCGGCACCATCGAGTGCAAGTTCTGGGGTCTGGGTGGCGACGGTACCGTCGGCGCCAACAAGAACTCGATCAAGATCATCGGCGACCACACCGACAAGTACGTCCAGGCCTACTTCCAGTACGACTCCAAGAAGACCGGCGGCGTCACCGTCTCGCACCTGCGCTTTGGCGATTCCCCGATCCGTTCGCCGTACTACGTGACCAAGGCCGACTTTGTCGCCTGCCATAACCCCAGCTACATCGTTAAGGGCTTCAAGATGGTCCGCGACGTCAAGCCGGGCGGCACCTTCCTGGTCAACTGCCAGTGGAGCGACGAGGAGTTCGCCGAGCACATGCCCGCCGTGGCCAAGCGCTACATCGCGAACAACAACGTCAACGTCTACCTGATCGACGCTATCGACCTGGCCGCTAAGGTCGGCATGGGCAAGCGCACCAACACGGTGCTCCAGTCCGCCTTCTTCGCGCTGGCCAAGGTCCTGCCCGCCGAGGACGCCCTGCAGTACATGAAGGACGCGGCTACCAAGTCCTACATGAAGAAGGGCCAGGCTATCGTCGACGCCAACCACAAGGCCATCGATGCCGGCGCTACCGCTTTCCGTAAGTTCGAGGTTCCGGCCGACTGGGCTACCGCCGAGGACGCCGCTCCCGTCGAGCTTTCCGAGGAGACCAAGTCCGCTATCGCCCAGCAGGTCAAGAATCTGCTCGAGCCCATCGATCGCATGGATGGCGACAGCCTGCCTGTTTCCGCCTTCGTCGATTGTGCCGACGGCCAGTTTGAGCTGGGCGCCTCCGCATACGAGAAGCGCGGCGTCGCCGTGGTCGTTCCCCACTGGGATGAGACCAAGTGCATCCAGTGCAACCAGTGCGCCTACGTGTGCCCGCATGCCACCATCCGTCCGTTCGCGATGACCGAGGACGAGGCTGCCGCCGCGCCCGAGGCTACCCGCACGCTCGACGCTATGGGCCCCAAGGCCAAGGGCATGAAGTTCACCATGGCCGTGTCCCCGCTCGACTGCATGGGCTGCACCAACTGCGTCAAGGTCTGCCCCAAGGGCGCCCTCGAGATGGTTCCCACCGAGCAGGAGATGGACCAGCAGCCCGTTTGGGACTACATGGTCGAGAACGTCTCCGAGAAGAAGGAGCTCATCGCGGCCAACGTCAAGGGCAGCCAGTTTAAGCAGCCCTACCTGGAGTTCTCTGGCTCCTGCGCCGGCTGTGCCGAGACCGCCTATGCACGTCTGGTGACCCAGGTCGCCGGCGACCGCATGTTCATTTCCAACGCCACCGGCTGCTCCTCCATTTGGGGTAACCCCGCCGCCACCGCTCCTTACTGCAAGGACAAGGACGGTCACGGCCCGGCGTGGAACAACTCCCTGTTCGAGGACAATGCCGAGCACGGTCTGGGCATGGCCGTTGGCTATGAGGCCGTTCAGCACAAGCTGATCGCCGCTACCCAGGACATCATCGCTGCCGATGGTCCGTCCGATGAGCTCAAGGCCGCCGGTCAGGCTTGGATCGACTCCGTCAACGACGCCGAGGCCTCCAAGACTGCTGCCGCTGCCTACGTTGCCGAGCTCGAGAAGTGCGGCTGCGACGCTTCCAAGGCAATCCTCGCCGACAAGGCTTACCTCACCAAGAAGTCCTTCTGGATCTTCGGCGGCGACGGTTGGGCCTACGACATCGGCTTCGGTGGCCTGGATCACGTCCTGGCTTCCGGCCACAATGTCAACGTCTTTGTCTTCGACACCGAGGTTTACTCCAACACCGGCGGTCAGGCCTCCAAGGCCTCGAACCTGGGCCAGGTCGCTCAGTTCGCCGCTGCCGGTAAGGTGACCAAGAAGAAGTCCCTGGCCGAGATCGCCATGAGCTACGGCTACGTCTACGTGGCGCAGGTCGCCATGGGCGCCAACCCGGCTCAGACCCTCAAGGCCATCCACGAGGCCGAGGCCTACGACGGCCCATCCCTCATCATCGGCTACAGCCCCTGCGAGATGCACTCCATCAAGAAGGGCGGCATGCAGAACTGCCAGGCCGAGATGAAGAAGGCTGTCGAGTGCGGTTACTGGAACCTCTTCCGCTTCAATCCCGAGGCTGCTGCCGGCAAGAAGTTCTCGCTCGATTCCAAGGAGCCCGCGGGCGGTTATCAGGAGTTCCTGATGAACGAGGCCCGTTACGCTTCGCTGACGCGTTCCTTCCCCGAGCGCGCCGAGGAGCTCTTCAAGGAGAACGAGCAGGCCGCTATGGACCGCTACGCTCACCTGTTGAAGCTCAAGACGGTGTACAACGAGGCCTAGGTCTCCCACCGCAGGATCTGAGGGCTAACCTTCGCGGACGTCCTCGGACATGAAAGAACCCCCGCTGCGCACGTGAACTGCGCCCCAATTCTTGGACGGGCTAATAAGCGGCCTACGCCGCACATA
>DXLR01000021.1:0-4000 GCA_019414625.1 Collinsella sp.
TATAAGAGACAGAGCTGGGACGGCGCCGACGACATGAAGCTCAACGGCTATAACGGCGGCGCGATCGAGGCAGCGGGCAAGCTCAACGTGAGCTACGAGGGCAACAACACCGTCACTAACGACAACGGCCGCGGCATCAAGGTTAAGGATGGCGCGAACGAGAACGCCGAGCTTAATATTCAGGGCGACGCGTCCAGCACGCTCAACGTGACATCTTCTCGTGACGCCATCACTTCCGTCGGCAACATCAACATCGACGGCGCTGGCACTGTCAACGCCACGAGCACCGAGCACGATGCCATCGATGCCGGGGGCGATGTCACCATCAAGGGCTCGGGAAACGTTAACGCCACGGGCGATTCGGATGGCATCAGGGCCGACGGCAACATCACGATCGACAACAGCGGAACCGTCACCGCCAAGGCCACCGAGGATCAGGGTATCGATGCTAACGAGAACCTCATCATAAAGGGCGGCGGCAAGGTAGAGGCAAGCTCTATCAAAGACAATGCGATTTGGGCCGACGGCAACATCGAGATCTCGGGTGGCAGCCAGGTCAAGGCAAGCTCCGAGGAAGACGCCGCCATCGACGGTAAAAACAGCCTCACGGTCACGAACGCTTCCCTCAACGCAAGTGGCGTTGGGTATGGCATCTATGTCTACAAGGGCATCACGCTCGATGGCGCGACCGTGACGGTCCGCGCAAGCTCAGATGGCGGGGAAGCCAGCGCACTCTTCACCGATGAGGACAACATCGTCATCAAGAACGGCTCGACTGTGGATGCGCTCGCAGAAGGCAGGTTCTCGGTTGCAATCTCCACCAGTAATTTCTACTCCGACGAAGCGGGTGGCCATATCTACATCAGCGACTCCGTTGTCAAGGCCATAGCCCGCTATGCCGAGACCGGCGGCGACGGCCCCGACCACTACAGTGGAGACCAAAACGACGAAATCATCCCTGAGTCCGAGGGCCTGAACATCGGCATCTTCGCGCAGACCGAGAAGGGCATCACGCCCGCGACCATCTCGATCGTCCGCAGCAAGGTCACGGCCGAGGGAGACACGGCGGCTATCTTCGCCCTTGCCATGAGCGCGGACGGCAAGGCGATCGGCACCATCGAAATCAAGGACGCCATCATCCAGACGCCTGCAGGCGGCAAAGTCATTGACTATCGCAACAAGGAAGAGCTCAGCGACGGCATCGTCTACGAGGCGGGGCAGACCATTGGCACGGGCGATGCCACGATTGACTCCCCCTATGACGCCGCTGTCGCCAAGAGCACGGTCATCGTGCCTCCCGAGGAGACCAAGCCCGAGGAAAAGCACGGCAAGACCAAGCCCGAGGGTTCCAAGTCCGAGGGCACGAAGACAACCAAGACCGTTGCAGTTGCAGCCAAGGGAGCCAAGACCGTCGGCAAGCTCGCGGCAACCGGCGACACCTCGAACGCAGCCATCGTGGCAGCCGCCCTTGCGGGAACAGCCGCCATCGCCGCAGGCGCCCTGGCGAGTCGCAAACGTTCGTAAACACTTTTTCGCACAGGACGGGTGGATCGCAGCCCTTGCCTTCCCCGTCTACTTCTTCGTAGCGTAAGGGCAAGGCTGCAAAAGCTGAACAATAAAGCGCGGAGTCGCCATGCGGCCCCGCGCTTTTCTTTTAGCGTCGGTCCCTGCGCCGGCGTGCGGCCTATTTCTCCCCCATTTTGGCCATTTTGCCCTCCAAACGGCACTACCGCCGGCAACATCCAGCAGATACGCTGAACCTAGCCGTATAGGCCCTATGAGAACGGGAGCAACCATGGCAGCCTTGTTCACGACCCCCAAACGCAATGACACTACCGCCGGAACCCATGTTGCCGAACCCGACGTTCGCCGTCGCATAGGACTCGCGCACGGCAGCTGGCGCCGCGTGACGCGCCGCATCGTCGTAGGCGCCGTGTGCGCGCTCACGGTGAGCTCGCTGCTCATGCCGAGCGTCTCGCTCGCGGCGGAATGGGTCAAGGTCGGCGAAACCAAATACAACGCCGGCACTGCGGCGGGCGACGAGACCGGCACCTGGTCGTGGGACGGCGCCGACGACTTGAAGCTCAACAACTATAACGGCGGCGAGATCCAGGCCGCAGGCAAGCTCAACGTGAATTACTCGGGAAACAACATCGTCACTGCCGACTGGATCGAAGGCATCAAGGCTTCTCATGGCAAGAATGAGAACGCCGAGCTCAATATCCAAGGCGACGCGGGCAGCACGCTCAGCGTGACATCTACTGAGGACGCTATCCTCTCCACGGGTAATATCAACATCGACGGAGCCGGATCCGTCAACGCCACGAGCGCTGGGTTTGATGCCATCGACGCCGAGGGCGATCTCGCTATCAAAGGTTCGGGCAACGTCAACGCCACGGGCGTATCGGATGGCATCAGGGCAAACGGCAATATCACGATTGACGACAGCGGGGCCGTCACCGCCAGGGCTACCAAGGACAAGGGTATCGGAACCGACAAGAACCTCACCATCAAGGGTGGCGGCACAGTCGAGGCAAGCTCAGCCGATGGTGAGGCCATTTGGAGCGGCGGCAACATCAATATCTCGGACGGCAGCCAGGTCAAGGCGAGCTCCGAGAAAGACGCCGCCGTCGAGGCCAAGGGCAGCCTCGCGGCCACAAACGCCTCCCTCAACGCAAACGGTGTTGAATATGGCGTCTATGCCCACAAGGGCATCACACTCGATCATGCAAACGTGACAGTCCGCGCAAGTAAAGGCAGATACGGTGACGCCATTGCCCTCTTCACCTACCAAGACGATATCGTCGTCAAGAACGGCTCCACCGTGGACGCGTTTGCGGAAGGCGAGGTTTCGGCTGCATTCTCCACCAGAAACGATCGACCCAACGAGGAGGGTGGCCACATCTACATCAGCGACTCCGTTGTCAAGGCCATAGCCCGCTATGTCGAGAACGGCGACGGCCCCATCCCCTACAGCGAAAACCAAGATGGTGAGACGAGCCCCGAGCCCCAAGGCGAGAACATCGGCATCATCGTCCAGACCAGCGAGGGCGTCACACCCGCAGTCATCTCGATCATCCGCAGCAAGGTAACGGCCGAAGGAGATACAGCGGCAATCTTTGCCCGTGCCATGAGCGCTGACGGCAAGACAATCGGCACCATCAAGATTGAGAACGCCGCCATCCAGACGCCCGAAGGCGGCAAGGTCATTGACTATCGCAAGCTCCGTGACGGCATCTACGAGGCAGGCCAAGCCATCGGCACGGGCGACGCTGTGATCGACTCCCCCTATAACGAAGCTGTCGCCAAGAGCATGGTCATCGCACCTCCCGAGGTAGCCAAGCCGGAAGACCCCAAGCCCGACGAGACCAAGCCCGCAGAAAGCAAGCCCGCGGAGTCCAAGCAGAACCCCAAGCCTGAGTGCTCAAAGCCGACCAAGGCCGTTGCGGCTTCAATCACGAAAGCCAAGACTACCGGCGTGCTCGCGGCAACCGGCGACACCTCGGGTGCGGCCATCGTGGCAACCGTCCTTGCGGGAACAGCCGCTATCGCCGCAGGCACCATGGCGAGCCGCAAGCGCTCTTAGACGCCTCTGCGCACATGGCAGCTCCCGCGAAGGCCCCGAGTCCCAGCACCGTTTAACAACGCCACCGCCGAGCTCCCCTCCGGCGGTGGCGTTTTCCATATGCGTCCGCAGGGTATGCACGAGATTGTCTTTGGTCTAGCCCAACCTGCATGAGCCGGCGTGCGACAATGGGGGCCGTCGATATCACAACGCCGAGAGAAGCCCGTCATGGAAGCGCATCAAAAGCAGATAACCGTTCATGCACAGCATGCCGAAAGCGCACCAGTCATCTATCTTCCCGTGGTCATGGGCGACGGCACGGAGGTTTATGAACGCTGCCGAGAGCTCAACTGCCCGCCCTTCACGCTTGTCGGCATTGGCAGCCTCAACTGGAATCGCGAGCTGAGCCCCTGGGTATGCGACGGTACCGTGCGC
>DXLR01000022.1:0-1322 GCA_019414625.1 Collinsella sp.
CCCGTGGGGCAGGCCTTGGCGCACGGGGCGTCCTCGCAGTGATGGCAAGCCACCGGTGCGGAGATCTCGTACGTACGCGTCACGCGCAGGCGCGGCGCGGCGATGTTACCGGGGATGTCGTGCGCCTCGATGCACGCCGCCATGCAGGTTTGGCACCCAATGCAGCGTGAGGAATCGGCTACGACTCGTTTATTGCCCATGTTGTTCACTCCCTCCTGAATCCCATGCCGGAGAGACCCTGTCGACGTTGTCCCAAGCCGCCCGTGGCCTGGCATCGGCGTATCGAATGCATGCGGCGAAACAGGCACTCGGTAGAATTTCTCCAACGGTATACAGGTTGAATATACGCAGTTGCAGGGGGTAAACTTGAGCGTAACCCCTGCAATACGTATGTATTGCAGGGGTTTGGGCTGGTTAGGATTATTCTTGGGTAGCTATAAAGATAAGTGTATTACACGCGTACGCCAAGAAAGATTTCACGCTCGTTTATGCAGGATGTAGTACGTTTGTAATGTTGATCGCGCTCAATTACTCTAGTGCAATAAAGTAGTAGTTATAAGATTGGCTATTACTAGCCGAAACTGTATGTGACTATTCATACTGCACGCTCATTAAGGGAGGCCAGTGATGTCATCGACTCAAAAACGAGCCATCCTGCAGGTGCGCATTCGCGAGGAAGACAAGCAGCATGCCGAGCGTCTCTACGACGCCATGGGCACATCGCTCGCCGAGGCCGTACGTCTATTTGTCGCGCAGAGCATTTTGATGCGCAAGCTCCCCTTTCAGCCGGTCGCCGTGCGCTCAAAGGACGGCACCGCCGCCTATGGATCGCTCAAAGCATATGGGGACCCCAATCGCCGCTCCAAGGAGCGCAATGCCTGGATTGAATACCTTGCTACAGAAAGCGACGATTCGATTTTGGGTCCCGAGGAAGTAGATATCCATGAGTAGCACCATCATCGACGAGACCGTCATCCTACGCTACCTGCTTGACGACGACGAAGTTCTGTCACCGCGCGCCGCCAAGGTCATCGCCACCCGCACCGCTCGTGTCTACCCCGAAATCATCACGCGCGTCGTGGTCACGCTGCGCGACGTCTATAAGGTTCCCCGCGTTGAGATTGCTGCGGCCATGAAAAGGCTGCTCGATGATGTCATGGTCGACGAGCCCACCGTTGTCGCCCTTGCCATCAAACTCTTTGGCAAGACCCATATGGACTTTACCGACTGCCTCCTCGCAGCCCGAACCGCCATCTACAACGATGATGTCGTGAGCTTTGGCAAGCCATCATCCAAGGCATGATCGATTACCGCCGCAAGCG
>DXLR01000023.1:0-1107 GCA_019414625.1 Collinsella sp.
CGCGCTTCACGACCTACACGAGCAGTCAGACCGCGGCCCATCTCTACGCGCCCGCCGCCGGCTCGAAGACGTGGTTCACGACCCTCGGCGGCTCAGAACCGGCGCCGCACGAGCACACCTGGGGCGTCTGGAAGATAGTCGAAGCGGCGACCTGCTTTCATGACGGGCTTGAAGCAAGAAGCTGCACGGGCTGTGACGCTGTGGAAAGCCGCGTGATCCCGGCCAACTCCGATAACTGCCCGTCCAAGGCGTTCACCGACCGTCCGGACCGGGGCTGGTATCACGAGAGCGTGGACTACGCGCTGGAGAACGGCCTCATGAACGGCATGGGCAAGGGCAAGTTCGAGCCGGACACCACCCTCAACCGCGCCATGGTCGCCACGGTCCTCTATCGCCTCTCCGGCGACAAGGTCAGCGCGACGAACGCCTTCCCGGACGTCCCGGCGAACGAGTGGTACGGCGAGGCCGTGGCATGGGCCCAGCAGAAGGGCATCGTCACCGGCTTCGAGGACGGCACGTTCCGCCCGATGGAGGAGATCAGCCGTCAGGACATGGCGCTCATGCTGCAGCGCTATGCGAAGACCGTAAAGGGAACGGACACAACCCCGACGGGCGACCTCAGCCGCTGGCCGGATGCCGGTCAGGTTGGCTCATGGGCTGTTGACGCGCTGCGCTGGTGCGTCGGTGCGGGCATCATCAACGGCAAGGACGGCGGCCTCCAGCCAACCGGCAACGCCACCCGCGCAGAGTTTGCGACCATCCTCATGCGCTACGCGAAGCTGTAACGGAATAAAGCACAAGGGCAGGCCAAGTCCGCATTCACGTAAGGACGAAAGGTGCTCAAAAGAATACGGCATAGCTTACGATCATGTAGGCTATGCCGTTTCTTTTTGCTCTTGTTGTGAGATATCGACTACGCCGATAAAGTTCCACCATATGACCAAGGTCTGCTTTTTGGTCCGTCAATCCTTTCGCTTATTATACCACTCAGACATAATATCTATGTTAAGCAAGAGGTTTTTGGGACGATTGGAACACCGAAAGACTGGCTTTTACGACCCGGCTGACAAAATGGATCATTTCCTCTTTGCTGTACCTGTCATAGCC
>DXLR01000024.1:0-10157 GCA_019414625.1 Collinsella sp.
AGCTCCTCACCTGCGGACTCGAGGCCCGGGGTGGTCTTGAGGTCGGCGATGGGCTCGGTGTTGCGGATGCCGGCGACGACGTCCTCGCCCTGGGCGTTAACCAGAAAATCGCCGTAGAACTCCTTAGTGCCATCGGCCGGGTTGCGCGTAAAGGCGACGCCAGTCGCAGAGGTCTCGCCCTTGTTGCCAAAGGCCATGGCCTGCACGTTGACGGCGGTGCCGAGGTCGTCGGAAATGCCATGCTGCTTGCGGTAGATGCAGGCACGCTCGTTCATCCAGCTGCCAAAGACGGCCTGGATGGCAAGGCGTAGCTGAAGCTCCGGGTCGTGCGGGAAGACAGGCTTGCCGTCAGCAACCTCGAGCTCGGGATACAGGGAAGCATCGACGTTCTCAGAGAAAATCCCCTTGAAGGTCTCGACGAGCTCCTGCAGATCCTCGGCCGAAAGCTCGGAATCGACGCGAACACCAGCGACCAGGCGTGCCCGGGTCAGCGCGTTCTCGAACAGGTCAGCGTCGACGCCCATAACGACGTTGGAGAACATCTGAATAAAGCGGCGGTAGCTATCCCAGGCAAAACGCGGATTTTGCATCTGAGCGATGAGCCCCTGAACGGAGTCGTCGTTGAGGCCTAAGTTGAGGACCGTGTCCATCATGCCGGGCATGGAAAACGGAGCGCCCGAGCGAACCGACACGAGCAGCGGATCGGAGGCGTCACCGAGCTTTTTGCCGCAGCGGGACTCGAGGTCTTCCTCGGCGGCAACGATCTCATCGAGCGCGCCTTCGGGCCAGACGTTGCCGGCACCGGAGTACTCGACACAGGTCTGGCAGGTAATGGTAAAACCACCGGGAACCGGCAGGCCGATGCGGCTCATCTCGGCAAGGTTTGCGCCCTTGCCGCCAAGCACGAAGTTCATGGACTTGTCGCCCTCGGTGACACAGGTGCCCTGGGCGTCGGTTCCAAAACGGTAAACCCTCTTGCAATCGCTCACGATACTTCCCCTTCCATGCGCTTACGCACACGACCGTGGTAACGAATCGACCCGCCAGATGCGGGCCATGAGGGAACTATACGGCGGGTTTTGAGCGGGCTTAAGCAGAGGATGCGCGGTTTGGTAAACGTGCTAAAACTGGCGGTAAATGGTAGGTAAAGGTGGTTACCTTATGAAGATACCACTGTAAGAAGGTGCAGGTCAGATGCGATATTTTTGCTAAATCGCTTTATCAAAATGCTGCTACTGTTAGGCTCGACGGGCGGCGCGGCGGGCACGGGCTTCTTGGATTTCCTCCAAGTGGCTAATGATCTCGGCAGCGCTCTCCTCGATGGCCTTGCCGTCGGTACGCACCACAAAGCAGCCTAGCCGCTTCATGAGGGAACGGGCTTCCTCGAGCTCGCTGCGCACGCTCTCGGGCTCGGCATAGGAGCCGGCAACGGCACGAGCGTAGTCATCGCCCAAGCGGCTATCGCGAATTTCGGAAATCACATCGACGGTCGAAATCAGGCCGAACAGGCGCATCGGGTCGACCTCGTAAATCGACTTCGGCGGCTCCATGCCATGGGCCAACGGAACATTGGCAACCTTGTAGCCCTGATAAGCCAGATACATCGACAGCGGCGTCTTGGACGTGCGCGATACGCCCAGCAGCACGATATCGGCACCCGACAGATCGTCGCAGCCGCGCCCGTCATCGTGCTCAACGAAATACTCCATGGCCTCGATACGATGGAAATAACGGTCATCGGTCTTGTGAATCACGCCCGCAACGCCCTTGGGCGGCACACCGATGAGCGACGACAGCACGGCGAGCGTCGGGCCGATCAGGTCGACCGAACGGATATGCAGCATGCCCAGGTAATCGAGCACACGGGCGCGAAGCGCCGGATCGACAATGGTGTGGAACACGGCAATATCGCGATGATCGGCATCGACGCGCGGACCCACAAACGACTTGACCTGCTCCACGGAAGTCACCTTGGGCAGACGTAAAACGCGAAAAGCCCCTTCATCAAATTGCCCGGACGCCGCAAGCACCACCTCACAAGCGGTATCGCCGAGCGAGTCGGAGATAACGATAACGGTGGGACGAGCGGTGACCGGGCAATCCATGCGGGGCTCCTTTTGCGCTTATGCGCAGGCTGGCTTACTTTTTGCGAGCAAGCTCACCGATGTTTGCGATGCCGGAGAAAACGGCCTCGAAGCGGTTGAGCAGCTTAAGGCGATTATCGCGAAGCTGCTCGTCCTTGTCCATGACCATGACCTCGTCGAAGAAGCGGTCGATGGGGGCGCGCAGGGCGGCAAGGGCGGCAAATGCGGCCGGGTAATCCTCGGCAGCAAGGGCGGCGTCGACAGCGGTCTGAGCAGCCTCGGAGGCATCGGCAAGCGCGAGCTCGACCTCGCCCATCAGGGCACGGTCGTACTCCGCGCCCAGCTCGGGCTTGGAGATGTGCGCGGCGCGGGCATAGGCGGTCGCCAGGTTATCGAACGTCTCAGCGTCGTTCTTGCGGGCCTCGTCGAGGGCGGCGCAGCGGGCGAAGAAGACGGACGGGGCGATGATGTGCACCGCGGAGACGGCGGCAACGGTATCGGCCGGGATCTTTTCGTCGCGGGCCATGCTCACCAGACGGCCGTGGAAGAAGTCGCGAACCTGCTGAGCGACCTCGGCGGCGTCGAACTCGATACCCTGCTCGCTATAGAACTCAAGGGCAAAGTCGATAAGCGACGTGGGATCGATCGGCAGACGGTCGCGCAGGATGTTGATGATGCCGATAGCGGCACGACGCAGCGCGTAGGGGTCCGAAGAGCCGGTCGGGGGCTCGCCGATGGCAAAGATACCGGCGATGGTATCGAGCTTGTCAGCGCAGGCCACGATGCAGCCAGCGGTGCCCTCGGGCAACTCGTCACCGGCAAAGCGGGGACGATAGTGATCGCGGATGGCATGGGCGACCTCGTCATTCTCCCCCATCGCGGTCGCGTAATAACCGCCCATCACGCCCTGCTGGCTCGTGAACTCGACGACGGCGTTAGACACCAGGTCGGCCTTGCACAGGTGCGCGGCGCGAGCAGCGTCAGCGGCAAGATGGGCGCCCAGATGAGCCTCACGGGCAATAGCGAGTGTGAGCTGCTCGATGCGCTCGGACTTGGCGAGCACGCTACCGAGCTTCTCCTGGAAGGCAACCTTGGCCAAACGATCACGGAACTCGTCGAGGGAGATCTTCAGGTCCTCCTCGTAGAAGAACTTGGCATCGTCCAGACGGGCACGCACAACGCGCTCGTTGCCGTCGATCACGCGCTCGGCATTCTCGGGCTTGCTGTTGGAGACGACCACGAACTCACGCGTGAGCTTGCCCTCGCCGTCATAGATCGGGAAGTAGCGCTGGTTGGTGAGCATGGACTCGCAGATGATCTCGTGCGGGACCTTGAGGAACTCCTCATCGAAGGTCCCGACGAGCACCGTCGGCCACTCGCAGAGGTTGATGACCTCCTCAAAGACCTTCTTGGGCGTATCGACATGGCAGCCGGGACGGGCAGCCTCGACCTCGGCGATACCGGCAAGGATGGCCTCGCGACGGCGCTCGGCAGAAAGCACGCCGGCGTCCTCGAGCACCTGCTCGTAGACGGCGGGGCTGGCGACCACATGGTCACCGGGGCCAAGCACGCGATGACCACGCGTGGTGTTGCCACTCGTCACGTCGGCAAACGACACGGGCACAACGTCCTCGCCCAGAAGGCAGCAGATCCAGCGGACCGGACGAACAAAGGTCGCATGCTCGTGACCCCAGCGCTGAGAGCGGTAGTTGGGCCACTGCAGGCCAGCGATAGTCTTCTCGCACAGGGCCGTCAGGATCGGGGTGGCCGGGGCGGAAGGGATGTTCTTCTCGGCAAAGACGTACTCACGGCCGTCGGTGTCCTCGCGACGAACCAGATCCTCGGCAGCCACACCGCACTTGCGGGCGAAGCCCTGGGCGGCCTTGGTGGCGTTACCATCGGCATCGAAGGCGATGTTGGCCGCGGGGCCGCGCTTGACCTCGTGAACCTCGTCGGTCGCGGTGGCGACGTCGGCAACGAGCGCAGCCAGGCGGCGCGGGCTCGAGATCACACGGACCTCGCCGTGGGCCAGACCGGCCTCGTCGAGACCCTTGGCGATCATGGTGCCAAGCTGCTTGACGGCATTGTTCAGCGGTGCGGAGGGCATTTCTTCCGTACCGATCTCAAACAGGAAATCCTTAGCGTCTGCCATGGCTTACGCCACCTCGCCTTCCTGATCGGCATTCTCGTTGACTCCGGCGACCTCGGCCATGTAGGCCTCGCAGCACGCCTTGGCGACGGCGCGGACGCGCAGGATGTAGTTGGCACGCTCGACCGCGGACAGGGCGCCGCGAGCATCGAGCAGGTTGAAAGCGTGGCTGCACTTCATGACGCAGTCATATGCCGGCAGCGGCAGCTTGCGCTCCAGGCAGGAATGGCACTCGGCCTCGTAGTCGTCAAACTTCTGACGCATCATCTCGACGTTTGCGACCTCAAAGTTATAGGCACTGAACTCGCGCTCGTTCTCGAGGAACACGTCGCCATAGGTCATGGGCGTGCCGTCGGGCAGGTAGCTCCACACCAAGTCGTAGACCGAGTTAACGCCCTGCGCATACATGGCAATGCGCTCTAGGCCATAGG
Source organism: Collinsella sp. (assembly GCA_019414625.1). Classification (GTDB taxonomy): domain Bacteria; phylum Actinomycetota; class Coriobacteriia; order Coriobacteriales; family Coriobacteriaceae; genus Collinsella. The sequence continues at coordinate 4,665 of DXLR01000024.1, forward strand.
TGATCTCGACGGGCACGGGGTCGACCTCGATGCCGCCTACCTGCTGGAAGTACGTAAACTGCGTGACCTCCATGCCGTTGAGCCAGACCTCCCAGCCAAGGCCCCAGGCGCCGAGCGTCGGGCTCTCCCAGTCGTCCTCGACAAAGCGGACGTCATGGTCGTTGGGGTCCAGACCGATAGCGGCAAGAGACCCCAGGTAAAGCTCCTGGGCGTTGACCGGTGAGGGCTTGATGAGCACCTGGAACTGATAGTAGTGCTGCATGCGGTTGGGGTTCTCGCCGTAGCGGCCGTCGGCGGGACGGCGGCAAGGCTGCGCATAGCAGGTGCGCCACTCGGCGGGACCGAGCGAGCGCAGCGTGGTCGCGGTATGGAAGGTACCGGCACCGACCTCGGAGTCATAGGGCTGCATGATGACGCAGCCCTGCTCGCCCCAGTACTGCTGGAGGCGCAGGATGATGTCTTGGAAGGAAAGCGATGAAGCGTTCATGCCTCTAATATCCCCTCGTCGAAACGATTACACGGTTAGGTACTGTACTATAGCGGTTTTTAGTCGATAGCGCCCAGACGGTTGAGCGGCCAGTAACGCACGAGCGCCACGGCGATCAATTCGGAGCGGTCGACCGGGCCAAAGTAGCGGGAGTCAGCAGAGTTCTCGCGGTTGTCGCCCATCACCCACACGCACCCGTCGGGAACGGTGTAGGGATAGCTTACCTGAGCGCCGGGCGCTTGGACCGAAAGTGGCCAGCTCATGCCCGTCGTATAGTCCTCGTCGAGCGCTTGGCCGTCAACGACCACCTTGCCATCCTGCAGGTCGACCGTCTGCCCGGCCGTGGCAATAACACGCTTGACAAGAACATCATGCTCGGAGGTGCCATCGGGGTTGTGAAACACCACGATATCGCCCTGCTTGACGGGCTGACCGAGCTCGAGGCTCACCTTTTGTGCCAGGATCTGGTCGCCAATCTCGATCGTGGACTCCATGGAACCGGTGGGTACCACAAAGGGTTCGACCACAAACGAGCGAATCAAGAAGGTAGCGACCAGTGCGATCGCGACGACCACGATCCACTCAAACGCACCCTTTAGCACGGAATGCTGCGATGGAACCATCCTCACTCCTCGCTCTGCGAATACGAAGCGTCCAGAATCTCCTGCGCGTAAGCGCGCTCCTCGGGCGTGAGCCGCGCCGTCTCAATCAGATCGGGACGCCAACGACAGGTGCGCTCGATGGCGTTCTTACGACGCCACGCATCGACCTTAGCATGATCGCCGCTCACAAGCACCGGAGGCACGCCCTCGCCGTTGAACTCGGCAGGACGGGTGTACTGCGCGTACTCGAGCAGGCCTCCATCCTCGGCGGTCGAGAACGACTCGTCCACGTTGCTCATCTCGTCGCCCAGGGCGCCGGGAATCAGGCGTACGACGGCATCGGCAACGACCATAGCGGGAAGCTCGCCGCCCGTAAGCACGTAGTCGCCGATCGACAGACGCTCATCGGCATACGCATACGCGCGCTCGTCGACGCCCTCGTAGCGACTGCACACAAACAGCAGGCGCTCACTTTTGAGCAGGCGCTCGGCCACATGCTGCGTAAAGGGCTCGCCACAGGGGGTGAAGAACACAACCGTGGGCTTGGGACCCTCTGCGCTAATGGCCTCGATGGCCTCTGCGATAGGCTCGACCTTCATGAGCATGCCCTGCCCGCCGCCGTACGGCTCGTCATCGACGGTACGATGGCGGTCGTGCGTCCAGTCGCGCAGGTTATACGCCTTAAAATCAAAAAGGCCGGCCTTGCGGGCGCGGCCCAAAATCGATGTGGACATGACGGGCTCAAACATCTCGGGAAAGACCGAAAGGGTCTCGATCAGCATGTTGTCCTCCCTACTTGTCCATATCGATCAGGCCGTCCATAACATGGACGGAAATTGTTCCTGTGTCGGGAAGATCGAGCACGACCTGCTCGATCACGGGAATCAGTACCTCGCCGTACCGATCGCCCTCGACAACCCAAACATCGTTAGCGGGCGTCGACATGATCTCGACGATCGTGCCGAGCGAACCGAAGCGCTCGTCGACCACCTCGCGACCCATCAGGTCGGTATAGGCAGCGTCGAGCGAATCGAGCTCAAAGTCGTCACGATTTGCCAGCACGTAGCATCCCGTGATGCCCTCGGCGGCCGTCAAGTCGTCAATGCCCTCAAACGAGACCAGATCGCCATCGCCCGTATCGGTGACGGACACGACCGTGCAAAAGCGGTCGCGCTTGAGCGCCGGCGGCGTCAGGGCGACGCGCATACCCGGCTCTAATACAGAAGGAAGCCCCCGCAGCGGCTGCGCGAGGACCTCCCCCTTCCTTCCGTGCGGCTTGACCACACGGGCGATGTTTTTGTACTGGGACCTCAAGGTCCTAGCCCAGAACCTCTACCTCGACTGCAGTGTCGAGGCGAGCGGCCAGTGCACGGGCGAGCGTGCGAATGGCCTTGATGGTACGGCCACGACGGCCGATGACCTTAGCGACGTCATCCTCGGCGACCGAAACCTCAATCGTAGAGGCGTCGTCACCATCGATGACCTCAAGGCTCACGGAATCCGGGTCGTCGACGATCTGAACAACGAGATATTCGACGAGATCGGCGATGCGATCTGAGAGCATTGCCTCACCCTCGAGCTGTGCAGCGTCAACCTCAGGCACGATTTACTCCTCGGCGCCCTCAGCGGCCTCAGCGGCAGCCTTAGCGGCCTCGGCCTCTTTGGCGAGCTGCTTCTTGGACTTCTTGACGACGGTCTCGGTCTTCTCGCCCTCGTTGGCGGCCTTGACCAGAGCGGCGACGGCGTCGGTGAGCTGAGCGCCCTTGGACTGCCAGTCGGCGATCTTCTCGAGGTCGAGGTTGATGGTCTTGGGGGCGGTCATCGGGTTGTAGCGGCCAACCTCCTCGATGATACGACCGTCACGCGGGGCGCGGGAATCGGCGACGACGACACGGTAGTACGGACGCTTCTTAGCGCCGTGACGAGCAAGGCGAATCTTGACTGCCAAAGGAAACTCCTCCAACCAAGCAGCTTTAGGCTGCAACTACAAACAAACAGTTGAACATAATACGCCATCGACGCGGGCAGGTGAAGTCCGTGAGACCAACTTCTTCGGTGTAGTCGAGGGCAAATCCATATCTTAGACAAGAATTCGGGATTTGCAAGCACATACACGCACCCCACATGAGCTGCGCGGTATACTCATGACATGGAAAGACGCGAACATACATACGGTTATGAGGATGCCATGGGCGTCACGCCGCCTCCCTGGACGGGTCCAGCGGTGGGCCTCATGGACCTCGATGCGTTTTTTGCGAGCGTGGAAATGCTCGATCATCCCGAATGGCGAGGAAAGCCGCTCATCGTGGGCGGAGACGCCGATTCGCGTGGCGTCGTGTCCACCTGTTCGTATGAGGCGCGTCGCTTTGGCGTGCACTCTGCCATGGCCTCGGCCGAGGCACAGCGCTTGTGCCCGCAAGCCATTTGGACACACGGGCACTTTGACCGATACCGCGAGGTGAGCGCGCAGGTCATGGCGATTCTCGCCGACGAGACCCCGCGTGTTGAGCGCGTATCCATCGACGAAGCCTTTATCGATATCACACCGGGTCGCTTTGCGCCCGAAGACCCGCTGCTGGTTGCGCGGCGTATAAGCGACCGCGTGGCAGGGCTGGGAGTGACCTGTTCCATTGGCGTGGGCTGCAACAAGACGGTCGCAAAGATCGCAAGCGAACGGGATAAGCCGTTTGGGCTGACCATCGTGCGCCCCGGAACCGAGCAGCGCTTTTTGGCCGCGCTGCCGGTATCTGCCATGAGCGGCATCGGGCGCTCGGCCGAGGAGCGACTGCGCCGCATGCGCATCTACACCCTCGGCGAGCTATCACGTGCACCGGAATCCACCTTGGCCTCTATTTTTGGCGTCAACGGCGAACGCATGCGCCAGCGTGCGCTGGGACTCGAAATCTCCGAAGTCACGAGCCTCGATGAAGAGCGCGAGGTCAAGTCGGTCAGCAATGAACGCACCTTTGCTAAAGATTTGACTGAGCGTGGGGATATTGAGGCGGCGATTGCGCTGCTGGGCGAGTCAGTGGGACGACGTCTGCGCCGTCAGGGACTAACAGGCGCCACGGTAACGCTCAAGCTCAAGTATTCGTATGGAAACGGTCGCTCGGCGCAGCGCCGGCTGCCTCATCCGACCGACGATGAGAACATCTTCGTGGCGGTTGCACTCGAACTGCTCGGCAACATCTGGCAGGAAGGAATGCACGTTCGCTTAGCAGGCATCGGCATGAGCGACTTCGACCACCAAGGCGGCATCCAGACCGACCTGTTCTGCGAGATCGATGACCGCGGAGCCCAATCCAGCGACCGCCGCGACCTCTCCGTCGCCATCGACGCCGTCCGAGACAAATTCGGTGACACCGCCCTATCCTTCGGCCGCCAATCCCGCTTCAACGATTAACCGCCTTTGGGCAAAAAGAAAGCCGGGCAGGTGCGGAAAACCGCAACTGCCCGGCGATATGCGTGAGGGTAGCTAACCCCGTCTCAAATGAGCTACTAGAGGAGGTTGAGGGGGAGCTGGGGGGCGTCTCCCCAGAGTTTCTCGAGGCGGTAGAAGTCGCGGGCTTCGGGAGTGAAGACGTGGACGACAACCGAACCATAGTCCATGAGCATCCAGGTCTTCTGCTCGCGACCCTCGATGGAGAACGGGTGCTCGCCGCAAGCCTCGGCGACCTTCTCCTCGATCTCGTCGACGATAGAATCGACCTGGCGGTTGTTGGTACCGGTGGCAAGCACAAAGTAGTCGCATACGTCGGAAAGCTCGGTCAGGTCGAGCACCTGAACGTCCTCGCCCTTCTTGTCGTAGGCGGCCTGCGCGGCGGCGCGGGCGACATCCTCGGCGGCGACACCGCTCGCAGACAGCGAGGCGGCAGTGCGGTCGGACGTGGCGACGAAGCTCTTGTGCTCCACACCTTCAAGAATCTGCTCGTCGGTCATGGTCTCGTCGGCCATGGAATACCTCTTTCTAGACAGCCCGAGCTAGCGCAGCTGGGCGTAATGGTTGTAAATCGAAATAGCCGTGGGATAAAGATAGCGCCCGGACTGAATCACATAGACCAAACCCTGCGCAAAACAGGAGAAGAACAACTCGTCGAGCGACGACTCCCCCACCATCTTGCGCAGCGCATGCGCATAGTCGCCGTGGCGGTTGGGCTCGATGGCATCGGCCACAAAGACCACCATATCGAGCGGCGTCATGTCACAGGCACCCACGGTGTGACGGTCGACAGCCTGAAAGACCGCCGGCGACAACTCGGGGAAAAGCTGCGGAAGCTCATAGGCGGCAACAGGGCCATGCAAAAGCGGCGTCGCGGCGGAAGGAGAGCCGGCAATCTTAATGCCGTAATGCAGAGCGCGCGTGACCAGCTCGTCGTCGGAGAGCACTTTGTCCCAGTCATGGAT
>DXLR01000025.1:0-9059 GCA_019414625.1 Collinsella sp.
GACGAGGACTTTGCCGAGTTCAAGAACCGCCACGACCAGGAAGTCGTCCCCAAGGGTAAGCTCGACGGCTACACCGGCCGCGTGTTCATCGGCATCGACGCCGGCTCCACCACCATGAAGGCCGCGCTCGTGGGCGAGGACGGCCAGCTGTTGCACACCTGGTACGGCAACAACAACGGCGACATCCTGGGCACGGCCAAGGTCATCATGGCCGATTTCTACAATCACATCCCTGCCGGCTGCACCATCGGCCACGTGACCACCACGGGCTACGGCGAGGCGCTGCTCATCGAGGCCCTCAAGGCCGATTCCGGCGAGATCGAGACCGTCGCGCACCTGCGCGGCGCCAAGGCATTCCTGCCCGGTGTCGAGTTTATCCTGGACATCGGCGGCCAGGACATGAAGTGCCTGCGCGTGAAGGACGGCGTCATCGAGCACATTATGCTCAACGAGGCCTGCTCATCGGGCTGCGGCAGCTTTATCGAGAGCTTCGCCGTGTCCATGAACATGGACGTGCGCGCGTTCGCCGATGCCGCCATCCATGCCAAGGCCCCGGTCGATTTGGGCAGCCGCTGCACGGTCTTTATGAACTCGCGCGTCAAGCAGGCGCAAAAGGAAGGTGCCACGGTGGGCGACATCGCGGCCGGCCTGTCCTATTCCGTCATCAAGAATGCCCTGTTCAAGGTCATTAAGCTGCGCGACCCCAAGGAGATCGGCAGCCAGGTGATCGTTCAGGGTGGCACCTTTATGTCCGATGCCACGCTGCGCGCATTTGAGCAGCTCACCGGCGTGCACGCCGTGCGTCCCGACATCGCCGGCTGCATGGGTGCTTACGGTGCGGCCCTGCTCGCCCGCGACCGCGCCGGCGCCGACGGCACCTCGACCATCCTTTCTGCCGAGGACATCGCGCACCTCACCGTGACGCAAAAACACGTCCGCTGCGGCCGTTGCTCCAACAACTGCCAGCTCACCGTCAACGATTTTGGCGGCGGCAGGCGTTTCATTACCGGTAACCGCTGCGAGAAGGGTGCCGGCCACAAAAAGCAAAAAACCGAGGCTCCTAACCTCTTTAAAAAGAAAAACGAGCTGCTCTTTAACCGCGAGGTGCTGAGCCCCGACGAGGCCCCGCGCGGCACCGTGGGTATCCCGCGCGCACTCAACATGTACGAGAACTACCCCTTCTGGCATGCGTTCTTTACGCGCCTGGGCTTTAGCGTGCAGCTGTCCGACCAGTCGAGCAAGAAGACCTACCAGGCGGGCATCGAGTCCATGCCGTCCGAGAGCGTGTGCTATCCGGCAAAGATGAGCCACGGCCATGTGATGAACCTTATCGACCGCGATGTCGACTTCATCTGGATGCCGTGCGTGCGCTGGGAGCGCAAGGAGGATCCGACGGCTGGCAACTGCTATAACTGCCCCATCGTCATGAGCTACCCCACGGCGTTGGCACTCAACATCGACGAGATCCGCGAGCAGAACATCGAGTTCCTGTATCCGTTTGTGCCGTATCACGACAAGACCGAGCTCAAGCGCCGTCTGTACCAGGTGCTCGCCGTCGACCGTGTGGCCGATGCGCAAGCCGGTCGCGGTCGCGTGCGTGGGCCCAAGATCACGCGCTCCGAGGTCGATGCCGCTGTCAACGCTGCCTTTGAGGCCGATGCGCGTTTCCATGAGGACATCCAGACCATGGGCGAGGAGGCTCTTAAGTGGGTCGAGGACCACGGTGGCCACGGCATTGTGCTCGCCGGCCGCCCCTACCATAACGACCCCGAGATCAACCATGCCCTGCCCGAGCTTATCTCGAGCTTTGGCTTTGCGGTCTTTACCGAGGATTCGCTCGCGCACCTGGTAAAGCCTGAGCGTCCGATTCGCGTCGTCGACCAGTGGATGTACCACAGCCGCCTGTATGCCGTCGCCCGTTTTGTGACGATGCGCAACGACCTGGATCTGATCCAGCTCAATTCCTTCGGCTGTGGCCTGGACGCTCTGACCACCGACCAGGTGCAGGAAATCCTTGAGGCCAGCGGCAAGATCTACACCGTGCTCAAGATCGACGAGGTGTCCAACCTGGGCGCTGCGCGCATCCGCATCCGCTCGCTCATGGCGGCGCTCAAGGACCAGGAGGCCGAGCGCTTGGCCGAGGCTACGGCAGCGGGCGAGGCCTACGAGCAGGGCGACGCCGCGCCGGTGGCACCCTCCATGGATGCTCCCGCATTCGCGAGCCGCAAGTACACGTTCGAGGCGCAGCGTGAGAGCGCCTCGACCGCATGGCCCAAGGTGCCCTTTACCGAGCAGATGCGCGAGGAGGGTTACACCATCCTGTGCCCGCAGATGGCGCCGATCCACTTTGACCTGGTCAAAGAGGTGTTCCGCGGTGCCGGCTACAACCTGGAGCTGCTGCCCTCGACTGACCACGATGCCGTCGAGGCCGGTCTGCGCTATGTGAACAACGACATCTGCTATCCGTCGATCCTGGTGACGGGTCAGATCATGGAGGCCATCGAGAGCGGTCGGTACGACCTGTCCAAGACAGCCGTGGTCATCAGCCAGACCGGCGGTGGCTGCCGTGCCACCAACTACATCGCGCTTATCCGCAAGGCCCTGCGCGAGAGCGGCCACCCCGAGATTCCGGTGATCTCGCTTTCGGCCGTGGCGCTGGGCGAGGACAACCCCGGCTTTAAGATTACGCCGGCGCTGCTTAAGCAGGCAGTCTACGCGGTGCTCTTTGGCGACGTGATGATGCAGATGCTCTATCGTTGCCGCCCGTACGAGGCAACGCCCGGTGCGGCGAACGCACTCTACGAGGAGTACATGGCGCGCGCCCGCAAGCTGGCGCCCAAGTTCAACAGGCATAACTACACCAAGCTGTGCCGCGAGGCCATCCGCGCGTTCGACTCCATGCCGCTCGTGGGCGAGGGCACCAAGCCGCGCGTGGGCGTGGTCGGCGAGATCTTGGTCAAGTTCCATCCCACGGCCAACAACCACGTGGTCGACGTTATCGAGCGCGAGGGCTGCGAGGCCGTGGTGCCGGGCCTGCTCGACTTCTTCCTGTACTCCATGAGCAACGCCGAGCTGCAGAAGGACGAGCTGGGAAGCTCTTCCACTACGCGCGCGGGCATGCAGGCGCTCATCAAGCTGGTGGACTGGATGCGCACGCCGGTGGAGGAGATGCTCGAGAAGTCCCGCCGCTTTGAGGAGCCCGAGCGCATCGGCACCATGGCCGACAAGGCCCGCACAGTGCTTTCGGTGTGCAACAACATGGGCGAGGGCTGGCTGCTCACGGCCGAGATGCTCGACCTGATCGATCACGGTGCGCCCAACATCATCTGCACGCAGCCCTTCGCGTGCCTGCCCAATCACGTGGTGGGCAAGGCCGTAATCAAGGAGCTGCGCCGCCAACATCCCGAGAGCAACATCGTCGCGGTGGACTACGACCCCGGCGCGTCCGAGGTCAACCAGCTCAACCGTATTAAGCTCATGATCAGCGTGGCCAAGGAGAACATGCGCGCCGGTAAGGGCTTTAAGCTCGAGAAGGTGGCGCCGCTCGCGATGGACGAGGTCACCGGCCAGATGCGTGCTCATGACGGCTGTGTGAGCTGCGGGCCGGCCAGCGAGGAGGCCGTGGCATCGGTCGCCGAGCGCCTGGGACGCGGCATTAAGAAGTAACTGGCCTGCTATGGGCTAGATATGGGACAAACGGGTGGCAGCCGTACCGGTTACCACCCGTTTTTACTGGACATCTGTTGCGTAAACGGTCCAACTATCACCCCCTGCGAACTTGGATTTCGGAAGTATGCGGCAAAATTTGAATAGGCCGAGCACACTGGATATGCCCAAGCTTTGTACTGCGGTTTTATTGGTGAAAAACCGGGGTGTGCTCGAGGGCTCCGGAATTTGCCGCATACTTCCGAAAACAACGTCTCGGTGGCACCAAAAATTGCCACCAGAACCCTGAGATAATGAACATATTGTAGCCGTTCGCCGCAAATTATCGTCCGTTCATGGAACCTATCTCCAACGAGTTGTAACCATATGGTTTGATGTTGAAAACATATGATTGCCGGCAGGCCATAGGTGACGTTCCCCCTGATATCGGAGGTTCCAGGTATGTTTCGCGCTCCGTTAAATAACTATCGGTTGGGCTAACATGGGTCGCCGTGCTATTTCGATAACCCTTGCAGTGGTCTGCCTGGCTGTGCTCTTAGGCGCTACGGGGCTGTTTGCTATAAGTCGAGAAACATCCTATATGCAGGAATGTGCTTCCGAAGGCTTTGTCATTGATGGTTACTATCGGGATGACAAAACGAGTCTGGAAATCCTGGCCTTTCTTGAGGAGGATGGCTGTCGATGGCAGCTGGTCGACAAAGACGGAATCTGCACAGACGGGCAGTTTAAGCGTACGAACGATCCCAATATCCTGGTATTAAAGAAGGAAAACGGCGAAGAATTCGGCACGGTTCACGTTGCGTATATATCGCGCCGACGCGAGCAGGGCCAGCTCTATCTATTTAGAGATGGCAAGGTGACCCGATTTTATCTTGTGAGCACCGATTCGGCGTTTACGGTGGAGTCTGGCGATGTCGATGCGGACGTCTGATTCACGGCAATAAAACAGCGAGCGGGGCGCGGACATGAATCGCGCGCCGCTTTTTTGCTCGCGGCCTGCGTCGCGTCTCGTTCCGACTCGCGCCTGTGCGCGCATCCATCTCACATCCCGCATCACTTCACATCGAACTCCACGCGATCGAGATCGGGCACATTGAGGTCGATGAGCTTACGGGCGACGTGACGGTCGTGCGCCCCGAGCGCTTCGCTTGTCGTCACGTGGGCGACAGTCTGGCGCTCGACAAGGCCCTCCTCGTCCCCTTCGGTAGCCGAGGTCTCGACGGCGACGGTGTAATCCTTAAAGCCTGGCAGCACCGCCGCAAGCTCGCGCGTGGTCTCGGTGACGCCGTAGCCGTCCTGCACGCCGGCCTGCGCCGAGCCAATAGACCCCGCGGTCATAACGATGCAGGGGATGGCAAAGATCACCGTGCCCACAATAATGCGGCGGCGCACCTTGCGTGACAGCTCGTCGACCTCGGCATTTTCCTCGGCGGTCACAATACCGTCGCCGTTCAGGTCGCGCTTGAGCGGCACGCGCAAAAGAAGCAGCACGGCTTCGGCAGCCAGTGCGATAAAGACCACGTTGATGCCAAACTCGTAGAGCGCCGAGAGAAACAGCGATCCGCTTGCGATGGCGATGCCGTAGCCCGCCGCGCACAGGGGCGGCATGAGCGCGGTCGCCACGGCCACGCCGGCGATGAGCGTGGCGGGTTCCTGGTCGCGCGAGTTGCCCAGGCCGCCCGCAAAGCCGCCCGCGAGCGCGACGGCAAGGTCCCACACAGTCGGTGTCGAATTGTCGAGGATAGCGGCCGTGGTGGCGCCAAGGGGCGAGAGCTTAAAGTACAACGTGGACGTGACCAGGCAAAAGGCCATCTGTAGAGCCAAGCTCGCGACGGCCTCAAGGGTAATCTCGCGGTCGAGCGTGGCGATGCCGTATGCCATGGCAAGGACCGAGCCCATAAGCGGGCAGATGAGCATGGCACCTACAATGGCGATGTCCGAGTCGATATCGAGACCGATGCTCGCGATGAGCATGGCGATGATGAGGATGCATAGGTGAGAGCCGGTCAGGCGTGCCCCGTTTACAAAGCGCTTGCGAATCACGTGGTAGGGCGCGCGACCCTCGCGAATGTTGAATGCGCGCTTTAAAAAGCGACCAGCCTGTTCGGCAGCCTCACTATGGGCAGGGCGGATGCCATGGCGCCGGTGATGGCGTTCACGCAGTCGCTTGAGCTGTTGTCTATCGAGTTCCATGTTCACCTCGTTCTGGCACGGGCCGCATATCTCGCCCGTCGCCCATACTCTACACCGCGGCGGACGGGGTGCCTGCTCGATGCGGAATCCGATAGGACGGATGACGCGGGAGCAAATGCAAATCACAGGCTCAATTCCATCACGCGAAAATATGATGCACCAGCTCCTTCAAATGTGACGAAATTGTGAAGCACAGGAGCATGAATTTCAAATAATTTGCTGGTCGCCAATGTTGCGCAACAGAATTCAAAAATCGACAGCTACCGTTTGATACGTATGGATACATCCGTATCAAAGGGAGAAAGCCATGGCAAACTATAGTCCACAGCACTTTGAGCCTCGGGCCAAGGCCGTCAACGTCAAAGGCGTTGCCAACCGTGCCGTCGCAACTGTTTTGACGGCGGGCCTCATCGCTCAGCCGCTCATGTCGCCGCTGGCGGCAATCGCCGCGCCGGCAGCCGACAACGGTGCTGCCGCGAAGGGCGACAGCGCTATCGAGAACGCTGTCGTCGCCGGTAGCCAGGCAACCGCAAAGACAGCCGCCCAGTTGGCCGAGGAGTCGGCAAAGCAGCTCAAGGACGCTCAGGCCGCCTACGATGCCGCCCAGAAGAAGGCCGACGCGGCGGGCCAGTCTCAAAAGCAAGCGCAGCAGCAAAAGAATCAGACCTCGCAGGCCGTGACCGATAACGCCGCCGAGCAGAACGAGGCCGAGGTAGCCGCGCTTCAGGAGAAGATCGACGAGCTTAAGGCAGCCGTCGAAAAGACTGAGCAGCAGCAGAAGAAGCTGGGCGACCTGAACGATCAGCTCGAACAGGCCAACAAGAGTGTCGAGGATAAGACCCAGGCGCTCAAGGACGCCAAGGCAAAGCAGGATGAGGCCAAGAAGGCCCTCGATGATGCCCAGGCCAAGCTCGAGGCCATGGGTATGGACGAGTACGAGGCCGCCAAGAAGGCCGTCGAGGACGCGCAGGCAAAGCTCGATGACGCCAATAAGGCCGTTACTACTGCACAGGACAATCTGGACCAGGCCAAGGCTGCCGAGGCCAGCGCCCAGCAGGAAAAGCAGAATACCGAGGCAGCTTTGACGACTGCCCAGGCCAAGAAGCAGGAGACTGCGCTGCTCTCGCAGCCGCAACCACCGCGCGCGATAACGCCCAGCAGAAGTTCGACCAGGCGCAGGCCGCGCTCGATGCTGCCGTCTCGGGTACGGGTGTTGACCTGAGTGCGCTTGAGGCCGCCAAGAAAGCTGCTGCTGGTGAGCTCAAGACCGCGCAGGCGGAGCTCAATGCCGCGACGGATGCCGACGCTACCGCCCAGGCGAACCTGCAGGCGGCCCAGAATACCGCCACCGCCGCGCAGGAGAAGGCCAACGCCGCCAACGCTGCCGTGGCATCTGCCCAGTCTGCATACGATGCGGCAAACAAGGAGTACAAGGACGCGGCCAGTAAGCGTGACGCCGCGAAGTCGGCATACGAGCAGGCCCAGCAGACCGAAGCCGACAAGAAGGCGGAGTACGACCGACTTGTCGAGGTCCGCCAGCAGAAGCGTAGCGAGTGGGATGCGGCATCGGCCGAAACTAAGAGTGCCGAGAAAGCATATGATGCAGCCAACGCTGAGGTCGAGAAGCTCAACAAACAGATTATCGACCTCAAGGCCAATATGACCGTCGACCAAAACGTCATCAATCAGGGTATCGTTGGCTTTATGGCCCATATCAGCACCGGCAGCGGATTTAGCGCTCAGCAACAGGCGAATGCAAGGGATGCCCAGTCCATGCTCACGGGCGCTTCCGATAAGGAGCCGTGGTATGACAGCTACGTCGATCAGGACATGTCCCGCAATACCAACCCATTCTCTCTTGAGCAGCTGCGCAATGCTTTGACCTATCTTGATACCCAGAATAACCTCCGCAAGGCAAATGGGCAGTCAGAGCTTTGCGTCAGCCTCCGTATGACGGCAGCAGCGGCCCTCAACGCATCGTATTCCTCCCAATATCAGAAGCACAACTACAGGTTGCTGCATTCCCATTGCTACTTTGATAACGCCGAGAACCTTGCAGGTGGGGGTGGCGCGTACACCGGAGGCGAGACCGAGGACACGCTTGGATGGCCATACACCGGTCTCTACACCCAAGAGAAGCAGACATTCGATAAGTATGTTGAGCAGTACGGCGATGATCTCGACAGTCATCGGTATGATCTCTTTTATATCTCCGATAACTACGAAGACGTCGACGCTGAGTGCGGGCACTATCTCAGCATCATCTACTCCGGCATGACGGCTATCGGTATCGCAACCGGTAGCGGCAAGGGCGCCGATTCCGAGGTAACTGCCTTCGATTACAGTTGCTATAGCGATCAGGCCGATTTCACGGTTTCCGAGTTTAAAAAGCTCATGAACGACTACATCGACTCCGCTTACAACGCCGGCGGCACGCAGGAGCAGAAGGCACAGCTCAAGCAGTTGCAGGATAAGCTTTCCAAGGCAAAGCAGACTCTCACCACTGCCAATGCCTCGTATCAAGACGCTGCAAGCAAGCAAGCCGCTGCGCAGAATGCCCTCGCCGCTGCCAACACGGACATGAACGCCGCGAAGGGCGAATACGAGCAGGCCAAGTCCGGCACCGCCGCAGCGAAAACGGCATACGACGCCGCCGAAGCCAAACTCAAGGGCATCGACGTCAAGACGCCTCAGGCCAAGCTCGATGCCGCCAAGAGCAAGGCCGCTACTGCCCAGGCGGCCCTCGACAAGGCAAACGCCACGCTTGCTGACAGCAAGACGAAGGCAGCCGACGCCGCTGCTCACAAGGCGAAGGCTCGCAGCGCCCGCGATGCCGCCAAGGCAAAGTCCGACCAGGCCAATGAGGCGTATGACAACGCCACGGCTTCGGTCAAGGACCTTACCGCCAAGTGCGATGCCGCCAAGACGGATCTTGCGAACAAGCAGGGCACGCTTAACGATGCCAAGAAGGCCGACGGTGCTGCCCAAGCTGGCGTTGACAAGGCTCAGGCCGCAGACGCGCATGCCGCGACCGCTCTTTCGGACGCCAAGCAGGCAGTTGCCGCCAAGACGCAGGCTGTGTCCGACGCACAGGCGAAGGCCAAGGCCGCCGAGGGCGAGCTGGCCACCGCAAACAAGGCCTTCGAGCGCTTCGCCGGCGCCCAGAAGGCGGTCGACGACGCCAAGGCCGCCTATGACGC
>DXLR01000026.1:0-7853 GCA_019414625.1 Collinsella sp.
GCGATCGCCATTGCGCTCGTGGTGCTCGTCGGCCTTGCCTGCGGCTATCGCAAGCTCAAGACCGTCGGCAAGGTGCAGAAGTCCCAGCCGTGGGCATGCGGCTATGCTCCCAACGAGCATATGCCCGTCGTGGCCACGACCTTTGCCTCCGAGGTGTCCTGGTTTATGCAGCCGCTCTACACGCTGCGCGACCGCTGCACGGCCGTCTGCTGGTCCATCGCACACTTCTTCGAGAAGCTCACCGGTGTGGCCGAGGCTGTGGAGCCCGTACCCGACAAGGTTCTCGTCGATGCCCCGCATAAGGGTGTCGAGAAGCTCGCCGACCTCGCGACTAAGCTCGAGGGCGGCAACTACAGCATCTATATCTGCTACATCGTCGCGGCACTCGTGGTGTTCCTCGTGCTCGCCGTGCAAATGGGTTAAGGAGGGGAGAGCATGAACAACATCGTACTTGCCGTTCTGCAGGGCGTGGTCGTCATGGCCGTCGCACCGTTCTTCTCCGGTCTCGGCCGCGTGATCCGCGCCAAGATGCACAACCGTCGCGGCCCCAGCATCATGCAGGACTACCGCGACCTGGCCAAGCTCTTTGCGCGTCCCGAGTCCCAGAGCGAGGATGCGAGCTTTGCGCTGCGCATCATGCCGCCGCTGTTCTTCGCCGTCGCCTTTATGCTCGCGATGGGCCTGCCGCTCTTTACGGCGCAAAGCCCCATCCCGGTCTTTGGTGACGCCATCACTATCATGTACAGCCTGGCGCTCGCCCGCTTCTTCTTCGCCCTTTGCGGTGTGGATTCGTCCAACGCCTACGCCGGTATCGGCGGCGTCCGCGAGCTGCTCATGAGCGTGCTCATCGAGCCGTCCATGCTGCTGGCACTGTTTGCCGCCGCCCTGGTGTGCGGCTCCACCGACATCGCCACCATGGGTCAGCACATCATGACGGGCGCCGTCGACGCGCCGGTCGCCGTGATCCTCGCCGGCATCGCCTTTGCGATCGCCTGCTACATGGAACTCGGCAAGCTGCCGTTTGATCAGGCCGAGGCCGAGCAAGAGCTCCAGGAAGGTCCGCTCGCCGAGCTTTCCGGCCCGTCGCTTGCGATGGCCAAGCTCGCCATGTCCATGAAGCAGGTCCTGGTCGTCGCCTGGTTCTGCGCGATCTTCGTCCCCTGGGGCGAGCCCGCGACCGTGGGCGCCGCGGCCGTTCTGGGCGCGGTCATCTTCCTGGTGAAGTGCCTGATCGACTTTGTCGTATGCGGCGTGATCGAGAACTCCTGCTCGCGCTCGCGTTTTAAAGTGCTCGGCAATCAGACCTGGGCCGTCGTGGGCATCGCCGTTCTGGCGTTTGTCTTCGTGGTCGTCGGCGTGTAGGAGAAGGGAGAAACAATGTCATTTGCAGTCAGTCTGTCCCTTCTCGGCTTGGTCGCTATCGCGGCCCCGATGGTGGCCTCGGTGCTCGTCGCCCTGTTCCCCCGTCCGTACGCCAAGTGGTTCAGCGTTTTGGGTGCCGCCGTCTCGACGGCCTGCACCATCGCCCTCGCCGCGAATTTCGCTGGCGCCGGCATGCCCGACACGCAGGTCTCCCTGATCTCGTTTGGGCAGACCCTCGTCATGGGATTCACCTTCGATCGCATGAGCACGCTGCTCGCGCCCGCCTTTGTGGGTATCGGCCTGCTTGTCGTGATCTATTCGATTCCCTATATGAGCGAGAATAACCGTGAGCATCCCGACGCGCCGCGTCGTCGTTTCTACGCGTACCTCGCGACCTTCATCGGCGCCATGGCCGGCCTCGTGTACAGCTCGACCCTTTTGGGCCAGCTCGTGTTCTTTGAGATCACGGGTGCGTGCTCTTGGGGCCTCATTAGCTACTACATGACGCCTACGGCCAAGAAGGCCGGCATGAAGGCTCTGATCATCACGCATATCGGCGCGCTCGGCCTGTATCTGGGCGCCGCCATTGTGTTTGCCCACACCGGCACCTTCGCCATTACCGCGATTGCCGGCCTCGACGCCAAGCTCAAGGCCATCGTCCTTTTGCTCGTGCTGTTTGCGGCCTGGGCCAAGTCCGCACAGGTTCCCATGTACATGTGGCTGCCTTCGGCCATGGAAGCGCCGACGCCTGTTTCGGCCTACCTGCATGGCGCCTCGATGGTTAAGGTCGGCGTGTGCGTGTTCGCGCGTGCGCTCGTCTCTGCCGGCGAGGTTCCCGAGATCGTGGGCTGGGTTGCCATTATCGACGCCATGGTCACCATGCTCTTTGGTTTCCTTATGTACTTGCCGCAAAAGGACATGAAGCGCCTGCTGGCCTTCTCCACGATCGCCCAGCTCTCCTATGTGTTCTTTGGTCTGGGCCTTTCGGTCTTTGGCAGCCAGCTGGCCTTTGATGGCGCCGTGTGCCACATCTTTAACCACGCCTTCGCCAAGACCCTGTTCTTCCTGATCGCCGGTTCGTTCTCCTTTACGCTCGGCACGCGTATGCTGCCCAAGCTTCGCGGCATCGTAAAGAAGTACCCGATCTCGGGCGTGGGCTTTGGTGTCGCGGCACTCGCCATTGCCGGCGTGCCGCCCATGAACACGTTCTTCTCGAAGTTCCAGATCATCGCCGGCGGCTTTTCCGTGGGTGCCGGCAACGTCGCGATCCTGGTGCTCGTGTGCATTATGGTTGCCGAGACCGTCGCCACCTTCGCCTGGTTCCTTAAGTGGATGGGCTATTGCCTGCCCGGCGAGCCGAGCGAAGAGGTCGCTGCGGGAGTCCCGCTTCCCCGCGCGATGGCGTTCGTGTTCATCGTGCTCATCATCATGGTCATCGTCAGCGGCCCGCTTTCGGCCAGCTGGATCGGTTAGGAGGTAGAACGACATGGGTTATTCGATCGTCAACATCCTTGGCGGCCTTCTGATCGTCACGTCCACCATGGTGGTCGTCTCCAAGAACATCAAGCACGCTATCCGCTGGTATGCGGTGCAGTCGCTGGTGCTCGTGGGGCTGCTCGCCACGCTCGGTGCCACCACCGGTGCGCAGGAGCTGCTTATGTGGGCTGGATCTGCCTTTATCACCAAGGTCGTCCTGGTCCCTTATATCCTCAACCGCGCATATAAGAAGATGGGCGAGCCGAGCGACGCATCGCTCAAGGCCGGCTTTAAGCCCGCGTGGGCCATCTGCATCATCGCCGTGGAGGTCGCGATCTGCTTTGCCGTCGTGACGCAGATCAGCCTGCCCACGGCCGAGGTCGCAACGCCTGCGCTCGCTATTAGCTTCGCTCACTTCTTTGTGGGCCTCACCTGCATCATCTCGCAGCGCAACATCATGAAGCAGATCTTTGGATACTGCCTTATGGAAAACGGCAGCCATGTGACGCTCGCGCTTTTGGCCCCCACCGCTCCCGAGATCATCGAGATCGGCATCGCCACCGACGCCATCTTTGCCGTCATCATCATGTCCATCGTCGTGCGTCGCATTTGGGACGACTCCCACTCGCTCGATGCGCGCGACCTGTCCGAGCTGAGGGGGTAGTCCATGGAAACGTTGATTCTCGCCCTGCTCGCGACTCCTTTGGTGCTCTCACTGGTCATGGCGTTTTTGCCCAAGAACACGTCCTATAACGTGTTTGCCGGTCTCAACCTGGTCTCCGTCGCAGCCGTCCTGGTGCTGTCGATTATGACGGCCGGTGACGTCCTTATGAGCGGCGACACCGCGAGCGCTCTTGGCCTGTGGTTCCACCTCGATTCGCTGGGCGCCATCTTTGTGATGCTCATCGGCTTTATCGGTTTTCTTACGGGACTGTTCTCGCTGCCCTATGTAAAGGCCGATATCGAGGAGGGCTCCATGCCCGCCGAGCGCGCCAAGCAGTATTTTGCGCTGTTTAGCCTGTTTGTGTTCACCATGCTGCTCGCGTGCCTGTCCAACAACATGATCCTCACGTGGGCCGCCGTGGAGGCAACCACGCTTTCCACCGTGTTCCTCGTGGGTATCTACAAGAACAAGACGGCCCTTGAGGCTTCTTGGAAGTATGCGATGGTCTGCACCGCCGGCGTGGCCTTTGGCCTGTTCGGTACGCTGCTGATCTACGCCAACGCCGCCGACGTGATTCCCAACGCCCACGAGGCCGCATTCCTGTCGTGCGTGCTGCCGTATGCCGACCAGTTCGACCCGACGCTCATGCGTCTCGCCTTTGCGTTTGTCGTGATCGGCTTTGGAACCAAGGCCGGCCTGTTCCCCATGCACACTTGGCTGCCCGATGCGCACTCCCAGGCCCCGAGCCCTGTCTCGGCCCTGCTCTCGGGCGTGCTGCTTAAGTGCGCCATGCTTGTGATCATGCGCTTCTACGGCTTTACTATCCAGGCCGTGGGCGCCGAGTATCCGCAACTTTTGCTGCTGTTCGTCGGCACGCTGTCCATTTTGGTGGCGGCACTTTCGATGTTTCGCCAGGACGACCTCAAGCGCCGCTTTGCGTACTCGTCTGTGGAGAACGTGGGCGTTATCGCCCTGTGCCTGGGTATCGGTGGCCCGCTGGGTATCGCCGCGGCCCTGCTGCACTGCGTGTTCCACGGCTTTACCAAGACGCTTGCCTTCTGCGTGTCCGGCAACATCCAGCATGCCTTTGGCACGCGTAGCCTGGCCAAGATTCAAGGCGTCGTTGAGGTTGCACCCGCAACCGCCGCGCTCGCCATCCTGGCGCTGCTCGGTCTTGCCGCCTTCCCGCCCTTTGGCATGTTTATCTCCGAGTTCCTGACTTTTGTCGCCGGTGTTACCGCCGGTCCCATGTGGCTGGTCGTCGTGGTCGCCCTCGGTCTTACCGTGGCCATCTCCGCGCTCACCCGCATCGCACTCAAGTCGGTATTCGGCCATGCGCCCCAGGGCATGGGCAAGCATGAGGCCCCGGCGCTCATGCTTATCCCCGAAATCATCCTGGCTGTCATGATCTTGTGGTTTGGCATCGCCACCCCGCTGCCTCTCGTGCACGGTGTGGAGACCGCGACCGGCATCGTGCTCGAGCAGAGCACCGAGGAACTTCACGCGACGCCGATGTACCGCGCTGTGTTCGGTACCGAGACCGCTCAGAGCGAGGTGGAGTAACGAATGATTGAAACTGAGAACAAGGTGTATGCCCGTCGCTGCGAGAGCCATGTCGAGGCCCTGCGCCGCGCCGTTCCGGGCTGCATCGAGAAGGTCGAGTGGCAGTGCGAGGACCAGCTGACGATTACCGTCAAGCAGGACAAGCTGCCCGAGGCCGTCCACTACCTGTATTACGAGCGCTACGGTTGGATTCCCGTGATCATCGGCAACGATGAGCGCAGTCTGTGCGGCCGTTACGCCGTGTACTACGTCATCTCCATGGAGGGGGAGGACCCCGGCTGGGTGACCGTGCGCACCGAGGTCGATCCCGCCAAGATGACGTTCCCGTCCGTGACGCCGTTCGTCCCCGCCTGCGTGTGGGGCGAGCGCGAGCTTCGCGACATGTTCGGCCTGATCCCCGAGGGTCTGCCCGATCGTCGTCGCCTGGTGCTGCCCGACGATTGGCCCAGCGGCCTGTACCCGCTGCGTAAGGACTCCATGGACTACCGCTTCCGTCCCGCTCCCGCGAGCGATATGGAAAACTACGAGTTCTTGGCCGATACCAAGGGTAAGGAGACGACGCTCGTCCCCATGGGCCCGTTGCACATTACCTCCGACGAGCCCGGCCACTTCCGTCTGTTCGTTGAGGGCGAGACGATCGTGGACGCCGACTACCGTCTGTTCTACGTGCACCGCGGCATGGAGAAGGTTGCCGAGACGCGTCTGAACTATGACGCCGTGACGTTCCTCGCCGACCGCATCTGCGGCATCTGCGGCTGTGCCCACTCGGTGGCCTACGCCGAGGCCGTCGAGCGCGCCCAGGGCATTCATGTCCCGCCGCGCGCCCAGTACATCCGCGCCATCATGCTCGAGGTCGAGCGCCTGCACTCGCATCTGCTCAACATTGGCCTGGCGTCGCACTACACCGGCTTCGATTCGGGCTTCCAGCAGTTCTTCCGCGTCCGCGAGAAGTCCATGGACCTGGCCGAGAAGCTCTCCGGTCACCGTAAGACCTACGGTCTCAACGTGATCGGCGGCGTGCGTCGCGACATTTTGGCCGAGCAGAAGCTTTCCACGCTCACGACCATCCACCAGCTGCGCTCCGAGGTTCAGGAACTCGTCGACGTCTTGCTCTCCACGCCCAACTTTATTGAGCGTACGAGTGGCATTGGCATCTTGGACCGCAAGATCGCACGCGACTTCTCGCCGGTCGGCCCGCTTATGCGTGGCTCGGGCTATGCCCGCGACGTGCGTTTTGACCATCCCTTCGACGGCTACGCCGATCCGGACGTCCAAAAGATGCACGCCGCCACGGCCGACACCTGCGATGCCTTCGGCCGTACCGCCGTTCGCATCCAGGAGGTCTATGATTCGATCGACATGATCGAGACCATGCTCGAGAACTGCCCGTCGGGCCCCATCCTCACCTCGGATTGGGAGTACACCCCGCACAAGTACGCCATCGGCGCCACCGAGGCGCCGCGCGGCGAGGACGTGCACTGGGCGATGCTCGGCAACAACCAGAAGTGCTACCGCTGGCGCGCCAAGGCCGCCACGTACAGCAACTGGCCGGTCCTGCGCTACATGTTCCGCGGCAACACCGTGGGCGACGCGGCGCTGATCGTCGGTTCGCTCGACCCGTGCTACTCCTGCACCGACCGCGTGACGGTGACCGATGTCGCCGCCAAGCGCGACCACGTGCTCGACAAGGAGCAGTTCGAGAACGTCTGGCGCGACAAGTCGCCGCTTGCGGGCGAGGGCACCATGGCCGCTCCGCTCGATGAGGAGGCGCTCTAATATGCTGAAGCTTTGGAAGGTCAACGCCAAGGCCGGTGACGCGACGGTCAAGTACCCGTTTGCGCCGTTCCCCACCAACAAGGACATGCGCGGCAAGCCCGAGCACAACGCGGAGCTCTGCATCGCCTGCGGTGCCTGCGGCGTGGCGTGCCCGGCCGATGCCATTCGCATGGACACCGACCTTGCGGCCGATACCATCACCTGGTCGATCGACTACGGTCGCTGCATCTTCTGCGGCCGCTGTGAGGAAGCCTGCCCCATGGAGGCTATCAAGCTCACCGAGGAGTTTGAGCTGGCCGTCATGAGCAAGGACGACCTCACCAGCAAGAGCGTCTATACGCTCGAGCACTGCTCGCGTTGCGGCAAGCCGTTTGCCCCGCACAAGGAGATCGACTACGCCAAGCGCCTGCTGCAAAAGGCCGGCGGCATGGAGGCCATCCAGGCCGCCCGTACCGTTGGTATGTGCCAGGAGTGCAAGCGCGAGCTCGACGCCCTGCGTGCCGCCTCGGCCGTAAAGACCGGTAACGCGCGCGGCATGGCTGCCAACGAGACGCTTGCGTCCGGTGAGCCCCAGGGCCCCGGCATGGAGTATCTGGGCGGCCACGGTGTGAATCCGGAGTATGTCGACCGTGAGCTCAACCCCGATGCGCCCGAGATCCCCGCTGGACCTGCACCGGTCGAGGGCATCATCATGGATTTTGAAACGAAGGAGGAGTAACCATGGCCGAACCCACGCTTTTGCCCGAGCGGCTCCAGTACCGCCCGACCAAGATCGAGCTCGACGAGAGCATCGAGAAGGCCAAGGCGACCCTTCTTAAGAAGATCAAGCGCTCGGTGTACGTCTACCGTGTTGACTGCGGCGGCTGCAACGGCTGCGAGATCGAGATCTTCGGTTCCATCACGCCCGTCTTCGACGTCGAGCGTTTTGGCATCAAGGTCGTGCCCTCGCCCCGTCACGCCGATGTGCTGCTGTACACCGGCGCCGTGACGCGCGCCATGCGCATGCCGGCCC
>DXLR01000027.1:0-13006 GCA_019414625.1 Collinsella sp.
ATTCAAAACCGCAAGTACATCTCGTGCGTGCTCAATGCCGAGAACGGCGACGAGGCGACCATCGCCATCAAGCCGGGCGAGGGCGACAAGAAGATCGCCGTGGTGGGCGGCGGTATTGCCGGCCTGGAGGCCGCACGCGTGGCGGCCAAGCGCGGCTACGACGTGACCGTCTACGAGGCGAGCGATCACTTGGGCGGCCAGATTGTGCTGGCAGCCGCGCCTCCGCGCAAGGATGAGATTATGCGCTCGGTCGAGTACTACGAGAAGATTCTGCCCGGCCTGGGCGTGAAGGTTGAGCTCAACCATGCCGCTACGGCCGAGGATCTCAACGCCGCCGACGCCGCGATTGTGGCTGTGGGCGCGCACGACGTGGTCATCCCCGTTCCGGGTGCAGATTCGGAGAAGGTCGTCTCGAGCTGGGACGTGCTGGCCGGCAAGGTGGAGCTCAGCGGGCGCGTCGCCGTCATTGGCGGTGGCCTGGTGGGCACCGAGACTGCCGAGTACCTGCTGCAGCACGGCTGCGAGGTGGCGATCGTCGAGATGCTCGACAAGATTGCCGCGGGCGAGTCCGAGACCATTCTGCCGCTGATCATGAGCGACTTCGCCGCCCACAACGTGGAACAGCACGTTAAGACCCGCCTGACCGCCATTACCGACGAGGGCGTGGAGGCCGTGCACACCACCGAGGACGGCCCCGAGGAGCCGGTGAAGATCGCCTGCGATTACGTGGTGATGGCCGTGGGATCCAAGGCCAACGCGTTTGACCTGGATGGCGTGACGGTGCCCGTGACCTGCGTGGGCGACTGCTCGGGCGAGCGCACCGCCGACATTGCGAGCGCCATTCGCACGGCGTATCACGCGGCCAACGAGCTGTAGTTGAACATCGCGGCCAGGCGGGGCGGTAGCACGGATCCGCCTCGCCCGGCTGTGTCCCGTCGGGTGTCAACCGGTGCGGGGCCTGCAAGCGCAGCAGGCCCCGCCCTTTTTGTTTTGCTTCGGTGGATGGCAATGCGCGGTAATCATGAGGAGTAAGGACGTCTACTGCCTTGCCGATTACTCAAAATTATTGGGGGAGGGGTTAATAACTATATCCTCTATGCCAAAGGACATAAAGAGGTGTCAATTTTGTTGACAGGCGAATGACGATTGGCTGCGAGTCAGCTACCAGCGTAAATAATCGATAAAGAAATGTCGTAAATTGGTGCCAAATGCCCAGATAACGCCGCGTCTATTTTAATTAACTGCTTTGAGCAAACAGTAAAATGCTACTATCTAACTTGCACGTAAGAAAGCAGATTAACGGTTAAGGCTAAGAAGTGGCAGGTATGTCGGAAGCAACTAGGACTCGCACGCATGCGCCCGAGGTTAGGCAGCGCGCCGTCGAGATCCTCCAAGAGGGGGTCGGTCATCGCGCCCTCGCCGCGGAGCTTGGCATTCCCCAGGCCACGGCTCGTCAGTGGGCCCGCGCGTATGCCGTAGGCGGTGCCGACGCCGTTCTCAACGCCGGTTCGCATCATCACACCTATTCGTACGAAGTTAAGCTCGCCGTGGTCAAGGACCGCTTGGAAAACGGCTTAACGGTTCGCGAGGCCATGATCAAGCACAAGATTCCCAGCGAGTCTTCGGTCAAGGCTTGGTGCCGCCAGTATCGCGAGAGCGGTGAGTCCGCGCTGGTTGATAAGCCGCGCGGTCGCAAGCCGCGCGTTAAAAAGGCGGAATAGCGAACGGGATGGTGCGCCCACAGGGGCGCATTTTTCTTGCCGCGCCAACTTTTTGGACCGTCGTGAGCCTACTGGAACATCCTCCAAAGTGGTTAATAAACCGCGCGCAGTGGCCCGTGCGCCCGCCGCCGCGATAGGGGGAGCGTCGCCTCTCTGCTCCAAAGCGGACAGACTCGTTACCCCGTACGCCTAAAACTCCCCAGTTGACCGAAAACCCGCCGCCGCTACTCCTCAACTGAGCTATAACGTTAAACAATTGCAGCGTTTTTGCATGGGGGAGTGATGGTATGACGCTACTGTATTTCCTTACCCTGTTTCCGCTGGTACCGGCGCTGGGCATGCTGCTCGCGCGCGGTGACCGCGCCCGCGATGCGGTGGGGCTCATAGGCTCTGGCATCATTATGGCGGTGACGGTTGTAGTCGCCGTCATGTTTTTTGGCACGGGCCCGCAGAGCTTCGAGGTTGCCCCCGGCACCTCGCATGTGCTCTCGATCATCAGCTCCGTCATTGACGTGATCCTGTGCGCCGTCATCCTGTACAACGCGCGTAAATATAAGAGCACGCTCACCACGGTGCTCGGCGTGGTGCAGCTGGTGGGCTCGCTCACCTTTGCAGCTATGACGCTGCCCGCGACCGAAGCCGTCACGGCAACGCCACTCTACCTTGACTACATGAGTGTGATCATGGTCCTCGCCGTCGGCATTGTCGGCAGCCTAATCTGCGTGTATGCCCTGGGCTACATGAAGGACTTCCAGGCCCATGACGAGCACGAGGCTGCGCTGCGCGGGCAGACGGCGCCTGACCGACGCCCGCAGTTCCTGGCGCTTATGTTCCTGTTCCTCTCGGCCATGTTCGTCATCGTGACGAGCGACAACCTTGAGTGGCTGTTCTGCGGCTGGGAAATCACCACCGTGTGCTCGTTCCTCATGATTGGCTACACGCGCACGCCCGAGGCCATCAAGAACGCCTTCACCCAGATCATCCTCAACATGCTGGGCGGTATCGCGTTTTTGGTGGGCCTTATGTTCTTGCACGTTAACGGCATGTCGCTGACCATTTCGGGCATGATCGAGCTTTCCGGCGCCGGAACCGCGCAATCCGCGCTGCTGGTGATGCCGGTCGTTCTGCTGTCGCTCGCCGCACTCACCAAGGCCGCACAGATGCCGTTCCACACTTGGCTGTTGGGTGCCATGGTTGCCCCCACGCCCACGAGCGCCCTGCTGCACTCGTCCACCATGGTCAAAGCCGGCGTGTTCCTGATGGTCAAGCTCAGCCCGCTCTATGCCATCTATCCCGTGACCGGCTTTATGGTCACGAGCGTGGGTGCCATCACGTTTTTGCTCGCTGCCCTCATGGCCATCTCGCAGAGCAACGCCAAACGCGTCCTCGCGTACTCCACCATTTCCAACTTGGGCCTCATCAGTGCTTGCTTGGGTGTCGGCGCGCCCGAGGCCGTATGGGCCGCCATCTTCCTGATCCTGTTCCATACGGTGGCCAAGTCGCTGCTGTTCCTGTGCGTGGGCACGGCCGAGCATCATATCGGCAGCCGCAATATCGAGGACATGGACGGTATGTTCAGCCGCATGCCGCACCTGACGCGCCTGATGATGCTGGGCATTATGGGCATGTTCGTGGCACCGTTTGGCATGCTCGTGTCCAAGTGGGGCGCCCTGGTGGCGTTTGCCCAGACCGGCAACGTGCTCATGATCATGGTGCTTGCCTTTGGCTCGGCCGCGACGTTCTTCTTCTGGGGCAAGTGGCTTGCCAAGCTTTCGGGCGTCGACCCCACGGCTCAAAACGTTGAGGTCAATGTCCATAAGACCGAATGGATGGCCCTCAACACCATCGCCGCGCTGCTGATTCTGTGCTGCGTGGCGTTCCCGGTTATCTCGAGCGGTCTGGTGTCGCCTTACTTGGCCATGGTGTTTGGCCGCGTGCCGTACGTTATTGGCAAGGATGCCATGTATCTGATGGTGGTTATCGTGGCTTTTATCGCCGTGGTGCTGCTGACTTCATTCCGCGTGAGCAACAAACCGCACGTAAACGTATATCTTTCGGGTGTGGGAACCGACAATTACCGCCATTTCCGCGGATCGATGGGACGCGAGGTGAAGGCCGAAAAGCGCAATTGGTACTCGGAGGATGCCCTTGGCGAGAAGCGTATCGGCCCCGCGGGTAGCGTCGTGTGCTGCAGCATTATCTTGTTTGCGCTGCTGTGTTGCGCGTGGATTGGGCCCGAGCGGCTTGCCATGAGCGCGCCCTCGGTGCTGCGCGGCAAGTATTTCGAAGGCTCGGGCGTCGTGGGCATTTTTATTGGCACCGTGGCGTTTGCTTTGCTGGCGCCGCTTGTGGGCGGCCTGATCGACGGCCTTGACCGTAAGCTTTCGGCTCGCATGCAGGGCCGCGTGGGCCCGC
Organism: Collinsella sp.; assembly: GCA_019414625.1. Taxonomy (GTDB): domain Bacteria; phylum Actinomycetota; class Coriobacteriia; order Coriobacteriales; family Coriobacteriaceae; genus Collinsella. Next base: position 4,137 of record DXLR01000027.1, read on the forward strand.
GCCTGCTGCAGCCCTTCTACGACGTTGCCAAGCTGCTGCGCAAGGCCCCTGCCAGCGTAAACACCATGGACGATACCTATATGGCGTGCGCGCTCATCTTTACCGTCGTGGGCGGCGGCATCTTTGTGTCGGGCTCCAACACGCTGCTGTGCGCTTTTATGGTTACGCTCGCCGCGATCTTTGTGGTGCTGGCGTCCGCCTCGACGCAAAGCCCGTTTGCCCAGGTCGGTGCCGACCGCGAGTTGCTGCAGGTCATGAGCTACGAGCCCGCCGTTCTGCTGATGAGCGTGGGCCTGTACCTTGCCACCGATAGCTTTGATTCCATCGCCGTGACCGGACAGTCGGCGCCCATCATCGTGTACAGCGCGCCCATTTTCTTGGCGCTGCTTGCGGTGCTCACCATCAAGCTACGCAAGTCGCCGTTCGACCTTTCGTACTCGCATCACGCGCATCAGGAGATTGTCCAGGGCGTCGCCACCGAGATGAGCGGCGGCACGCTGGCCAAGATGACCCTTATGCACTGGTGTGAGACCGTGCTGTTTTTGATGTGGGTGGGCATGTTCTTTGTTTGGGACAACCCGGTGAGCTGGGTCGTAGCCCTGGTCGTGATGGCCGCGACGTATTTTGTCGAGGTGCTGATCGACAACACCTTCGCACGCAGCACCTGGCGCAGCTGCTTTAAGCTCGGCTGGGGCGTGGCGCTGGTGTTTGGCCTGCTCAACCTTATGCCCATCCTCGTCGACGTGTTTATTTAGGAGGCGGCATCCATGGATCATAAAATGTCGCGCTCGCCGTGGGTTATTCATTACGACGGCTCGAGCTGCAACGGATGCGATATCGAGGTGCTGGCCTCGCTCACGCCGCTGTTCGATGCGGAGCGCTTTGGCGTGGTCAACACCGGCAACCCCAAGCATGCGGATATCTTTTTGGTGACGGGGTCGGTCAATGCCCAGAACCTGCCCGTCGTGCGTCAGATTTACAACCAGATGCTCGAGCCCAAGTGCGTGGTGGCCTGCGGTATCTGCGCATGCTCGGGCGGCGTATTCCGCGATGCCTACAACGTGATCGGCGGCGTGGACCGCGCGATTCCCGTGGACGTGTACGCGCCCGGGTGCGCCATTCGCCCCGAGACGGTGATCGATGCCATCGTGGAGGCGTGCGGCATCCTGGACCAGAAGGAGACCGTGTTGCGCGCCGGTGGCGATCCGCTCACCGTGGGCGGTGCCGCTACCTGGGACGGTGGCGTTGAGCTGGGCGAGGACGGGTTTGTGGCTGCGGGGGCCGGGACTGACGGTGCCGGTGACGCGCCTGCCGGGAAGCCTGCTGCGCCCGCCGCTGGCGACGCACCTGCTGAGACGCCCGCCGCTGCAAAGGAGGCCGAGTAATGCAAAAGGCTATCTATACCACCGTCGGGATCGACAAGCTCCTGTCGCATGTCCAGGCGCTCAAGGGCGTCGGCGCGCGCTTTGTGCAAATGCATGCCGAGCGCAACGTCGACGACGGCTCGTATCGCTTGGTCTATACGTTTATCAACGTCCGTGCTGCTCAGGAGCATATTGCGCAGGACGGCAGCTATGCGATCGAGAACCTGGTGGTCGAGGGCATCGACCAGTACCAGGAGATTCCGTCCATCAGCTCGTATTACCCCGCGGTGTTCCCGTTTGAAAACGAAGCGCACGACCTGTTTGGTCTTGCCATCACCGACATGCAGATCGACTTTAAGGGCTTTTTCTACCAGGTCTCGACTGCCGAACCCATGAGCGTCATCACGCTCGAGGTGAAGGCTGCGCGCGAGAAGGCCATGAAGGTCCGCGCGGCTGCCGAGGCCAAGGCGCGCAAGGCCGCTGCCGAGAAGGCCGCTGCGGGGGAGGGTACCGCTGCTCAGCCCGCTGCGGCTGCCGGCTCCGATGCTCAGCACGATGAGGCTGCTGCGAAGGCCGCGCTCAAGGCCGCCGAGATGGAGGCAAAGCTCGCCGCCATGGATCCCGAGAAAGCGGCCAAGGTCCGCGCGGCGCTTGCCGCCAAGGCCGCCCGCGACAAGCAGAAAAAGGAGGCGTAAGGTCCATGGCACATCGCTCCGTTATTCCGTTTGGCCCGCAGCACCCGGTGCTGCCCGAGCCGCTTCATCTGGACCTGGTGATCGAGGACGACCGCGTCATCGAGGCAATTCCGCAGATCGGCTTTGTGCACCGCGGACTCGAGAAGCTCACCGAAAAGCGCGATATGCATCAGTTTGGCTACATCGCCGAGCGCATCTGCGGCATCTGCGCCGTGGGTCACAGCTACGGCTATGCCAGCGCCTGCGAGCGCATGCTTGACATCGAGGTGCCCGGCCGCGTGCAGTATATCCGCACCATTTTGCACGAGCTTTCGCGTATTCACTCGCACCTGCTGTGGCTGGGCCTGCTCGCCGATGCCTTTGGCTTCGAGGCGTTGTTCTATCGTTCGTGGACGCTGCGCGAGCAGATTCTCAAGATCTTTGAGAGCACGTGCGGTGGTCGCGTGATTCTGTCGATCAACGAGATCGGCGGCCTTAAGCACGACATTGAGGACTCCGAGCTGGCCGGCATTGTCCAGACGCTCGACGCCATGCGCCCCGACTACGAGGCCCTGGTGCATACGTTTTTGGACGACGACAGCTGCGGCGAGCGTCTGCATGGCGTGGGCGTGATCAGCAAGAAGGACGCGCTGGAGCTTTCGATGGTCGGCCCGTTTGGGCGCGCCTCGGGCGTGGACTATGACGTGCGCATGTTTGGCGACGGCGCCTATGCGGATCTGGCTGCGTTTGAGCCAATTGTCGCTACCGATGGCGACTGCTATGCCCGCTGCCAGGTGCGTTGCGCCGAGGTCACGCAGGCTATGGACATCATCAAGGAGCTTGTGGGCAAGATTCCGCACGACGGTATCGGTGGGCGCACCAAGCTTACGCCAGCCGACGGCGCGCGCGGCGAGGTTGTGATTGAGCAGCCGCGCGGCGAGGCGTATTACTATGTGCGCGGCAACGGCACCAAGAACTTGGACCGTTTTCGCGTGCGCACGCCGACGTCGCAAAATCTGGCGGGTCTGACGCATGCGCTGCAGGGCGTGCTCATTGCCAACGTGCCCATGATTATCCTGACCATCGACCCCTGCATTAGCTGCACGGAAAGGTAGGCACGGCATGAGTTTGCTGACATTTGCCAAGACGGCCTTGGGTTCTATGGTCAAGCAGCCGGTAACGGTGCGCTATCCGCAGGAGAAGCTCGCGGCACCCGAGCGCCTGCGCGGGCATATCGTCAACGATATGGACGTGTGCATCTGCTGCGGCATGTGCGCGCGCCGTTGCCCGGCGGGTGCACTTGCGGTCGATCGCAAGGGCGGAACGTGGTCGATTGACCCGTATGCCTGCGTGGTGTGCGGTGAGTGCATCGAGAGCTGCCCCAAGCACTGCCTGACTATGGACACCGCCCGCACTCCAGTCGCAGCGGACAAGACTCCCACAGTAGAAACCAAACCGGAATAGCGCTGGAATAGAACTGGAATAGGGGCCGGTGGGGCAAAAATGCCCCACCGGCCCCGCGCGTGAACGCGTGTGCGGGCCGCCACGCGACCCGTCCAGCCCGAAAATGACCCGCCTGCCACGAAATGGGCCCATTTACTACTTTTGGGCGCCAATCCCCAACCACGGCAAAAAATGTGAAAACAAAACCGCAGGTAGAACGCCTGCGGTTTTCCGGAAAACGGGGGTATGGTCGGGGGTATCGAGTCAAACGTAGTAGATGGGCAGGTTTCGTGGCGAGCGGTTCCAGCTGATCCCTTGGGAACGGAGGAAAACGGATCATTTTGGTCTCGCGAGGCTTGCGGAGGCGCTCGTGCAGGGCCGCCCGAACAAAACTATGCCGGTTTACTACGATGAACTCGACATTCCCGACCATGACTGCATTTTTCTAAATATCGCAAGCGTTCTACCTGCGGTTTTGGAAGCGCGCAATTTGCCGTGGTCGAAGGTGGGCGATTCATCGTAGTAAACCGACATAGTTTTGAAATGGCATTAAATCGATAGCAGCCATTTTGCTATGCCGGGGTGGTCGGTTGTTGGGTAATTACCCTCGCAGGTAGGCGATGGCGATCTGCGTGCGGTTGCGTAGGCCCATTTTGGCAAGGATCGAGCTGATGTGGTTGCGCACCGTGCCTTCGCCCATGTAAGCGGCGGCGGCAATCTCCTTGTTATCGAGGCCGCGGGCGATGAGCTCGGCGACTTCGAACTCACGGTCGGTCAGGCTGGCAAAGGCGGCGGGTCGGCGAGGCGTGCTGGCATCGGCGCCTGTCCCGTCAAAATCGATGTCCTCGATCGCCTTGCCCTCGAGCACGCGTTTGCCGTCCATGACCTGCGCCAACGCCGGTGGAATAGCGGCGACATCGGTTTTGATCAGGTAGCCGCGGGCGCCCAGCTTGAGCGCCGACACAATGTACTCGTCATCCGAGAATGTTGTCAGAAACACCACGCGCGCCGCAGGGTCGCGCTCGAGGATCTCGCGCGCCGCCGATAGGCCGTCGCGTCCCGGCATCTGAATGTCGAGCAGTGCAATATCGGGTGCGTGTTCGGCATAGAGCGAAACCGCGTCGTTGCCGTTGGCGCCGGTGCCCACTACCTCGATCTGCGGCTGGGCGCCCAGGATAATCTTGAGCGAATCGACCACTAGGCGGTCGTCGTCGACAACAATGAGCCTCATCGGGCCTCATCTCCTTGCTGTTTGGGGACGGTGGCAAACACGCGCCAGCCGCCGACGCCGGCGCGCGGGCCGGCGGTAAAGGTGCCGCCAAGCGCCTCGACGCGCTCGCGCATGGAGCCGAGCCCCATGCCCTCGGCGGCGCCGCGACCGCCCGTCTGGGTCCCGCCCATGCCATCGTCGGTAACGATGAGCTGGTAAAACGATGGATGCTCCATGCATCGCACAGCAACGTTTTGCGCGCGGGCGTGGCGCATGGTGTTGGATAGCGCCTCGCGCAGGACCGCCGCAAAGCAGTTGGCGACGTTTGCGGGCGCATGTTCGGTCATAACTTCAAGCTCAATCTGCGGGCCGCCGTCCGAGCGTGCGCCTTCAACAATGCGTTCGAGCTGCACGGAAAGATCGACGGCGTTGTCGTTGAGCGCGTGGACGCTGGTGCGCACAAGCTGGAGCGCCTCGTCAACGGTGTGCTTGACGTCGGCGAAATCGGCGGCGACGCCGGGTTCATCGGCGTGGACTATGCACAGGGCCTCGGTCTGCAGCGAGGTACGCGTGAGCTGGTGCCCGACGTTATCGTGGATCTCGCGCGCGATGCGGGCGCGTTCGGCGAGCGTCGCGAGCTCGACTTCGTAGTCCTGGCGATCGGCAAGATCGCGGTTGCGCGCCTCGAGCGCGAGGGCTCGTTCCTGCAGCTCGTCGCGGGTGCGGCGCATGCGCCGCTGCTCGCGCTCCAACTGGGCGGTGCGTAGCGATAGCAAGGTGGCGGCAACCGAAAGGATGGCGGTCAGCAGGAGCGTTCGTGCGGTAAGCGCATCGGCGCGAAGGTCCGCGACGAGCGCAAAGGCAAAGACGGAGCCAATGCCCAACGCGACCCAGGCGTGCTCGCGGCGCACGCGTCGCGCGATGTCATAGAGGGCGAGAGGCGCAAACGGCACAAACGGCGGCACGAAGACAGCCGCGATGATGCAGGCGTAGCTCGCTGCCTCGCTTGCGCGTCGGGTGCGTTTCCCCTGTGCGACCTCGGCCAGCGAGGTGGCAATAATGCCAAGGCAAAACGCCACAACCAGACGAGCGTCCACGGCAAGACCCATGGCGGCCGCAATACAGCACGCCAGCACGATCGATTTGTCGAAAAGCCTGTTCATACGGGTATTGTACGCGAAGCTGCGCGTGGTGGAGGGGCCGCCTAGCGCAACCGTGACATTCCTCCCGCACGGTGGGGCGGTCGCGTCAGCGGGCCACGCGACCGAGCCCCCGCACTCGTGACAAAGCTCACTGGTGCGCGCCGTCCGCTCCTGCGATGATGCAATCGTACCGGGCCGCAATCAACAGAAGGGCCGCCTCATGACAGACATCGTCCACGTCGAAAACCTCGTCAAGCGCTACGACGACCTTATCGCGCTTGACCACTTTAACCTCAGCATCGCCCCCGGCGAGATCTTTGGCCTGCTGGGCCCCAACGGCTCGGGCAAGACCACGTCCATCAACTGCATCCTGCAGCTGCTCGCCTACGACAAGGGCACCATCGAGCTGTTCGGCGAGCCCATGACGCCCGCCCGCTACGACCTCAAGCGCCGCATCGGCGTGGTCCCGCAGCAAGTTGCGGTGTTTGACGAGCTTACCGTGCGCGAGAACATCGACTATTTCTGTAGCCTCTACGTTAACGACCGCAAGCGCCGCCGCGCGCTGGTGGACGAGGCGATCGACTTTGTGGGCTTGGGCGACTTTACCAAGTTTCGCCCCGGCAAGCTCTCGGGCGGCCTGGCGCGTCGCCTCAACATTGCCTGCGGCATTGCGCACAAGCCCGAGCTCATCTTCTTTGACGAGCCTACGGTGGCAGTCGACCCGCAGAGTCGCAACGCCATCCTGGAGGGCATCTGCCGCTTGCGCGACGAGGGCGCCACGGTGGTGTATACCAGCCATTACATGGAGGAAGTCGAGCAGATTTGCAGCCGCATCATGATCATGGACGGCGGACGTGTGCTGGCGCAGGGCACCAATGACGAGCTCAAACGCATGATTCAAATGGGCGAGCGCGTGACTGTCGAGGTCGGCGCCGTCGAGACCGCCACGGTCGAGCGGCTGCGCGCCCTCGAGCACGTGCTTTCGGTTGAGCTGTCCGGCGGCGAGCTCGTCTGCACCTGCGAAGCGAGCCCGCACAATTTGGTCGACATCCTCGACACGCTGCGCGCCGCCGATGTGGCGCTCGGCCGCGTGTGGAGCGAGCCGCCGACCCTCAACGACGTGTTCCTCGAGATCACCGGCCGCGAGCTGCGCGACTAGGGGGCAGTCATGTTCAACACCATCATCACTACGGTCAAGACGCTGCTGCGCCGGCCGAGCACGTGGGTCTGGGGCGCTCTCTTTCCCATCGCACTTTCCACGATGTTCATGTTTATGTTTGCGAATCTGAGCTCCGACGGCACGGTCGACCCGGTACCGGTTGCCGTCATAGCGGACGAGGCCTGGGACGCCTCGACCTTTAAGGACGTGGCGACGTCGCTTGCCAAGGAGAGCGACAATCAGCTGCTCGAGATCCACGAGTGCGACGACGCAGCCGACGCGAGCCGTGCGCTTAAGGCCGGCGAGGTCGCGGGCATCTATACGGTCGACGACGCGGGCACGCCCAAACTCACGCTGCTATCGAGTTATGACGGCTCGCGTGCATCATCGGTGCTCACCGATCGCAGCATCCTGGAGACGGTGGCAAGCTCGTATACACAAAATGCCGAGCTCATGTCCCAAATTGCCCAGGACAACCCAGCGGCGCTCGCCGACCCGGAGGCGGTTGCGCGCGCCCTGTCGCTCGAGGGCGGCACCCGTCGCGTGAGCCTGACGCGTACCACGCCCGATGGCACGGTCATCTACTACTATGCGCTCTTTGGTCTGGTGGCGATGATGTCTGCCGAGTTTGCCGCCTTGAGCGTCGTCGATCTGCAGCCCAATCTGTCCGGCCTTGGCGCACGTCGCTGCGTGGGTGGTCTTTCCAAAACGGCGTCACTGGCCGGTATCTTTGTGGGCTCGTGGCTGGTCTCCTTTGCCTCGATGGCGATTGCGATCGGCTACGTGCGCCTAGTCGTGGGCATCGACTTTGGCGGGCGCGAGGGACTGTGTTTGGTGGGCGGCGCCGCTTCCGCGCTTGCCGCCACGGGCTTGGGACTCTTTGTGGGCACGCTTCCCGTTAAGGGCGGCAAGGCGTCCAAGTCCGGCATCCTTACGGGCTTTGCTACCACGTGCGCCTTGTTCGCCGGCCTCTACGGCGAGCCGGCGATGGCGCTTGCCGACGACGTCGCCCGCGCCTGTCCGGCCGAGTGCTGGCTCAACCCCGTCAAGCTTATCTGCGACATGTTCAACCGCCTGTATTTCTTTGAGGACCTGGGCCCCTTTGCCGTTCGCGCCGGCGCGCTCGTCCTGATGGCGCTGCTGTTCGTTGCCACCGCCACGCTGATCTTTGGAAGGAGTCGCTATGAGCACCTTTAAGACTGCGCTTCGCATGGCGCTCGCACACCCGCTCTATCTGCTCATCTACACGGTGTTCATCTCGCTCATGGGTGTGTTTATCGCGGCATCGGTGAGCTGGAACTCGTCGCAGCTCACCGAGTACAAGCCCTACGATGCCAACGTGATCGTGGTCGATCGCGACGACAGCGATCTTTCGCGTGCGCTTACCAAGCATCTGGGTTCGCGCTTTGAGCTGGTCACGGGCATCGGCGACGACACCTACGACCTTGCGGACGCGCTCTCCAAGAGCAACAGCGCCAAGGGCAGTGCCGACTGCGTGTTCTTTATCCCGGAGGGGTTTGAGGGCGACCTCGTTGCAGCCGCCCGCGCGGGGGAGTCCCTGCCCAAGCTCGATGTGACCTACGGCGCTGGCACCATGGCGGCGGCGCTTTCGTCTGCCGAGGCCTCGCGCTGGATCTCACTCGCGGGCGCTGCGGCGGCGCTTGAGCCCACTGCCTCCAACGGTGACGTTGCCAAGGCTGCCGAACATGCCGCTGCCGAGCGTGCCGAGGTCGAGATCGAGCGGGTCAAGGTCGACTCGACGGCCGCCGCCACGCTCGAGTCGTACTTCAACTTTGGTGCGTACGCGATTATCTCGTCGGTCATCGTGTCGGTGGGGCTGGTGTTCTCGGGCATGAACCTGTCTCTTATACACATCTC
>DXLR01000028.1:0-1972 GCA_019414625.1 Collinsella sp.
GGCAAACAGGATCTTTTCCATCTGCAGCTCGGGCTTGGGCAGCGAGGTGTTGAAGTCCGACGTGTGCGTCTGAATGGCGCGAATGAGATCGGGAGAGGCGCCCTCGCCTTCAAGGATCTCGGCCGCATAGATGGTGTGGTTCATGGGGTCGTCCTCATGCTCCTCCCAATCTAGGTCGTGCAGCAGACCGACGATGCCCCAAAACTCCTCGTTCTCGGGGTCGAACTCGCGCGCAAAGTAGCGCATGGTGCCCTCGACCGTTTCGCCGTGGGTGATGTGGAACGGGTCCTTATTGTGCTCGTTGAGCAATTCGAACGCACGGTCGCGGGTGATTCCGGCGGAAAGTGGCTCTGCCATAAAAGACTCCTTGTGCTCGCAGGTATCGCTAAGAATGAATACTACTAGAACGACTAGAACGAAAAAACCACCACAAAGGTGCCTGTCCCCTTTGTGGTGGTTTTTGGCGTGGATGGGTTAGTTGAGGGCGGCTTGGGCTAGGCGAGCTTCGGCGGCCTCCTCGGTGACGCCCAAGGCCACAGCGAATTCCTCGATGGAGCGGCGCTTGGCCTCCTTGAGTACGCGCATGTAGTAGGAGCTGGGCTTTTTATCAGCTTCCTCGGCCTGGCGAATGCGGTGCATCATGGTCTTTGCCACGCGGACCGTCTCGGGTGCGCCCAGCTTGAGCTGCTGCTTAAAGTGCGTCTCCTCAAGTGAGCTGTTGCGCTCGGTAAAGGCGTCGCACTCCAGCTCGTCGTAGTGGCTCAGCAGGTGCTCGGCATCTTGCTGCGAGATAGCGGCGTGCAAACGGTCGGCCTGCGCCACGGGGTACATGAGGATCGTCTGCGCATGTCCCTGCTTGGTCTCGAGCAGCAGCATGGGCTGCGGTGTGTCGTCCCTAAAACCGACGACGGTGCAGACTCCCTGGCCCGGATGAATGACGTGTTGACCGATTGAGAACATGCTACCTCCAACTTATACGAATTTACGTATGTCTAGAATAACACGCTGACGTGCGCAAACCCTTACTTTATGCAGGAAAAGCACACAACTCTGATAGGTAAGAGTATTCGATAACAGACGCAGCTCATTCACACCTTTATGCATTTTCAACGCCTGCATAATCTGCAGCCAGACCGGCATCTTTGAGTGACTCCATGCAAGCTGTAGTCATTTTTGTGCATATGCAATATCTATTAGCTTTATCCTGCGACAGTGCCCGTCGCTTGTGATAGAGTGCTACAAACTCTGGCTTTTGCCCTACGAGTGACCAAGAGCTCGGGGGCTTTAACACAAGGAGGATCTATGCCCGAGAAGATTGAAGAGCTGGTACGCGCTGCGCTTGCTGCGGCCCAGGAGGCCGGCGACCTTTCCGCATTTGAACTTGACGATTGCGCTATCGAGCGACCGGCTGACACTTCTCATGGCGAGTGGACCTCTACCATGGCCCTGAAGTCCGCCAAGCTGGCCCACTGCGCCCCGCGCAAGATCGCCGAGGCCATCGTTGCCCATATGCCCGAGGACCCCGCGATCGAGAAGGTCGAGATCGCAGGCCCCGGCTTCATCAACTTCTACCTCTCCGTTGCCGTCAAGAATGCCATCTTTGGCGAGGCTCGCGAGAAGGGCATGGACTTCGCTAAGTCCAACGTCGGTGGTGGCCTGAAGACCCAGGTCGAGTTCGTTTCCGCCAACCCCGTCGGCCCCATGCACATCGGCCACGGCCGCTGGGCCGCGCTGGGCGATTCGCTCTGCCGCGTTATGGACCACGCCGGCTATGAGATCCAGCGTGAGTTCTACATCAATGACCACGGCTCTCAGATGAACACCTTCGGCAACTCCATCAGCACGCGCTATATGCAGCTTGCCGACATCATCGCCAAGCAGGGCGTTGATATCGACGAGGCTCACAAGCTGCTGATCGCCGACCGTGACGCCTTTGTTGCCGACGAGAACGACGAGCACCCCGAGACCCATC
>DXLR01000029.1:0-1193 GCA_019414625.1 Collinsella sp.
GGCCCTCGCGGCCTAGTCGCTATTTAGGGCGTCCAAGATTTGGGACGCAGTTCATCTCCTACGGAGGTCGGGCTTTTTTCGCAAACGCCGACGTATTGATGAATTTGGAACTGCTGGAAATACGAAACTATGCCAGTTTACTACGATGAATTGAGGAATTCTAACCACGCCGGCGTTTTGCTAAAAAGTGCAAGGCATCTACCTGCGGTTTTAGTTCAACAAGTTTCGGAGTGGTCGCGGTTGAGCGATTCATCGTAGTAAACCGCCATAGTTTTGGCGGAGGCAGTCAGATTTGTGGGTGGCAAACAAAGAGTGTCCCTTTTGACTAGTCGTTTAAGAACGTCCCCAATGACTAAGTTGCAGGTGGCGGCGGTTGTGTTACACTAACGCTGCGTAGTTGACGCAATCATCTCGATACAGATCAATGATGTCCGTCGTTTTGAACGGAACTAGACTGTTTAGCCGCCCTGAAGGTTTATGCAGGGAGCATGTGATCACAGGGCTTGAAAAGAAAGTTGAGCAAACACTGTGTCTGATCAACAGCAAGAAAACGAAATAACGACGACGCAGGCCGCTCCCGCTGCACCGGTTGCGTCGGACCAGGTCGCGGCGCCCGCTCAAGCCTCGGCTCCTGAGACGCCTAAGGCTGCTTCGACGCCTATGCCTGTAGCGGCTGAGAAGGCCGTGCCTGCAACTGGTGAGGAGGCTGCTCCGGCAAAGCCCAAGCGCACGCGCCGCACGGCCAAGCCTGCCGCTGACGGCGAGGAGGTCACCAAGCCAAAGCGCCGTACCACGCGCACGACGCGCGCCAAGCTCACCGTTGCAGCTGACTCCTCGGCGCCGATTTCCGATGAGGTCGCGCAGGCACGTGCGTTGGCGCAGATTAGCGAGGCTCAGGTGGTGCGCGCCCGCCGTCGTGCTGCCGAGCGCGAGGCCGCGGCTCTGACCGAGCTTGCAGCTCCGTCTGTACTCGAGACCCCTGCCGCCACCGAGGTTCCTGCCGCCGACCAGCCGACCGAGAAGCTGGCACCGCGCACACGCCGTCGCACGGCTGCTAAGGCCGAGCAGGTTGCGGAACAGGTAGTCCCCGAGCCCACTGAGACTTCGGTCCGTTCCGCGGCAGGGGAGGGTGCATCGTCTGTTGAGCCCGCTGCGCCTGTCGAGGCCAGCGAAGTTCCCGTTGTCGATCCGGC
>DXLR01000003.1:0-1309 GCA_019414625.1 Collinsella sp.
CCCCGAGACCCATCCGTATCAGGACAACTTTGCCGAGACCTTGGGCAAGGACTCTTACGGCGGCGACTACATCATCGACGAGGCCGCCGAGTTCTGGCGCACCGACGGCGACAAGTGGGTCGACGCCGATCCGCAGGAGCGTATGGAGAGCTTCCGTGAGCGCGGCTACGTGAAGATGGTCGACAACATGCGCGACCTCTGCCACGCCGTCAACTGCGACTTTGACCGTTGGTACTCCGAGCGCTCGCTGTATGTGAAGGACACCGAGGGCGAGACCGCCGGCACCTCCGCCGTCGACCGCGCTTTTGAGAGGCTCGACAAGATGGGCTACCTCTACACCAAGGACGGCGCCCTGTGGTTCCGCTCCACCGATCTGGGCGACGACAAGGACCGCGTCCTGATCAAGTCCGACGGCGAGTACACCTACTTCGCCTCCGACGTCGCCTATCACTGGGATAAGTTCCAGCGCGTCGACCACGTCATCGACATCTGGGGCGCCGACCACCACGGTTACATCGAGCGCGTCCGCTGCGTCTGCGACGCTCTGGGTTACCCCGGCAAGTTCGAGGTTCTACTGGGCCAGCTCGTCAACCTGCTGCGTAACGGCAAGCCCGTCCGTATGTCCAAGCGCAAGGGCACCATGGTGACCCTTCAGGAGCTCGTCGACGAGGTTGGCTCCGATGCCGCTCGCTACACGCTCATCTCCAAGAGCTCCAACCAGATGGTCGACTTCGACATCGAGGCCGTTAAGAAGCGCGACAACTCCAACCCGGTCTATTACGTGCAGTATGCTCACGCCCGCGTGTGCTCCATCCTGCGCCGTGCCGCCGACGTTACCGCCGAGCAGGCCGACGAGATGGGCATGAAGGCCGTTGCCGCCAAGGCCATCGGTGAGAACGTCGATTACTCGCTGCTGACCGACCCGACCGAGCTCGCCCTTTCGCGCAAGCTCAACGAGCTCACCGACCTGATCGCCAGCTGTGCTCGCGATCGCGCTCCGTTCCGTCTGACCCACTTTGCCGAGGAGCTCGCCGGCGACTTCCACAGCTTCTACGCTGCCTGCCAGGTTCTGCCGAGCGAGGGCCGTCCCGTCGACCCCGAGCTTTCGCGCGCCCGTCTGGCAGCTTGCGACGCTGTCCGCGTGACGCTCGCCCTGGTGCTTACCCTCGTTGGCGTTTCCGCGCCCGAGCAGATGTAATCTGCGGGTCATTTGACCGTGTAGGTTTGGTTTAACTGAGCCCTATAAGCCCGATCTTGAACTGCCTCCCATTTCTTGGACATGAGAAATGGGAGGCTTTCTTTATGCGCG
>DXLR01000030.1:0-1284 GCA_019414625.1 Collinsella sp.
AGCCAGACATAGGCTCGTCCCCCGACCGCCAGTTGCTACCGGCGCAGCAGCTTGTGCGCCAGATTGCTCACGCCGAAGCGGAACTTATCCACCGGCAACGTGAATTTGCCTACCATCTGCTCGACGTAGCCGTTAAAGCCCTGCTTGAATTCCAGCACGCCGCGGCCCTCGTCGTTCGGATCGTCGAACACGCCGGAAATGCCGTAGAAGTTGTAGCGGGGCACGCCCTTCTCCACACATAGATGCAGCATTGCTTCGTACTGAATCAGCGCCGAGGCGTAGAACGGCTTGTACTCCTCCAACGAACCGGAATACTGATAGACCACCTCATTGGGGTGACTGACGAACATTGAAGCCGCCGCCGGCAGCACATCGCCCTTCCTGGCATATCCCTCCACCTCAGCCAGACGCTTGTCGGCGGCTGCGAGATTGCGCGATTCCTCCCCCAGCTGACGTTCGATACGCGTGGTCGGACGTTCATCGTATTTCGCCTGCAATCGAGCTACCTTGGCCTGCAACGCCTCACGCTTGGCGGTCATATCCGCCACATATTCGGCGATGTGGATTTCCGCGAGCATGAAATGCGCATCTGCGCCATACGCCTGCTTGAACTGGCGGAAATAGTCCGCGCCACGCGTCGCGAACCCACGGCGTTCACCGGTCCGCCGTTCGATATCGGCGAACACGTCGAACTCGTCGGGGCCGATCTCACGAACGTGCACACCCATCGACTGCGCCCGCTTGACACTCCACTGAGCACGTTTGCCGAATGACGCCAGCAGTTCCTTGCCGTTGGTGATGCCGGTGAGATCCTTGACGTACATCCACTGGCAGACCACGTCATAACCGGTATGGAATCCGCCATGCGTCCAGCCGGCATCGGCGAATCCGGCCAGTAGTGCATCGTCCGGCTCGCCGTCGGGCTGCCCGTTCGAGGAATACAGACGGTAGGCGACGTTAGGCCAGCATGCCACGGAAACAGCATGGTGGCGACGGGCCGATTCACGAATCGCCTCGGTTATGGCCCGCAGCAGAGCCGGATCATCGCTAATGCCGATGGGGCCGAAATATACGGAGCCATCTGCACCGAAACGACCATTGAGGTACAGAATCACGCAGCCGGTTACCAGATTGCCGGATGCGTCGCACACGCCAACGCATTCGGCTTCATGCCCACGAATCTTGGCAAGACGGACCTGCCCGGACCATTGCTGGAAGCTGCCCTGGCTTGTGGCTTCGGAAAGCCGGTCGAGCTCTTCGGGCGTAATCACGCCAAACGTATAC
>DXLR01000031.1:0-3778 GCA_019414625.1 Collinsella sp.
TCCCATTTCTTGTGTCCAAGAAATGGGAGGCAGTTCATATGAGCTGCGGGGTTTTCTTGTGCCTCCGATGCGAAATAAATCGCTCAGATATTACTGATAATCGACGACGTCGATCCAGTTCTTCAGGAACTCATCGTTCACGTTGCGCTTACGAGCGAGCTCGGAAGCGGCGACGATGCTCGTCCACTGACGCACGACCTGCATGGGCATGTCGGCGCGGTCGCAGTAGAGCTCCAGGTAGGCCTCGGCCTGATCCTTGCTGTTGAGGGCGAAGAGCAGGTAGGTGGTGGCAACGTCGGCAGCAGGGGAGCCCTGGGTGGCGTGTGCCCAGTCGCACACATAGAGCTGGCCGTCGTCGCCGACGATGACGTTGGAGGGGTTGAAGTCGCCGTGGCAGACCTTGAACTCCTTGGTCATGCCGTCCAGACGCTCCTGAAGGTTGTAGCGCGTGGTGGCATTGAGCTGATCAAGGCTGTCGATCATGCGGGCGAACTTGTCGCGCTGACGGTTGAGCAGCGGGGAGGTGTAGCCGTGGATCTCGATCTGGAGGTCGACGAACATCTCGAGATACTCACCAAAGCGCTGGGGCTCGGCAGTCATCTTCTCGGCAAGGGTGGTGCCCGGAACCTTCTCGGTCACGAGCGCCCAGCCGTTGGCGTTCTCGAGCTGGGAAACCTCGAGAGCCTTGGGGCTGCGGATGCCGCACTCATTGATGCGGGCAAGATTCAAAGCCTCGTTGAACACGTCGGAGACAGGCTTGGTCTCGTTAAAGACCTTGACAATCTTGTCGCCCAGGTCGTAAACGACCTTGTTGCCACGGCGGACGAGCTCGGTCTTGGAATCGGGTAGCAGCATGGTTGCATCCTTTCAACGATGCGATAGAAGCGACGGCGGGGGTGTGTGAAACACCCGTGCACCCCCGCCGTTAAAAACCGTGCTAAAACTAGCAGACGGCGTAGTCCTGAGGCTCGCGGCCGTAGTAGGCGTCCAGGTAGAGCTCCTTGATCTCGCTCATGAGCGGGTAGCGCGGGTTTGCGCCGGTGCACTGGTCGTTGAATGCCTGCTCGGTCATCTCGTCGAGGGTGTCGAGGAAGTACTGCTCGTCAACACCGTAGTCGGCGATGGTCTTCTTGACGCCGATGAAGTCCTTGAGCTCCTCGAGCTTCGTGATGAAGTTCTCGAAGACCTCCTTGTCGTCCTTGCCCTCGATGCCGCAGTACTTGGCCATCTCGGCGTAGTTGTGCAGCGCGTTGGGGTAAGGATACTGGGAGAAGGTACCCATCTTGACGGGAGCCTCGGCGGCGTTGTAGCGCATAACGCGGGTCAGGATGACAGCGTTGGCGAGGCCGTGGGGCAGGTGATGGAAGGCGCCGAGCTTGTGAGCCATGGAGTGGTTGAGGCCCAGGAAGGCGTTGGCGAAGGCCATACCGGCCATGCAAGAGGCGTTGTGCATCTCCTCGCGGGCATGCGGGTCCTTGGCGCCGTTCGTGAAGCTGGAGGGCAGGTTCTCGAAGACGAGCTTAGCAGCGCGCTCGGAGAGGCCCTTGGTGTAGTCGGAAGCCATGATGGAGACGTAGGACTCGATGGCGTGGGTCATGACGTCGATGCCGGAGGCAGCGGTCAGGCCGCGCGGGGCGGTCATGCAGTTGTCGGCGTCGACGATAGCCATGTTGGGGAGCAGCGCGTAGTCGGCGAGCGGCCACTTGATGCCGGTCTCCTTGTCGGTGATGATGGCGAACGGCGTGCACTCGGAGCCGGTACCCGAAGAGGTCGGGACGGCGACGAAGTAGGCCTTCTTGCCCATCTCGGGGAAAGTGAAGATACGCTTGCGGATGTCCATGAAGTCCATGGCCATGTCCTCAAACTTGCACTCGGGGTGCTCGTACATCATCCACATGATCTTGCCGGCGTCCATAGCGGAGCCACCGCCGACGGCGATGATGACGTCCGGCTCAAAGAGAGCCATCTGCTTGGCGCCGCGACGTGCGCACTGCAACGACGGATCGGGCTCGACGTCGTAGAAGCAGTCGTGGGCGATGCCCATCTCGTCGAGCTTGGCCTCGATGGCGCGGGTGTTGCCATTCTTGAAGAGGAACTGGTCGGTGACGATGAAGGCGCGCTTCTTGCCCATGACGTTGCCCAGCTCGTCGAGAGCGACGGGCGTGGAACCCTTCTTGAAGTAGACCTTCTCGGGAGCGCGGAACCACAGCATGTTCTCACGGCGCTCGGCCACAGTCTTAACGTTGATCAAGTGCTTCACCCCAACGTTCTCGGAGACGGAGTTGCCGCCCCAGGAGCCGCAGCCCAGGGTCAGAGACGGCTTCATGCCAAAGTTGTACAGATCACCGATGCCGCCGTGCGAGGACGGGGTGTTGATGACGATACGGCAGGCCTTCATGACGTGCTCGAACAGGCTGATCTTCTCGGCCTGGGCGGGGTGCACGTACAGAGAGGCGGTGTGGCCCGGGCCACCGGCGAGCACCAGGTGCTCGGCCTTGTCGACGGCCTCCTGGAAGTCCTTGGCGTGATACATGGCCAGGACCGGGGAGAGCTTCTCGTGGGAGAACTCCTCCTTGGCGGGGTCGGTGGAGGTGACCTCGGCGATCAGGATCTTGGTCTTGGCAGGAACCTCGATGCCGGCGAGCTCGGCGATCTTGGCGGCAGCCATGCCGGGAATGCGGTGATCGAGAGCGCCGTTCTTGAACATGGCGGCACGCAGGGCCTCCATCTCGGCACCCTGCTTGACGAAGTAGCAGCCGCGCTTCTGGAACTCGGCTTTGACCTGGTCATAGATGGTGTCGATGACGGTCACGGACTGCTCGGAAGCGCAGATCATGCCGTTGTCGAAGGTCTTGGAGTGGATGATGGAGTTGACGGCGAGCAGCACGTCGGCGGTGTCGTCGATGACGACCGGGGTGTTACCGGCGCCAACGCCTAGGGCGGGCTTGCCCGAGGAGTAGGCGGCCTTGACCATGCCCGGGCCACCGGTGGCGAGGATGATGTCGACGTCGCGCATGACCATGTTGGTCAGCTCGATGGAGGGGACATCGACCCAGCCGATGATACCCTCGGGGGCGCCGGCCTTGACGGCGGCGTCAAGCACGAGCTTGGCGGCGGCGATGGTGCACTTGGCGGCAGCCGGGTGCGGGGAGATGATGATGGCGTTGCGGGTCTTCAGGCTGATCAGCGTCTTGAAGATCGCAGTGGAGGTGGGGTTGGTCGTCGGGATGACGGCGCCCACGATACCGATGGGCTCGGCGATCTTGGTGATGCCATAAGCCTCGTCGCGCTCCAGGACACCACAGGTCTTGGTGTTCTTGTAAGCGTTGTAGATGTACTCTGCGGCGTAGTGGTTCTTGATGACCTTGTCCTCAAGAACGCCGCGGCCGGTCTCCTCGATGGCCATCTTCGCCAACGGGATACGAGCCTTGTTGGCGGCCATGGCGGCCTCATAGAAGATCTTGTCGACCTGCTCCTGCGTGTACGTAGCAAAAAGCGCCTGGGCCTCTCGCATCTGAGCGAGCTTAGCCTCAAGCGCCTCTACGTTGTCCACAATTGCGGGAGTAGTGTTTTCCGGTGACTTTTTCACCATTTGTGTCTCCTTGCGATCGGAGATTTACCCTACGTCTAGCATGATAGCAAGAAATAATTCGGTAAACGGTAAGATTCCCGTAAAAGGCACACTAAAACGCTTCAATTAACTGAAACGCTTCAACTATAACTTTTAACTTTCCGTTTGCCGCATCGCCCCACTCATTGGGGACAGACTTAAATGAGT
>DXLR01000032.1:0-6254 GCA_019414625.1 Collinsella sp.
AAGGCTGCCCACGAGGAGGCCGAGCACGCCGCCAAGTTCGCCGAGCTCCTGGGCGAGGTCGTGACCGACTCCACCAAGAAGAACCTCGAGATGCGCGTTGAGGCCGAGAACGGCGCCACCGCCGGCAAGACCGATCTTGCCAAGCGCGCCAAGGCCGCCGGCCTCGATGCCATCCACGACACCGTGCACGAGATGGCTCGCGACGAGGCCCGCCACGGCAAGGCTTTCGCCGGCCTGCTCAAGCGCTACTTTGGCTAAGCCAGCCGCCTGAGAGACAATCTCTAGCTCGATAAGGCCCGGACCGCGCGGTTCGGGCCTTTTTCGTGCCTCACGAACTTGTTAACTCCCTGAAATAGGACCACCTTAGGCATCGGATTCTCGTCAAAAAATAAGTGAGTAGACTTTTTGGAACTTGCCGAGCAGGCCATCCATATTGCTTTATAAAGTCGCAGGTAAATGACTTGTTGCAAAAACGGCCTGGTCGCCATCAAGCCAAAAGTCTACTCACTTAGTTTCGCAGCCGTCCACGATCGAGCTATTTTGTGTCTAACGGGCATCTTTTCGTCGATTACTCCCAATTTTGTCCAGTCAACGAATAGTTCAGACCGGAGTAATGTCTCAGCCCTTTGCTCATCTGAGCTTTTATCACGATATTCAGCATCGAGCATCCTGCATACGGCCTTAACGATCGCGCGGAATCTATCCTCATCGGATATCTGTCTGTGTGTCAGGAGAAGTACATCGTAGCCCATGGCCTGAAGGGCTGTCATGCGGTCAGCATCACGCAAGCCATCCCCTGCGCGTCCGTGCGAGGCCTTTCCCTGACATTCAATGGCCACCTGTCGCTTGCCGTCCGGCGAAGAGAGAAGTAGGTCGATATATACACGGGACTTTCCCACAATCGCTCGAGCACTTGTGCTTAGCGTCACTTCGACATTGAGCTCTATGCCGCAAAACCCTTCGCCTCCCAGGGCTCGCGGCAGTCCAAGCGACAAATACGCCTCGACCTCAAAAGGCGACGCGGCACCCAATGGAACGAGTTGCGATACCGCCATAAATCTATTGCCGTAACGCATCCCGCAAACATCTGAACAAAAACGGTCAAGGTCTCTGCCCAAAACCAAAGCGTCTCGACGCCATAAACTTGAAGTGATGCCGTCCTCGGACGGGCAGCGCACCCAACCGAACGTTGTCGAAATCGCGCCCGAATCAATTGCACGCGAAAGCTCCGCCTCAAGTGCCGCCGGCAGGGCACACACCGCAAACAAGCCACACATCTCCGCCAATACCAAAAGAAGCTGAAGATCCGTCAGATGCCGCGACATGATGAATGTCGTCAGTAGAGGAGATGTAACCAAAAACCCATGCTCCGTTTCCAGCACGGATTCCCTGGGGAGCTCACCAAGAAACAGCCGCTGCCTAATGCTGGCAGGACAAGTCCGTTTGTTTCTCGTCCGAACCAATGTATGCAACGGAAAACCGAGCGCGACCGCAGCCGTCGGGTTGCGGGCGAGATCATATCGCTGCCGGTCTTCTTCCGGTCGTGGAAGCGGCGGACACAAAGCGCGGACTTGAGGAGGCAAACGCCAGTACCTAAAAGCCGATATGTCACAAAGTAGATCCTTCATAGGCACAGGAAAACACGAATTTCAACCCAGTCAGTCACGCATTGGCGCGAACGCACCAAAAATGGCGCCGAACGGACTGCAAAGTTTTCAACAGCCCTCCCCAACTGGCCAAAAGCTTGCCAAGAGCTGGACGAAGCCCTGTTGAAAACCCCATTTTTTTCTCATGCAGGAGCTTTGCGCGGCAAGTGAGTAGACTTTTTTGAACATCCCGAGCAGGCCGGTCATCCTGCTTTTCAAAACCGCAGGTAGATAGCTTGTTACAAAACTGCCTGGTCGCCAAAGTGCTAAAAGTCTACTCACTTAGATTGCAGAGTGCCCCCCATTAGCTGCAATTCCAAGGTAGTTAGTACTTTTGGACTCAGGTCGTCATACTGGACAAGAATATGAGTTGAGTTTTCAGGGGCAGATGCGCCATCGGCACACCAAAAACAGTCACCGATATCGATAAAAGGGATGCTCGAGCGCGTGAGGGCCCGTGCAAAAGTGCTTCCGCCCGTTCCACGCTCCGCAACCACGGTACAGTAAAGGCCCGCATCTGCCTGCTCGATCGAGACCTCCCCTGCCGGAAACGCTTTCCGCACAAGCGCCATCAGGCCATCACGCGCCTCACGAGCACGAACGCGCACGCGGTTCACATGCCGCTCGTAATCACCCGATTCCAGCAAACGAGCCAAAGCGACCTGGTCGACAGAACTCACCGACGAGGCATAGAAACCAAGGTTGCACCTAAACCGCTCCATCAGCTCATCGGGCAGCACCATGTACGCTAGACGCAACGCCGATGAAAGGCTCTTCGAAAACGTGTTGGTGTAGATAACCGACTGGGCGGCATCAATCGACGCGAGCGCGGGAATCGGCTTCCCGGCAAGGCGAAACTCACAATCAAAGTCATCTTCGATGAGATACCGACCTGGTCGCTCAGCGGCCCAGCTCAGAAGCGCATAGCGACGCGCAATGCTCGTCACAAGACCGGTCGGATACTGATGGGACGGCATCAGGTGAAGGACATCGGTCCCGCTTTTCTGCAGAGTGCTCAAGTCCACGCCCTCATCATCCAACGGGATATGTCGAACTTTGCAGCCCATAGCCTGATAGATACGCGTCAGACGCAAATAGCCCGGATCCTCAACCGCATACACCTTGTCCGCGCCAAGCAACTGAACCAACATGGTATCGAGCAGCTGGGCGCCCGCACCGATAACGATGTTGTTGGGGTCGACATTCATACCCCTTGTCCCGTGCAGATGGTGAGCAATTGCGCGTCGCAGCCGAGCAGTGCCCTGCGCCGGTGCGGGCGAAAAGATTTCGCGCTCGTCTTCGGATGCCAGCGTCGCCCGTAGCGCGCTTTGCCAAAGCCGCGCCGCCTCCAAAGCAGAAGGAGAAAGCGCATCGAATCGCTCGACCTGTCCGTTGACATCATGCACGCTGGGGCCCACAGAGACAGCATCTCGGTCGATGTCCTCCGCAGCCGAAGCCAAAACCGGTGCATCCGGAAGTTCGCAAGCGTAGTAGCCACGACGCGGCATTGAGCAAATATAGCCCTCGGCAAGCAACTGGCTATATGCATTCTCGATAGTAATGACACTGATTCCCAGATGACTGGCAAAGGCGCGCTTAGACGGAAGATGCTCCCCCGCCGCAATACGGCCAGCAACAATATCATCGCGAATTTGCTGGTAAACATACTCATAAAGCGATGCTTCGCCGCGATTTTCCAAATTGTAGTCAAGCATGGGTCTATCACCTGACCTTATCGAATCATTCAATCTGGCATTAGTCTGACCTTGTTATTATCTCGAAAACTGAGTATTTCGCCATACCCAGCTCCCCGATAGGATGTTCCGTCAAGCAATGTACATGCCAACCAAGGGAGCAACCATGGCAGAACAGACCAGCAAGGCCGATCGCGTCAAACTCAATCGCGAGCTCGCGCAGATGCTCAAGGGCGGCGTCATCATGGACGTCACCACGCCCGAGCAGGCACGCATCGCCGAGGAGGCGGGCGCCTGCGCCGTCATGGCGCTCGAGCGCATCCCGGCCGACATCCGCGCCGCAGGCGGCGTCTCGCGCATGAGCGACCCCAAGATGATCAAGGGCATCCAGGAGGCCGTCTCCATCCCCGTTATGGCCAAGTGTCGCATCGGTCACATTGTCGAGGCGCAGGTCCTGCAGGCCATCGAGATCGATTACATCGATGAGTCCGAGGTCCTCTCCCCCGCCGATGATGTCTATCACATCGACAAGACCCAGTTTGACGTGCCGTTTGTCTGCGGCGCCCGCGATCTGGGCGAGGCGTTGCGCCGTGTTGCTGAGGGCGCCACGATGATTCGCACCAAGGGCGAGCCGGGCACGGGCGACGTCGTTCAGGCCGTGCGCCATATGCGCAAGATCCAAAAGCAGATCCGCGACGTTGTTGCTCTGCGCGACGACGAGCTCTTTGAGGCAGCCAAGCAGCTGCAGGTTCCGGTCGAGCTGGTGCGCGAGGTCCATGCCACGGGCAAGCTCCCCGTCGTAAACTTTGCCGCCGGCGGAGTCGCGACCCCCGCCGACGCCGCGCTGATGATGCAGCTGGGCGCCGAGGGCGTCTTTGTTGGCTCGGGCATCTTTAAGAGCGGCGACCCCGCCAAGCGCGCCGCCGCCATCGTAAAGGCCGTGGCAAACTTCACCGACGCCAAGCTCATCGCCGAGCTTTCGGAGGACCTGGGCGAGGCTATGGTGGGCATCAACGCCGACGAGATCGAGATTATCATGGAAGAGCGCGGGCGCTAGTCCAGCAGAAAGGATCGCACATGAGCGATTATGCACACCAAACGGTTGCCGTGCTGGCGGTCCAAGGCGCTTTTGCCGAGCATGAGGCAAGGCTATCTGAGCTGGGCGCACGCTGTATTGAGCTGAGGCAGGCGGCTGATTTGAAGCAGAACTTTGACCGTCTGGTACTTCCCGGCGGCGAGTCTACCGTTCAAGGGAAACTGCTTGATGAGTTGGGCATGCTCGAGGAGCTTCGTACCCGTATCGCTGAAGGCATGCCCGTCCTGGGCACCTGCGCCGGCCTGATTCTGCTGGCTCACGACCTTGCCGCTCATGACGATAAGGGCACGCCGCGTTTGGCAACCATGGATGTGCTCGTTGAGCGCAATGCCTATGGCAGACAGCTCGGCAGTTTTCGCACCAAGGGACAGGTAGACGGCATCGACGGTGAAGTGCCGCTGACATTTATCCGCGCGCCCCGCATCGTCGAGGTCCACGGCGACGCCAAGGCCTTGGCAGAGGTCGATGGCCGCATCGTCGCCGCCCGCCAGGGCAACCAGCTCGGCGTAACCTTCCACCCCGAACTCGATGAAGACACCCGCCTCCACGAACTGTTCCTACAAATGTAGGTAGAACAAAAACGAGAGTGGATAATCTCCCACTTTGAGCTTGAATGCAGACTCAAACCGGGAGATTATCCACTCTCATGCTATGTAGTCGTTGGGGACGTTCTTAAACGACTAGTCAAACAAGAACGTCCCCAACGACCATATTGCGATAGACGACCACGTTTGCCCAGATAAAACCGACCAAAATAAACCTGTCCCTTTTTGGTAGGTTTGGATCAAGGCGACGCCGATGCCTTGGTACCGACAGACACTATGACCCAATCCGAGGGCACTAAAAAGATAGGAGCCCCCGCTCGTGACCGCGGGTCGGGGCTGTGACAATGATGTTGAAGTGCCATAGGCGCAGCCGCGCCGCAACGAGGTTGGGAGGCTCCCATGCCAAAGTATTCTACCGCGTTCGGGATGGACGTCCACCTGAGGTCGACCACCGTCTGCGCCCTCGACGCGGACACCGGCGAGGCCGTGACGAGGAGGTTCCCCGGCAACCCCTGGGGCGAGATCGCCGGGTGGATGGACGGGTTCCCCGGGCCGTCGCTCGCGGCCTACGAGAGCGGCTACCTCGGCTTCGCCCCGCAAAGGGAGCTCGCCGGGCTCGGCGTCGAGTGCGTCGTCGCCGCGGTCTCGAAGATCCCCAGGTCGGCCGCCGACTCGGCCTCCAAGAACGACAGGAACGACGCCGCCAGGATGGCCAAGGCGATACTCGCCCACGACATCTCCCCCGTATGGGTCCCCTCCCCCGAGGTCGAAGGCATCAGGGACCTCGCCGGCGCCTACGACGGGGCGACCGCGCGCCTGGCGACCGCCAAGCAGCGGCTGCTCGCCTTCCTCGCAAAGCGAGGGTTCGTCTACGGCGGCACCACGCCCGCCGGCAACCCGAGGAAGTACTGGACCTACGACTTCCTGAGGTGGCTCGACAAGGTCAGGCCGGAGGACGACGGCGGGGTTCGGACGCTCACCGCCCTGAGGAACGAGGTCGAGGCCGCGGCGGAGGCCCGGGCGGACCTGCTCTCCGAGTACAGGGCGGCCGTGGATGCCAGCCCGATCGCCGCGGAGGCGGCCGCCCTCCAGTCGATCAAGGGCTGCGCCTTCGCGCTGGCCGCAGCCTTCTCGGCCGAGGTCGGCGACTTCACGAGGTTCCGTTCCGGAAGGCAGGTCACGGCCTACTTCGGCCTCGCGCCGAGTCAGAGGTCGAGCGGCTGTTAGCGTCAATATATTTTTCACCATTTTCACCAACGTATTTTCGCCAATC
>DXLR01000033.1:0-5883 GCA_019414625.1 Collinsella sp.
AGACAGGGCCAGTAACTCTCGGCCGTACGGCAGCACGTCGAGCGTGGCAAAGTAATCGCCCGGGCGCTCGGCGCGGCGGATGAGGTCGGCCGAGCCATCGGGGCGCAGCAGGACCTCGGCGGAGCGTAGGCGTCCGTTGTAGTTGTAGCCCATGGAGTAGCCGTGCGCACCCGTATCGTGAATCACGAGCACATCACCCATGTCGATATGCGGCAGCTCGCGATCGATGGCGAACTTATCGTTGTTCTCGCATAGGTTGCCCGTGATGTCGTACGTGTCCGTGACGGGTGCCGCAGTCTTGTCGGCGCCACCCGGCTGACCCATCACCGTAATGTGGTGGTAGGCGCCATACATGGCAGGGCGAATCAGATCGACCGCGCTTGCGTCGACACCGATATAGTCCTTGTAGATCTGCTTTTCGTGGATGGCCTTGGTGACCAGACAGCCGTAGGGGCCCATCATAAAGCGGCCCATCTCGGTGCAGATGGCCACATCGTCCATGCCGGCGGGAACCAAGATCTCGTCGTATGCCGCGTGCACTCCCTCGCCGATGGCATGGATGTCGTTAGCCTGCTGCTCGGGCAGGTAGGGGATGCCGACGCCGCCGGATAAGTTGATGAAGGCGACGTGTGCACCGGTCTCGCGCTCCAGGCGCACGGCAAGCTCAAAGAGAATGCGCGCGAGTTTGGGATAGTAGTCGTTGGTGACGGTGTTGCTGGCAAGGAATGCGTGGATGCCAAAGTCCTCAGCGCCCTTGGCCTTGAGCATGCGGAAGGCCTCGAAGAGCTGCTCGGTGGTCATGCCATATTTGGAGTCGCCCGGGTTGTCCATGATGCCGTTGGAGAGCTGGAACAGGCCGCCCGGATTAAAGCGGCAGCTGACCGTCTTGGGAATGGGCCCCGCAACGCGCTCAAAGAATTCAATGTGGCTGACGTCGTCGAAGTTGACGATAGCGCCCAGCTTGTCGGCGAGCTCAAAGTCCGCCGCGGGCGTGTCGTTGGACGAGAACATGATGTCGTGCCCCGTGATGCCCAGCGAGCGGGCGATCATGAGCTCGGTATAGCTCGAGCAATCGCAGCCGCAGCCGTATTCGCTGAGAATGGAGATGAGCGCTGGGTTGGGGTTGGCCTTGACGGCAAAGTATTCCTTAAAGCCCGGGTTCCAGGCAAAGGCGTCGCGCACTTCTTGCATGTTGCGGCGGATGCCCGCCTCGTCATATAGATGAAACGGCGTGGAGAATTGCTCGACGATATGCTCGAGCGTCTCCTTGTCCACAAACGGCTGCTTGGCCGCATATGCCTCGTTGGAAGTCAGTGACATGTCCCGTAAACCTCGCTATCCAGACGGCGCTACCTGCGCATCGAATCCGCATAGCGTGGACCCAATGTCCGGATAGCGCTCCCGCATTGCTGCAGACAGTCCTGCGGGTGTTTCCCGCAGGCCCACCAGGTTGTTCGTGCCCGAAAAACCCAGTTCGGCGGGTTTCGCCTCCCCACGGGGTCAAAGCCTGCCGGCTCGCCCGCGGTTCTTCGTGCCCGCGCCTCTATCAAGTGGTAAAGACCCTACCACGTTGCACTTTACCAAACAAGAGTATTCGTATATAACGTTTAAAAAATGCAAGGATATGCTGGATATAAGGGTGCGGCAATCTTGCGGCACAATAGATGGCAACCGTTGCGCACCCATGGAAGGAATCAATATGACCGAGCTCCAAGAACTCCGTCGCTATCGGCGCGACTTGCACAGGATTCCGGAGCTCGACTTCGATCTTCCGCAGACTATCGCCTATATCGAGGGCGTGTTGGCGCCGCTCGACTGCGAGCTGACCCATCCGTGCCCCAGCTGTGTCTGTGCGTTCTTTGACGCTGGCGTTGGCACCGCGCATGCCACGGCGATTCGCGCCGACATGGATGCGCTTCCCATTGCCGAGGCGACGGGCGCGGCCTTCGCCTCGTCTCATCCCGGTAAGATGCACGCTTGCGGGCACGATGGGCACATGGCCATGGCGCTTGCCGCCGCGACGTATGTCGACCGTGCGATTCGCGAGCTGCCGGGCGCCATTAAGCGCAACGTGCTCTTTGTGTTCCAGCCTGCCGAGGAGACGACCGGTGGTGCCAAGACAGTATGCGAGGGCGGTGTGTTCGAGCGCTATGGTGCCGACCGTATCTTTGGCTTTCACGTGTGGCCCGACCTTCCCGCTGGCACGTTGGCGAGCTGTTCCGGTCCGCTGCTGGCGCGTTCGAGTGAGACACACATTCATATTCACGGGACGAGCATCCATATCGCTAAGACCTATGGCGTTCCGGTCGAGGAGTCGCACGATGCGGCGCTAGCGGCTGCCAGGTTCTTGGTTGCCGAGCGCGAACTGATGGATGAGCTGGGTGCCGATGAGCCCTGCATTGGCAAGTTCGGCCTGCTGCAGGCAGGCACCGTCTGCAATGCGGTGGCGGGGGAGGCCCATGTTGCTGGTAGCTTGCGCGTGTTTACAGACGCTATGTTCGACCGTGCGCGCGAGGGCGTACGCCGTGTGCTCGACGAGGCGTGCACCGCAACGGGCTGCACGTATGATCTTGACTTTGCCGAGGGCTATCCACCGGTCGATAACGACCCTGAGTTGTTTGCCCGAATCGCGCCCGCTCTGCCCGAATTGCAGCTCGTGGACGAGCCGCTGCTAATCGCCGAGGATTTCGCGTTCTATCAGCGCCATCTGCCGGGCGTGTTCTTCTTGCTGGGCACGGGCGTGCCAGAGGCGCAAGAAAACCCGATCGACGCAGACGGCTGCCCAGCTTATGCGATGAGCGCCCTTCACACCGATACCATGCTCTTTGACGAGGAAATTATGCTCAAGGGCCTCGATGTCTACAAACGATTGCTTGGCTTGGAGTGACGATGGAACGACGCCGACAGTCTGCCGTATATAGCCCGGGTGGATGCGGGTGTGGCTTGCTACTGCTCCCGGTTATTGCTGTGAGCATTGGCGTGATGTTTGCGCTTGCCGGGGTGGCAGCAGCGGCACTCGTGTTGCTGATTGTGGCCATTGGCGTGACGGTCTGGCTGTGCCGTTCTCGCGAGCAACGTCGTGCCGATGGTAAGACCAATGTTGGATGGACTATCTTTTTAGTCGTCGCCTACCTATTGAGCATCAGCTATTTAGTTTTCTTTATCCTGTTGCTTGTGAGCACCTTTACCGGGGAATCCGTCACGGTGGGTTGATGCGCTGCTAGCAGACGGTCACGCAAAGTGCGTTTGCTCGGCGTCTGGATAGCTGCATTGGCCGTTTACCGCAACCTTAGCTCTCAGCTAATGAATTCAAGTTCAATCCTTTCTACGATGTGCTGTGTGCCGGCGCGGTAGCCGGATCGTAGGAAGGATGAATAATGGCAAAAGAGGGAAAGAAGCCGATCGGCAAGATTGTCCTAGGCGTCATCGTGGTGCTGGTTATTGTCGGTGCCGTGGGCTCTATGGGTGGCAATTCAACCGATTCGTCTGCGAGCGATTCGGCAAAGCCTGCCGAGGCGACACAGCAGGCTGAGGAGCAAAAAGAACCGCAAGAACCGTATACCATTGCTGACGAGGCTGAAGACACCTCCAATCAGTTTGCCTATAAGATCACGGGCACGCTGACCAATAACACGGACAAGGAAAAGAGCTACATTCAGATCGAATATGTTCTGTATGATGCCGATGGCAACCAGGTTGGAACGGCTCTTGCAAACACCAATCATCTGAAGGCGGGCGGCTCTTGGAAGTTCGAGGCGCTGGGTACGGTGTCTCCCGACCAGGTTGCTAGCTGGGAGCGTTCGGACGTAAGCGGTTTCTAGCATGTTGTATGCACTGGGGGAGGTGAAGTCGTATGCCCGATAAAAAGCTGACCGAGGAGTTGCTCAATGAGCTTCTCGACGCGCCAAACATCGATGGCTATATCAAAGAACACGACTTTGCCGCCCCGTCGCTTTCGGACTACCTTAAGCAGCTGCTGCAGGAAAAGGGCTTAGAGCGCTCGCGCGTGGTGCGCATGGCCGACCTCAATGAGACTTTTGGTTATCAGATTTTTACCGGTGCGCGGCATCCGAGCCGCAATAAGGTGCTGCAGATTGCCTTTGCGATGGCGTTGACGCTCAAGGAGACCAACCGCGCCTTGACGGCTGCCGGGGCAAGCGTCCTCAACTGTAAAGACCGTCGCGATGCGATTGTCATCTTTTGCATCGACCGTGGCTGTAGCCTCCAAAAGGTCAATGAAGAGCTGTATCGCTTTGGCGAGGAGACGGTGAGTTAGCGGCTGATATCTGAGCCGGCGGAGCTGCCGAACAACGATGCAAACGAACGGGGCGCGGATGCCATGGGGTGTCTGCGCCCTGCGCTATGACGGAGGCTATGGATACTCAGACCCCAACATATTCCGATGACGAGCTGACCGCAGCGCTTGCCGAGCACCTGGCGTCGCTCGATTGCGACGACAGCTATCGCGTGGAGCGTGTACTTAAGCGCTCGTCCGTTGAAACAACCGAGCTCGTGTACTTTGAAGGAACCGGCGGTGGTTCGCTCGGTCCCTTTGTTCGTAAACGCATCGATGCTTCGGCTCAAATCGGCGGGGCATACGAGCGTCTGTTTGCCGCTCAGCGGGCAGTCAGGCGTTTTGAGCACCTGCCCAGAATCGTCGATTGTCGTCGTGTGGGCGACGAGCTCAACGTGGTTATGGAATACATCGAAGGGGAGACACTCGGGGCGCTGGTGGACCGTCTGGGAGCCACCCCCGATTATGCGCGTGAATTGTATCCTGCCCTATGCGATGCCGTGGGCGAGCTCCATGCCGGTTTTGCAATGGTGGGGGAGACGTCGGCGCCGGTGATCCATCGTGACCTCAAGCCGTCGAATATCATCGTGACAGGTGCCAACTATACGCCTGATGACGGCCTGACGTTTTCATCGCTGGTGATTATCGACCTGGGGATCGCGCGCGTATGGCACGATGGCGCCGATGCCGACACCGTCAAGTTTGGCACGCGACCCTATGCGCCGCCCGAGCAGTATGGGTTTGGGCAGACGAGCGTGCGAAGCGACGTCTACGCACTTGGCGCCCTGTTGTTCTTCTGCTTGACGGGAGTCGACCCTAAGCCAGGGCTCGACATGCGCGAGCAATGCGAGGCGCGCGGCATTCCCACTCCACTTGCCGATGCCGTCTGCATGTCGATGGCGCTCGACCCGGCCAAGCGTTTTGCGAGTGCGGAAGCGTTGGGACGGGCGACGCGCGCGGCATACGATCTGAGTCGCCCCGTGCGGCCTCCTGCGCCGCCTGTCCGAACTCCGGCCTCGGAGACGGTGTTGACGCCCCAAGGGCTCCAGAACCCCGCAGGGCCTCCTGGCCCTGCCGCCTCCGCTGCATGCGGCCTGCTCTCTCGCGTTCCGGAGTCTCTGGGCCGCATTTGGAATACGCTCGTCTGCTTCTCGCTGCTTGTGTTCTTTGCCGGAAGTCACTTTGCCGTCTTTCACCCCACCGGAGCAAACCAAAGCTACCCGACGTGGCTTCTCATAATCGAGTATTTTTTCTTTGTCGATGGCCTTATGGTGCTTATGCATTTCGCACTGCTCGATAAGCGCCGTCTTCGTCGGCGATTCGCACTGCTCGACAGCTATCGCGGCAAGAAACTCGCGAAACTCTGGCTCAAGGCATTGGGTGTGCTGCTCCTATGCATGATTGTCATAGTCGCGGTTGCCAATGCGACCGGCGTCGTCGATACCTCCGCTACCTAAAAGAAAAGGACCCCATTGGGGCCCTTTGCAGTTGCACTTAGATGCGGTTCATCTGAGCGGCGACTTTGTTGTACCAGTCCTGCCACGTGGGCGGGCAGTACTTTTTGGCCGCTGCCGGGGTAAGGGTGGAGC
>DXLR01000034.1:0-19656 GCA_019414625.1 Collinsella sp.
GCCCTCGCGGCCTAGTCGCTATTTAGGGCGTCCAAGATTTGGGACGCAGTTCATTTTGCTGACCCCACGGGCCTTCCCCGTTTAGCCGAACCTGCGGCTACGGATTTTTATGGAATGTAATCCATTTTTCATTAGCTTTTTTGCAAAAATGGATTCAATTCCATTTTTTAGAACAGTGCCTCCGCGCGGGCGCCGTTGCCGTCGCCGTCCTGCGGGATCGGGCGCGGGGCATGGCGACTCGCGTGCGAACGCTAACACACGACCTTGACCGCGGCCGTCAGATCGAACAGCGTATCGAGCACAGCCTCGCAGCCGTCCACCACGTCCTGCGGCAGCGGCACGATGTCGGGAACGGCAAACACATGGCAACCGGCCGTGATGCCCGAGACGCAACCGTTGCGTGAGTCCTCGACCACGGCGCACTCCTCGGGGGCAAAGCCCGCGCGCTCGCAGGCGAGCAGGTACATCTCGGGGTCGGGCTTGCCGCGCACGACGTCCTCGCCGCAGGTCACCGTCTCAAACTTGTCAAAGAGGCCAACCGTCTTGAGGTTGCGCTCGGCCGTAACGTGGCGCGATGACGTCGCAAGACCCACGTGATAGCCCGCAGCCAGCAGCTCGTCGAGGCACTCGGCGGCACCGTCCTTAAGCTCCAGATCGGTCTTGACCATCTCGTCGCGAATCTCCCTATGGCGACGATAGATTGCCTCAGCGGTTTCGCAGCTGCCGTAATGCTCATCAAGGATCTCCATGACATCGGGCAGCGTGCGACCGATAAACTGATGGATCAGCGCATCATCAATCGCGAATCCCAGCTCGGCCGCGCCCGCCTTCCACGCCTTGATACCCAAACGCTCGGTATCGACCAGCGTTCCGTCCATGTCAAAAATAACGGCCTTGATCATATCGGTCCCCCATCGCTTCGCGCTGCTGTACTCCCGCAACTTTACCGCACCTGTAAACTTGTATATAACGTATATAGCATATTGCACTTTCGTTACATAGATAGAAGTCTTATGACAAGCGACTCGGTAGGATTATAGTTTTCGACCGAGTACTCAACGGCAAGGATCGACTTATGCTTTCAGACACCACCGCACCCGCAGAGGGGCTTCAGGACAAACTCGCAGCGCTCGAGCAGCTGCTTTTGGCATACGGACGCGTCGCCATCGGCTTTTCCGGTGGCGTCGACAGTAGCTTTTTGGCCGCAGTCTGCGCCCGCATCATGCCCGCCAGCACGCTTCTCGTTCACCTCACCACGCCGCTCATCGGCACGCCCGAGCAGGCTTCGTTTGAGCGGGCGGTTGACGGGCAGGCCGATGAGGGGCCGCATTTCAAGCTCCCCGTGCTCAACCTCTCGGTCGATCAGCTGCAGCTCCCCCAGGTAGCCTGCAACGACGCCGACCGCTGCTACCACTGCAAGCGCGCCGGCTTTACCGCCATCGTCAACCACGCCAGGTCGCTGGGCTTTCCCACCGTCATCGACGGCAGCAACGCAAGCGACCGCGGCGACTACCGTCCCGGCATGCGCGCCGCCCAGGAGCTCGGCGTGCGCTCGCCGCTTATGGAGGTCGGCTTTACCAAGGACGAGGAGCGCGAGCTGCTACGCGCCTGGGGATACCCCGTCTGGAACCTGCCGGCGGGAGCCTGTCTTTCCACGCCCGTCCCCACGGGCGAGAAGCTTACGCGCGAGAAAGTCGGTTTAATCCGCGCCTGCGAGGATTACCTGCACGATCTTGACCTGGCACAGGTACGCGCGCGCCTGATCGGCGGCTGCATGCATATCGAGGCCGCACCCGCAGATGTCGCCAAGATTTCCACCCTCGGCGGTGCCGCCGTCGACGACAAGGGCAAGACCCCGCTGCCCGCCGTTGTCGAGTCCGCGCTGCGCGAGCTGGGCTGCGACCATATCTCCCCCGAGGTCACCCCCTACATCCACGGCAACATGAACCTTTAAGTTACGCCGTTTAACCTACCAAAAAGGGACAGGTTTATTTTGGCAGGTTTTATCTGGGGAAATATCGCGGGGCCACCGTCATCAGCCTCGGCGCATACCTCTAGCGCACGGCCCTGACCGCCGCCGTCAGATCGAACAGCGTATCAAGTACGGCCTCGCAGCCGTCCGCCACGTCCTGCGGCAGCGGCACGATATCGGGCACGGCAAAGACATGGCAGCCGGCCGTGATACCCGAGACGCAGCCGTTGCGAGAATCCTCGACCACGGCGCACTCTTCGGGAGCAAAGCCCGCGCGCTCGCAAGCGAGCAGGTAAATTGCGGGGTCGGGCTTGCCATATGCGACGTCCTCGCCGAAGGTCACCGTTTCAAACTTGTCAAAGAGCCCAACCGTTTTAAGGTTGCGCTCGGCCGCAATGCGGCGCGATGACGTCGCAAGGCCCACGTGATAGCCCGCGGCCAGCAGCTCGTCTAGGCACTCGGCGGCGCCGGCCTTAAGCTCCAGGTCGGTCTTGGCCATCTCGGTGTGAAGCTCAATGTTGCGGGCATAAATTGCATCGGCAGTTTCGCCCTTGCCGTAATGTGCCTCAAGGATGCCCTTAACATCGGCATTCGAACGGCCGATAAACTGATGCATCAGCGCGTCATCAATCGCGATACCCAGCTCGGCAGCACCCACCTTCCACGCCTTCATGTCCAAGCGCTCGGTATCGATCAACGTTCCATCCATGTCAAAAATAACAGCCTTGATCATATCGGCCCCCTTCGCCGGCTTGCGTTACCGCAACCCTACCCCACTTTGTAACTTGTATATAACGTATATATCATATTGGGCTTTCGTTACATGAATCAATAACCTACCAAAAAGGGACAGGTTTATTTTGGCAGGTTTTATCTGGGGAAACGGTCTGCGGCGTCTCCTGCTAGACTGGTAGATTCCCAACCGTCTATCCAGGAGCCGCAATGTCGCGCAAGTCCGCCTACAAGCAAGCACTTTCCATCGGCACCGCCGTGGTGCTGGGGTTTGCGCTGTTTACGGGATCGCTCGATGGGGCGCCCAAGCTGCTCTCGCCGCAAAGCGACGAGCAGGCGGCGGCTCTGGCCGAGAAGCAAAGCGAGAGCCCCAACCGCACCGACGACGAGGCAGACCTGGTCGCCCGGCTCGAATCGGGAACAGCGAGTTCCTCGGACTCTCAAAATAGCCAAGACTCTGGCGATGACTCCGACTCCGCCGCGACCGATACCGATGACGACGCTTCCGCGGACAGCGCCGCCGCCCCCATCGACGAGGTGGAAAACCCCGACCTCAACCGCGCCCGCGGTGTT
The DNA here is from genome assembly GCA_019414625.1 of Collinsella sp. Taxonomy (GTDB): domain Bacteria; phylum Actinomycetota; class Coriobacteriia; order Coriobacteriales; family Coriobacteriaceae; genus Collinsella. Next base: position 3,278 of record DXLR01000034.1, read on the forward strand.
TATCTCAGCAGCATCCCCGACTACGCCGGCAACCCCTACGTTGCCCTTCGCGCCGACAGCACGCACCCGCTCGGCACGCCGTCATTCACACTCGATGAATACGATCGTGCCACCGAAGAAGGCTGCTTTAAGAAATTCTCCAAGCTCGACAGCCTGGGCCGCACTCGCAAGGCGCTCGCCTGCATAGGACCCGAATCGCTCGGTCAGGGCAAGCGCGGCGATATCTCGCGTATCCACCCCGCCGGATGGCACCAGCAGCGCTACGACTTTATTCCGGGCCAGAGCCTCTATAACCGCTGCCACCTTATCGCTTGGTCGCTCTGCGGCGAAAACGCCAACCGCAAAAATCTCCTGACCGGCACGCGTTATCTCAACGAAACGGGCATGCTGCCCTTTGAGGAGCAGATCCTCGACTACATCCGCGACACAGGCAACCATGTGCTCTACCGCGTCACGCCCATGTACAACGAAGAGGAACTTCTCTGCCGCGGCGTGCGGCTTGAGGCCCAATCGGTCGAGGATCACGGCAAGACGCTGTGCTTCCACGTGTACTGTTATAACCTGCAACCGCATGTGCAGATCGACTACGCCACCGGCCGCAATCAGGCCTCAGGGGACTAGCCCTACCCACGACAAGAACCGATTTGCAATCCCCTAGGGATCAAAAAAGGCCGCTCCGGATCACCCAGAGCGGCCCTTGCATCGACATGCGTGGCGTAGACAAAGCCACACGTTACTTAGCTCGGCCCTCCTCATAGCGCTCGACCAGCTTGGCCTGAACGTCATAAGGCACCTGCTCATAGCCTGCAGGCTTCATGGTAAAGTCGCCCGTGCCGCGCGTGATAGAGCGCAGGCGCGTCGAGTAATCCGTTAGCTCGGCCAGCGGCGCCTGGGCAATGACCACGGTATCGCCGCGTTCGTCGGTCTCCATGCCCGTCACGCGACCGCGCGAGGCCGAGATGTCGCCCATCACGGCGCCGGCGTAGCTCTCGGGGATAGTCACCGTGATTTCCTCGATGGGCTCCAACACCACCGGGTCGGCATCGGCGCACGCCTTGCGCAGGCCGATGCGGGCCGCCGCGCGGAACGCCATCTCGTTGGAGTCGACGCTGTGATACGAGCCATCGTACACAGCAACGCGAATGCCCGTGAGCGGGTAGCCGGCAATGATGCCGTCCTTCATAGTCTCCTGAACGCCCTTGTCCACGGCGGGGATGAGCGAGCGCGGGATGCGGCCGCCCACGACCTCGTCAACAAACTCATAGCCGTCGCTCGTGCCGTCGGGCCCAATGAGCGGCTCCACGCGCAGCCAGCAGTCGCCGTACTGACCGGCGCCGCCGGTCTGCTTCTTGTGGCGACCCTGGGCGCTTGCCGTGCGGCGGATGGTCTCGCGATACGGGATACGGATCGGCACGCTCTTGGCAGCGACCTTGGTACGGTCCTCCAAACGGTTGAGCAGCACCGAAACCTGCGCCTCGCCCACCGCCGAGATGATGGTCTGCCCGGTCTCCTCGTCGCGGTCGATACTCATGGTCGGATCGGCCTTGCAGGCCTTCTCGATAAACGTGTAGAGCTTCTCTTCGTCGCCGCGATTCTCGGCCTCAATGGCGATGCGGTACTGCGAGTTGGGGAACTTAAACGCCGCAGCCTCGACCTTACCGGTAATCGAGAGCGTGTCGCCCGTCTCGGCCGCCAGCTTGGGCGCCACGATGATATCGCCGGCATAGGCGTGGCCGACCTCGGTCATGTCGCGGCCGCACATCACATACAGGTGAGCCAGACGCTCGCCCTTGCGCGTGCGCGCATTGACGAGCTCAAGGCCCGGCTCAAGCGTACCCGTCAGTACCTTGATAAAGCTGATGCGACCCTGTTGCGGATCGGCCAGAGTCTTAAACACAAACGCCACCGGACGGTCATCGTCACTCGAGATCTTAAGCGAATCACCGTCGATGAGCGGCATCTCGCCGTAGTCTGTCGGCGCCGGGAAGTACGTTGCGATGTCATCCATCAGCGAGTTGACGCCCTGTTCCTTAATGCAATCGCCCGCAAAGACCGGCACAAAGATGCGCTCGGCGATCGCCTTCGACAGCAGGCCCTCGAGCTCCTCCTGCGTCAGCGTCTCCTCGCCTTCCAGGTATTTCATCATCAGCTCATCGTCAGCCTCGGCAACGAGCTCGCACAGATGATCATGGGCCTCCTCGGCCTGGGCACGATACTCCTCGGGAATCTCCGACTCAACGGCTTCGGTGCCGTTGCAATGGCGCGCCTTCATGCGCACCAGGTCGATGATGCCGTCAAAGTCCTCGCCCTCGCCCCAGCCCAGGGTCACGGCGCCCAGTCGCGTACCGAAGCGCTCCTGCAGCAGGTCCATCGTAGTCGCAAAGCTGGCCTCGGAGCGCGACAGGCGGTTTACAAACACCGCACGCGCCAGACGCAGGTCCTCGGCGGCATACCAGAGCTTAACCGTCGTAGGCTGCGGGCCGGCCTCGGCGTCGACCACAAACAGTGCCGTCTCGCAGACACTCATCGCGGCATAGGCGTCGCCGATAAAATCGGGGTAGCACGGGGCATCGAGCACGTTGATGCGCGCGCCCTTCCAGTCGATCGGCGCAATGGTCGTCGAGATGGAAAATGCACGCTTGACCTCTTCGGGGTCATAGTCGAGCGTGGGCTTGGTGCCGTCGTGGCCGCCCAGGCGGGCGGTCTTGCCGGAAAGGTGGAGCATGGCCTCGGCGAGTGAAGTCTTGCCCACCCCGCCTTGGCCTACGAGCACCACGTTCCTTACGTTACCGGTCTTGGGAGCACCCATGATGACCTCCTTGCAGGGCCGCGCGCAATGCGCGACGCCAACGGGGAGGGTTCGCGGTCGGTGCCGTCCCAGGAGCAGCATGGTCGGCAGCCGAGCCGACTCACCCTCCAAATGTCCTATGCCACCACCCTACCCTCACGGGCGGCTGTCCATGCATACCTTTCGGCACGCGTATGAATACAGACGGCGAGAGGATGGGGCGAGCAGGCGAGAGGATTATTAAACCCCATCGATACAAATAAAAGCCGACGCAGACCATAAGACCTGCGACGGCTTCATCTCAATATATAGTTGAGTCTAGCTCTCGATACGGCTCAAGAACTCACGGGTGCGCTGCTCACGCGGATGGTCGATAACCTGCTCGGCAGGACCCTCCTCGACAATGCGGCCGCCGTCCATAAAGACCACGCGGTCGGCAACATCGCGCGCAAACTGCATCGCATGGGTCACGATCACCATCGTCATATTCTGCGCGGCGAGGTCTTTAATGACGCGCAGCACCTCGGCCGTCAACTCTGGATCGAGCGCCGAGGTCGGCTCATCAAAGAACAAGATTTCCGGGTCGAGCGCCAGGGCGCGGGCAATACTCACGCGCTGCTGCTGGCCGCCCGAAAGCTCACATGGCACCTTGTTCTCATTGCCCGTAAGCCCCATCTGCGCGATCAGCTCGCACGCACGTGCCTCCACCTGCTCGCGCGGGCGCTTGAGCACACGGATCGGAGCGTCGGTGATGTTTTTCATCACGGTATAGTGCGGAAACAGATTGTAGTTCTGAAACACCAAGCCAAACCGCGAGCGCGCCTGCTTGGGCACATCGCCTTTCGCATATACCGTGCCCGAGCCCGCATCCGTCGCAACGGCAAGGTCGCCAAACGAGAGCGAGCCGCCGTCGAGCGTCTCGAGCAGTGTGGCGCAACGCAGCAGCGTGGACTTGCCGCCACCCGAAGGCCCGATAATCGCCACGACCTCGCCACGCTTCACCTCAAGCGCGATATCCTTGAGCACCTCATTGCCGCCAAACGCCTTGCGCGCGTTCGATATATTCATTACCGTTCCGGACACGGGAACCTCCATGTGTTTGAAAAGCACGACGGAACAGGCTAGTCGTGGTAGTAGTCAAGTCGCTTTTCGGCAGCGCCCAGCAGCATCTCGACGACGAAGTTAAAGATCCAGTAAATCAGTGCCGCGATTGCAAACGGCACCATGCTCACCTGCGAGGCGACCAGCGCCTTGGCCGTCGAGAACATCTCGCCCACGCCGATGGCGAACGCCAGCGACGTGTCCTTGACCAGTGTGATGATCTCGTTGCCCATCGCCGGCAAAATGCGCTTGGCGACCTGCGGCATCACGATATACAGAAACGTCTGCATGCGCGAGTAGCCCAGCACCTCGGCAGCCTCGTATTGACCGCGCGGAATGGACTGCAGGCCCGAGCGATAAATCTCGGCAAAGTAACCGGCGTAGTTGATGATGAATGCCACGACACACGCCGTCCACTTGGAATCGGGCGTGAGCGAAATGCCAAACACGTAGTACGGGGCAAAGTAGATGGCAAACATCTGCAACATGAGCGGCGTACCGCGCATGACCGAAATGTAGATGCGCGCAATCCAGCGGAGCGGCGCAATTTTGCTCATGCGCATAAACGCCACGGGGATTCCCAACGGAATCGACCCCAGCAGCGTCAGCACAAACAGCTGCAAACTGACCAAGAATCCCTGGCCAAGCATCTGCATCATGACTTGAATAGACAACCTACCCTCTCTTTCGCAGCAACGGAACAGCGGATTTTACTCTCAAATAGGCACAGTGCCCAAGATTGCGAGCGACAAGCCCGACGAAGCGTACTTTGGTACGCGAGGAGGGTTGGAGCCGCAAGGTTGGGTGCTGTGGCTATTTGAGAACCCAGTTGTCGAAGGAAAGACCGTATTCTGCATACTTGTCGCACAGGTCCTTGACCGTGCCGTCCTCGTAGAGCGCCTTGAGCGACTCGGTCACGGCATCGGCGGACTTGGTGTCGCCCTTCTTAAAGCCAACGGCGTAGTGCTCGCTGGACAGCGGCTTGTCGAGCTGCGTATAGGCATCGGGCTTGGCGGCAAGCTGATACTGAGCGATCGAGAGGTCACAGGCAACGGCATCGACTGCACCACTCTCGAGCTGCATAAACGCCGTGTTGTACTCGCCGATGGTATCGAGCGTGGCAAACGTCGCGGCCAGATCCTTCTGGTCGCCCTCGAGCACATCCTGCGCAGCGGAATCAGTCTGGGTAATCACGGTCTTGCCGGCAAGATCGTCCCAGCTCTTGATACCCGCGTCCTTCTTGACCACGAGCACCTGCTCGTTGAGCATGTAAGGCTCGGAGAACGTGTAGTCGTCCTCGCGGCCCTCCATGGTAAAGCCATTCCAGATGCAGTTGATGGCGCCGGAGTTGAGCAGCGTGTCCTTGGCATCCCAATCGATGGCCTCGTAATCGACATCCCAGCCCTGCTTATCGGCAACGGCCTTAGCCAGATCGAGGTCAAAACCGGCGTACTCGCCATCGTCGCCCACAAAGCCGTACGGAGGGTAGGACTTGTCAAAGCCCACCACGAGCTTCTTGGACTCCGCAGCGCCCTTCACGTCCTTGGCTGCGGCAGAGCCAGCAGCGGAGCCCTTGCCGGCACCACCGCCGCAGCCGACAAGACCAAGGCCAAGCACCGTGGCAAGCGAGCCGGCTAGACCAACAAACTGACGACGAGACATATCGGCATTCATGGTATTCCCCCTTGATAGCACTTTAGTTAGGTAAAGTGAGTCATGTAACGTTCAGAATCATACACTTTAGTGAGATGGAGTACAAGGGAAGGTTTGCCCGCCGGGCGCCGGGGCAGGGGTTAAGTTTGCTGCTCTACAGTCCTGCTCACGACGGAGAGCACATTAAGTGCTCTCCTGTTCGTGCGGAACTCGCGACAAACTTAACCCCTGCCCCGGCATCCGGCGGGCAAACGTCGTTGGGCTTATCACTGACACGATTAAACCGCTTGTATATCGTCTGCTGGCTTGGCACGGTACAATACTTGCAGCTTTAATTCATGAATTAGTGGAGTTATTGATGGCAGAATCTCGTGCGGAGCGTAGGGCTCGTCGTGCTTTGGTGGAAGCGGCTGAGGGGTCAAAGGAGGAGAAATCTTCTACGAAATCCAAGTCTTCTAAAGCTGCAAAAAGCAAATCGACCAAGAACAGGGCTAAGACCAAGCGTTCTGACTCTCGCCGAGGCGGGGACAAAGCGCCTCGGACTCGTTCCAAGCGCCCGCATAATGATTCGGTTTCGTCTGCGCGTAAGGCTGTGGACCCCAAGTCCCCCTGTTCGATCATGAAAGCTTGCGGTGGGTGCACGGCGCTCAATCGTCCTTATAAGAAGCAATTGGCAGCCAAGCAGGCTGCTATGGAGGAGCTGTTTGCTGAGCTCTGTGAGCGCGAGGGCATTAGCGTCGACCCCATTCACGGTATGGGCGTTACCCTGGGCGACCCGGGCAAGTATCCTGCGCCGCGTGGTTTTCGTCATAAGGCTGCCACCCCCTTTGCTCCCGGCAAGGAGGGCGCTGTCCGCTGCGGCTTTTTTGAGCGCGGCACGCACAAGATCGTTGCCGTACCCGAGTGTCCTGTCGAGGCGCCGGGCGCTCGTCAAATTCTCAACGGCATCGCGCGCGAGGCCGAACGTCTGCATATTCCCGCCTTTAATGAGGACAAGCATCTTGGTTTGCTTCGCTATGCCGTCGTTCGCTGTGGCTGGCGCACCGACCAGATCATGGTCACCCTTGTGACCGCCCAGCGTGACTTACCGCATGCGCAGGAGTTCTTTGAGGCCGTCGCGGCACTCGATCCGCATATCGTCACCGTTGCCCAAAATATCAATGGCCGTCCCGGTAACGCCATCTTGGGTGAGGAGACTCGTATCGTCTATGGCGCCGAATGCATGCGCGATCAGCTGCTCGGCTGCGAATTCGACATCTCCCCCACCGCGTTCTACCAGACCAACCCACAGCAGACCGAACTGCTCTATCAGCTCGCTATCGACGGCATGGATTTGCACCAAGGCGATGTGCTCATGGATGCCTATTGCGGCAGCGGCACCATCGGCCTGTGCGCAGCCAAAGCCGCCCAGAACAAGGGCATCGGCATTATGCTGCTTGGCGTGGAGCGCAACCTGGCGGGCATTGCCGACGCACGTCGCAATGCCGAGCTCAACGGCCTCACCCGCAGCGCCTGGTTTATGGCCGACGATGCCACCGATTACATCCTAGATGCCGCCGACAACAACGAACGCGTCGACGTTCTTTCCATCGACCCGCCGCGCGCCGGTTCCACCACCGAGTTCCTCGAAGCCGCCTGCGCACTTAAGCCGCGCCGCATCACCTACATCAGCTGCAACCCCGTAACTCAAGAGCGCGACCTGCATCAGCTCCTCGACGGAGGCTATCGCCTGCTCAAGATCACGCCCGTCGACATGTTCCCTCACACCGACCACACCGAAACCGTAGCGGTCCTCGAACGCCGCTAACCAACCTCAGTAGATTTTTGGGACAAGAAAGGGGGCGACCCGTCTGGGCCGCCCCCTTCGCTTGGTTTATAAATTCCGCTACATCCCCTTGCGCAGGTCGCACACGCCGGCTGCCGCCATCTCGCGCAGCAGCGTCTCGCGGTCGCGCGTCACGATCAAATCCAGCGGGAAGTGAATCTCGTCGAGCATCTTGCGCGCGTGATCGAGCTTGCCAATGGCCATGCCAATGTGGGCATCGGTCGACACGCCAATGCCCACGCCCAGCTCGGCGCAGCGCTCGGCGATCTTGCGGCATACGGCCCAATGCTCAGTGTCGACACCGTGTTCAAGACTATGGTTGTTAATCTCGATAATCTTGTGCTTGGCCTTAGCCGCCAACAGCACCTCGTCGATATCGAACGGCACGCCCGAGCGACCCGTGTGGCCCAGCATGAACACCTTGGGGTGTTCCAAGGCGTTGATATACATCTCGGTCGCCTGGGCCAGCGTCGCGCCCTCAGCAATCTGCGGATTATGCACGCTTGCAACCAAATAATCCAAATTACGCGTAACCAAATCGAACAGTGAATGCTGACGGCTGTACGAATCGCCGGCGATATCGAGCGTGACAGGAGTGTCCTCGCCAAACAGGCTTCCGTCCAGCGAAACGATATCGGCCTCGGCACCACGCAGCACCAGCACGCCGCTCCAAATGCGCGGCCAGATATCCTGGTTGATAAAGAATTGGTAACTGCGCAGGTCATTGGGGCAAGCCGTAACCATAGAGCTCAGATGGTCGGCAGATCCGAGCACCTGCAGGCCACGCTCTGCCGCCCAGTACACATTCTCCTCAATGGTCGAATATGCATGCGCAGAGAACATCGTATGGGTATGAATGTCACAAGAAAGCAGGTAGGGCATCAGGTCTCCTTATCTGGCACGGCCGTCGCTTATATTCATTGTACGCATAGCCTTCGATAGTCGTAAAACCACTCCATCCCAATGACACAACGTTCATGACAACGGGGTCCGGCTTAACACCAAACCCCGTTTCACGTAAAACATTGTAGGCAGAGCGCTTTACTTTCGACGATACTCGTCGGCCAGTTGCTTCCAGGCAGGCAACGAATTGACGATGGTCTCGTAACTCACGCAATAGCCCAGGCGGAACCAACCCGGCATGCCAAAGCTGTCCGAGGGAACCGCAAGCAACTCATACTTCTTTGCGCGCTCGCAAAACGCATTCGCATCGGGCTCGAGTGCCTTCACCCACAGGTAGAAAGCACCGTCCGGCTCAACATAGGTATAGCCGTAGTCCGCCAAGGCGTCGGTGAGCGCCGTGCGGTTGCGAGCATAGGCATCGATATCGCTCGGCTCATCGATGCAATCGATAATCACGCGCTGGAAGAGCGCCGGTGCGCATACAAAACCCAGCGTACGGGCAGCACCCGCAACGGCCGGCATCAGACGCGCAGCCTGTGGATTGGTGTTGGGAACCAAGATCCAGCCCACGCGCTCACCAGGCAGCGACAGCGACTTAGAATACGAGTAGCACACCACGGTGTTCTCGTAGATCGAGGGCACCCAAGGCACCTCGGCACCGTACACGATCTCGCGGTACGGCTCATCCGAGATGAGCATTATCGGATTCTCGGGATCGCGCTGAGCGTTGGCCTCGCGCAGAACATTGGCCAGTCGCGTCAGCGTGTCGCGCGTATATACGGCACCGGTCGGGTTATTGGGCGAGTCGATAATGACGGCCGCAGTCTTATCGCTGATCGCCTTGAGCACGTTGTCCACGCTCAGCTGGAACGTATCTTCATCGGCGAGCGCCTCGACACACGTGCAGCCGGCCTTCTCAATCCACACGCGATACTCCGGGAAGTACGGGGCGATAACAACAACCTCATCGCCCGGGTTCGTAACGGCGTTGAGCGTGCAGGTGAGCGAAGCCGCGGCGCCCACCGTCATAAAGACGTCCTTGCCCTCATAGCTCGTGCCAAAACGGCGGTTGAGCGATTCGGCAACGGCTGCTCGACATTGCGGCAGGCCCGGAGCGGGGGTGTAGCCGTGCAGCTGGTCACTCGGCAGCTCCAGGGCCTTCTTAATGGACTCGGCCACAGCAGCGGGCGCCGGAACACTCGGGTTGCCCAGCGAAAAATCGAATACGTTCTCCGCACCAATCTGTGCCTTGCGCTCAAGACCATAGCTAAAGATCTCGCGGATGATGGAGCTTTCCGCACCGCGAGCATACATAGTTTCGTTGATCATCTGTTCCCCTTTCGCATAGGCGGTATTGTACGCTTTAGTTGAGCAAAGTGCCGCAGAATGTTGATTGGGGACGGACTTAAATGCGTGAAAACGCTCATTTAAGTCTGTCCCCAATCAACAGATGCAAAAAGCCTCCGCAGGTTTCCCCGCGGAGGCTTTCGCCACAAAGACTATTTGTCGGTGTCGGCATCGGCATCGACATCGACGACGGCATGGTCATCGTCAGTATCATCGGATGCGGCTTCGGCATCCTCCTGCATGGCCGCCTGCGCAAAGGCCGCGGCATCAGCCGCCAGCTCCTCCTCGCTCATGCGAGGCGCGCGCTTCTTGGTCGGCATGCCGGCCGCCTTGGCATTGCGCTCCTCCTTGGCCGCCAGGATATCGCCCTCGCGCTCAAGGTAGGCATTCCACTCGTTGTCGAGCAGGGCGTTCACGGCGTCGCCTTCTACAGTCTCGCGCTCAAGCAGCACCTTCGCCATCAGATCGAGCTGATCGCGACGGGCATCCAAAATCTCGACCGCACGACGATGGGCTTCGCGCATGATGCGCTGAACCTCGATATCGATGCGGCGTGCCGTCTCCTCGGAATAATCCTGGTGATCGGCGTAATCGCGACCAAGGAACACCTGATGCTGCGCCTCGCCAAACACTTGCGTACCCAGCTCCTCGCTCATGCCCAGACGCGTAACCATCTCGCGCGCCATCTTGGTCGCACGCTCCAGGTCGTTGCTCGCGCCCGACGTGATGTCATCGCACATGAGCTCCTCGGCAACGCGACCGCCCAAGAACACGGCGAGCTCGTCGAGCATCTCGTTCTTGGTCTTGAGGAAGTGGTCCTCCTGCGGAAGCTGCAGCGTGTAGCCCAGAGCCTGACCGCGGCTGACGATCGAGATCTTGTGGACCGGATCGGAGTGCTCCAGGATGTGGCCCACCAGGGCATGACCGCTCTCGTGGTAGGCAATCGTGGTGCGCTCGGCCTCGGTCATCACGCGACCCTTGCGCTGCGGACCAGCAATCACGCGCTCCATCGATTCCTCGACCTCGTCCATCGAGATCACAGAACGATGACGGCGAGCGGCCAGCAGCGCAGACTCGTTGAGCAGGTTCGCCAAATCGGCACCAGTAAAGCCAACGGTCATCTGGGCGAGCTTCTCAAACTTAACGTCCTCGTCCATCGGCTTGTTCTCAGCATGCACGCGCAAGATCTGCTCGCGGCCCTTCACGTCCGGACGGTCGACCGTAACCTGACGGTCAAAACGGCCGGGGCGCAGCAATGCCGGGTCCAGAATATCGGGGCGGTTGGTCGCGGCGATCAGGATGACCGACTCGCTTTCCTCAAAACCGTCCATCTCGACCAGCAGCTGGTTGAGCGTTTGCTCGCGCTCGTCGTGACCGCCGCCCAAGCCAGCTCCGCGCTGACGTCCCACGGCATCGATCTCGTCAATAAAGATGATTGACGGAGCCTGAGACTTGGCCTCCTTAAAAAGGTCGCGCACGCGGCTGGCGCCGACACCCACGAACATCTCGACAAAGTCGGAACCCGAGATGCTAAAGAACGGCACGCCCGCCTCGCCGGCAACGGCCTTGGCCAGCAACGTCTTACCGGTACCCGGAGGGCCCACCAGCAACACGCCGCGGGGAATCTTGGCGCCCAGCTTGCGATAGCGGTCCGGGTCGCTCAAGAAATCGCGAATCTCTTCGAGCTCCTCGACCGCCTCATCCACGCCAGCGACATCCTCAAACTTGACCTTGGGACGCGTAGCCTCGTTGGTCTTGGCGTTGGTCTTGCCAAACTGCATGTTCCTATTATTGGCGCCCATCATCTGGCGCATAAAGTAGAACATGATGGCGATCAGGGCAATCGTCGGTAGCACGCTCATCGCCAAGTCGCCCCAAAAATCGGGGTCGTTGGTGTTGACGATGTACTTGGTGTCGGGGTGCTCCGCCATAAGCTCGGCAAGCGAATCGGAACCGACATAGGTCGAGGAAAAGCTCTTGAGCTCGCTCGTGTCGCCCTTGTCCTTTTTCGTCTTCCAGTAATGACCCGCCACGCTTCCGTCTTGAACCGTATAGGTCAAATCTTCGACGCGATCCTGCTTGATGGCGCTGACCATCTCACTCGTCGCGAGCTTAACGGTATTGCTGGAGTTGGCAAAGCCGGAGCCCATGTTAAAGAAGGCGTAGCCCAGAAGCGCGCAAGCCAAAATAAAATACAGCCAGCCCGTACGCGTGGGCTTCTTGCCTCCGGGCATCCCCGGGATCTTAGGCTCCCGGGGAGTCTGGGAATTGTTGTCGTTACGGTCGTCGGGCATCTTACGAATAAACCTCCGGTTTCAAAATGCCCAGATACGGAAGGTTACGATAGCGCTCGGCATAGTCGAGGCCGTAGCCCACCACAAAGGCATCGGGGCAATGGGTTCCAACATACTTGGGCGTGACGGCCGAGGTACGGTCCTCAACGTCCTTCCATAGGAAGGCGGCGACCTCCAGAGAAGCGGGCTTACGGCTCTCGAGGTTCTTCATCAGGTACTTGAGGGTCAGGCCCGAGTCCAGAATGTCCTCGACGATCAGCACGTCGCGACCACGGATGTCGATATCCAGGTCCTTAATGATACGCACGATACCCGAAGACTTCACACCGTCGCCATAGCTCGAAACAGCCATGAAATCGATGTTGGTCGGCAGCTCGATCTTGCGCATCAGGTCGCCCATAAAGACCACGGCGCCGCGCAGGACCGCAATCAGCACCAGATCCTTACCCGCATAGTCGCGCGTAATCTGCTCGCCCAAGCGAGAGACGATACCGTCGATATCCTCCTGCGTAAACAGAACCTTCTCGATATCCGGATGTTGAGAAGCCATGACAACCCTTTCTTGTGCTTAATCGCCCACACACCGCCGTATGGACGCGAACTACACATTCTAGCAGCGCACGGGGTATATTTTCCAGCCCGCGCACCATCAGCGCGGGAATACCGTCAACGCCGCACAGAAAAGCTAGTGCGAGGAGCTAATCCGCGTCAACCACGCGAAGCAGATAGGCCACGCGCGTCGCCGCCGTGCACTTAAAACGTTCGTCCGCGCGAACGCCCGCGACCCATACTACGGCACCTCCCGGAGCCGTTTTTACCACGGGTACGCCAGAGCGGTCTGAAACAGGAATGCGCGCCTCGTTCAACAGGTCTGACACTTTCTTGCTTCGACCGCTCATCCCCAACGGGCACATCACGTCTCCCGGCACAGGGCTATCCACCCACAGGCGCGCCAATCGCGCCTCGGCGGGAATCTCCCCGCGCGAGCCGGCTAGCATCCGCTCGCTATCGCGGTCGGCGAACCCCAGGGCCGCCGCATCCACCAAGGCCGCAACCTCTCCGTCAGCAGCAAGCTCGCGGGCACGGTGCACGATATCGCGCCCCGGCTCCACAGCCATCGGCTCTGCTGTCAGCATACGCCCCGCCCCCAGCGGCAGACGACCGGGAACGGAGATCCAGTCGGCCACTAAGCCCTCGCGCGCCGCCGGGACCTTGAACGCCAGCATGCCAAACTCCACACGGGCATCAATTCCCGCAGGAAGCGTTACCGAACCCGAGCCCGCAGCGACACAGGAGAGCACGCGCTCCACGTGCCGCATCTCCGGTCGCGCGTCGGGATCGATGCGCTTAATCGCCAACCGCACGATACGCCGTGCAATCACAACCTCAGCGGCGGCAAGACGGCGCGCATCGAGCACCAGTGCGCCCGCCGCTTCCTTGCGCAGGCAGCTTCGAAACGCCTGTGCCGAAAGCTGGGAAAGAAAGGCGTCTTCGTCGCCCAGAATTTCGCAAGCGGCGCCAATCGTCTTACAGACGCTCGCGTTGCGCCGTGCCACCACCGGCATCACCCGATGGCGTACATAGTTGCGCAGGTACGAAACGTCCTCGTTGCTTTCATCTTCCCGCCATGGCTGACCGTGCACCTGCAGATAGCTCACGAGCTCATCGTGCGTGAGGTCGAGCAAAGGGCGAACCACAATGTTCCGACGGCGCGGAATGCTCGATAGACCCGCGGGACCCGACCCTTTAATGGCATTCATCAAAAATGTTTCCGCGCGGTCCGACGAAGTATGCGCGGTACAGATACGAGCCGCCGTCCGCGGTGCGCCCGATTCGGCACAAAGTTCGCGAACATATCTCCGTGCCGCGGCATAGCGCACCTCACGAGCCGCAGCCTCGATATTGCCCGATTCGTCATCAAAATAGGCATGCTCAACACACAGCGGCAAGCCGTATTGCACGCACAGGTCACGTACAAAGGCCTCGTCGCCATCGGATGCCTCCCCGCGCAGATGATGGTTTACATGCAGCACGTGCAATCGCTCGCGCGCAATGGGAGCGACGCCGCGCCCGTCCTGGATATCCAGCTTTGATGTGCAAGCCATAAGGAGCAGCGCCGTCGAGTCCGCACCGCCTGATACCATGAGCACTACGGGGGCAGCGGCCTGCCGCGTTGCCAGGGCGCTCTTATCCGTCCTCGGCGCGGCATGATGTCCATAGTGCTGAGATACCGTTGGCATTCGCTTCCTCCTCTATTCGTCCGCACCCATTGTATCCTTTGGAATCTTATGTCTCGCCTGCACCTTCATATCCTCGGCAGCGGCTCAAAAGGCAACTGCGCACTCGTCGAGGGACCTCAGGGGCTCATCATGATCGACAACGGCCTGTCCCGCCGCGAGACACTTAAACGCATGGCGGAGCTTGGCCTCTCGGCAGACGACGTCGCCGCTCTTGTAATCACCCATGAGCATGGTGACCATATCAAGGGGCTCAATGTATGGTGCAAGCACTGGCATGGTCCCCTCTTTGCCAGCAGGGACACCCTTTCATGCAAAGAAAACCTCGCGCACCTGCCTGTAGAGGAATTTGACCCCGGCGACACGCTCCCCATTGCCGGCATCCACGTGCAAACCTACTCAACATCGCACGATGTCATCAATCCTGTCGGCTATCGATTTAATGCTCTTGATGATTCCATTGGGTTTGCCACCGACACCGGAGAGTTATCGAGCAAGGCCATGGGCATCCTCAAAGACTGTCGAGTTCTCGCGCTCGAAAGCAACCACGATGTAACTATGTTGCGCGAAGGACCGTACCCACGCTTTCTTCAGGAGCGCATCCTGTCCACAAAGGGGCACCTCTCCAACAACCAGGCCGCCGAAGCCGCGCGAGAACTTGTTACCGATCGCACCGAACAGCTCATCGCCATGCATATCAGCCAGGACAATAATCGTCCAAGCCTTACCGTCAAAAGCTATGCCAACGCGCTTGATGCAAGTCTCGATGATGAACTCGGCAGTTCTGCCACCCGTCTTCAAGGGCCGCGGAAGCTCTCGATACGCCCTGCAAGCCAGTATCAACCGACAACCATTCAATAGCCCCTCAAGACAACAAAGGGGGGCTGGGAAGTGATTCCCAGCCCCCCTTAACTCATACTCTCGATTGAAGCAGAGCCATCGTTAGTCGATGGAGATCTTCGTAACGTTCTTCTTCTCGACAATCTTGGGAACCGTAACGGTCAGGATGCCGTCAGCATACTTAGCCGAAAGGCCCTCGCTCGAAGCGTCCTTCAGATACACGCCGCGCGTCGCGCTGTACGAGCTAAACTCCTTCTGCAGGAAGTTCTTGCCCTCGTTCTCCTCGTCCTCCACAACGTTCACGCTAATCGACAGGCGACCCTCGTTAAGCTCAACGTCGATATCGTCCTTGGCGACGCCGGTCAGATAAGCCTTGACCTCATAGCCATCGCCCTTATCCTCAACGTCAACGGGGAACGCCTTAGAGGCAATCGAGCTGTTCGCTAGGTCGCTCATATCATCAAACAGATCGAACAGCGAGCTTGCAGAGGGACGAACGCCAAAAACCGAACGATAAGGAACCATGCTTGCCATGTTTACCACTCCTTTATAGGACTGCCGAGTCATCTTCCAGGTGACTGGGACTTCTTTTGACGCTCTTATATATGCCCACCCAGTGCTCATATATACATCGACTATAAAGTTTTTTGAGTCCAGTACTATAAGCATATCTAAGTGCGTATGACTTAGGTTTTAGGAAGGTTAAGGTTCTTTGAACCAGAGCTTAAATACCGAGTATGTCCCCAGCTACAAATAACAAGGGGCTTACAATGAGCGCGTACACGTTGTTGGTAACGAGCTAAAGGGCATCATGGACGACCAAAACCAGAACAAAATGTTTATGCCGACGCAGGGGGAAGATACTTCCACGCAGCCGCCACGGTTCCATCGTCCCCACATCTCGCAAGAGCCCATTAATGATCCGGAGCCCGAGTATGTGACGAGAAATCGATATCAAACACTCGAGGATGCCCAAACGGGGCGTAAACATATGGGCGTCGCCTCGGGAGACCCTGTATATCTGAAAGACGCACCATTATCTAAAAACAGCGCAGCTAGTGATGAGCCGATGAAAGCATCCGCCACTCATCAACAAAGAGGTCCTCGACCAAAGCAAACCTTGACGCATTCGGCTCGCTATCTCGAAACGCCAAAACAGGGAAAATCAATCTTCGTTTCATCAAGTAAACGACGCAAGCAGCATCGACTGACAATCCTGCTTTTGATCATTGTGGCCATAGCAGTTGCCCTTGTTATTCGATTTATCTTCTTTAAATAAAGGCTCAATACCAAAAACGATAAGATCGTCTGGTGTAATAGAGTCATTTACGCCCCATAAACGCAAAAAAGGGGGAGGCCGCGAGGCCTCCCCCTTCTCAGTTCTAGCGTAC
>DXLR01000035.1:0-39155 GCA_019414625.1 Collinsella sp.
GGCCCTCGCGGCCTAGTCGCTATTTAGGGCGTCCAAGATTTGGGACGCAGTTCAGGTTGGGGAAACGGGCCTCTTTTTGTCTCTGGGTTTGTGGATTGGCGAAGGTAGTATGCTCTGGCGGCTATTTTGAGTTCTTGAGGCGGCGTGTGGCTGTGGCGGTTATTCCGAGTCCTGCGGCGGCGATTCCTGCGAGTGCGATTGCGCTCGGCGCTGCGTCGCCCGTGTTCGCGAGCTTGCCGGCGGTCGTATCTGCTTGCTTGCCGCTGCTCAAGTTCGCCTGCTTGGTGGAGCTTGGCGGGGTATTTTTGCCGGTCGCGGACGAGCCGGTGGGCTGTGTCGCCTCGGCCGGTTGCGCCGAGTTGGAGGGAGGCGTCGTCTCGGTCGGTTGCGTTATCTCGGGCGAGGTGGCCTTGTCTGCCGCGGCTTTCGCCTCTTCGTATGCCTTGCAGGCGTCGTCATAGGCCGTTTGCGCTTTTTTCAAATTGTCGAGGAGCGCATCTCGCCAGGCTATGAACTGGTCGGTATGGGCTTTATACTTCTCTGCAGCACGTTCACAGTCATTAACTTGTCTTTCCTGCCTTTCGAGGCGGCCCTTGACCTCGCGGAGCTCCATTTCGCAAAAGTCAACTCGCGCTTTTGCCGTTACGATCTCTTGGCGCAACTGCTTTATTTGCTGTTTAACAGTTTCGACAAGCTCCTCGTCGCCGAGCGCTTCGAGTGCCTTAAGCACCTCAAGTTTCTTGTCTAATTCTGCTTGGAGCTCGCTTACCCGGTTGATGGCCCCGTCGTATTTGGCTTGGGCTGCATCGATGTCCGCTTGCATGGTGGGAAGGAGTTCCCTCTCTTCGACGGCTTGCGCCGCCATCTTGTCGCGGAGCTCTTGAAAACGGGCAATGTCATCATTGAATCTCGCAATTTTCTCGGGACTTGCGGCGTCTTTTGCGGCCTCGAGGTTTTTGAGCGCTTCCTGCATGGCTGCATACGCTTTTTCTTTTGCGGCGGCCGCGTCTTCTGTCTGCGGGGCGCCCGAATTGCCGTTGGCGGCGCTCGTCTGCGAAACGGCCGCACCGGTGGGGGAACTGGTTTCTGCCGCGATCGCCGTTACGGGGGCGATTCCCGCGACAAGTGCCGCGGAAAGGGCTATGCCCGCAGTTGCTCGTCTTGCTCTTCTTGCGAGAATGTCGTTCATCTCGGCACCTCATTTCAAGGGTCGGCGACTAACTTGGTAGCACTAATGTAAGTATACCAAGCGGTCGACCCGACACTGGCTGGGCGTGCGCGTGCCTTTCCGCTTCTTTGGAAACCGAATCCCATTAGAAATGACGAGTTGTTTACGCTTCTTTTGGGGTGGCGGTACTATCATGGTTCGAATTGAATGTGGATGATGATAGGGAGCGCCTATACATGATTGAGCTGCTCAGGCGTTTTGGCGGTAAGTTTCGCCGCTATATGGTGATTGGTCCTGCGTGCAAGCTGATCGAAGTGATCTTTGACCTGCTTACGCCGCTGGTGATTGCCCAGATGATTGATAAGGGTATCGGCGCACACGACGTGAACGCCGTCGTCCACTACGGTATGGTACTTGGCGCCATGGCTGTGATCGGCATCTCGTTTACGCTCGTCTGCCAAAAGATGGCGGCGCTCACCTCGCAGGGCATGGGCACCGACATTCGCGGCGCGCTCTACCAGCACATCAACAAGCTGAGCTATGCCGAACTCGACCGTTTTGGCACGCCGTCGCTCATCACGCGCATTACCAACGACGTCAACCAGGTGCAGCTCGCCGTGGCGCTGGGCGTGCGCATGCTCATCCGCTGGCCCTTCCTGGCGGCGGGCTCCATGGTCGCGGCCCTTGCCATCGACCTTAAGCTCGGCATCATCTTTTTGATTTGCACGCCCGCCATTGGCCTGGTGTTCTGGGTTGTCATGGCGCGCTGTATTCCGTACTACAAGCAGCTGCAGGCAAAGCTCGACCGCATCGCGCTTATCTGCCGCGAAGGCCTTTCGGGCGCTCGCGTGGTCCGTGCGTTTGTGCGTGAAGATCACGAGCGTGAGCGCTTTGCCCAAGCCGCCGATGACCAGGCCAATACTGCCATCGCGGTGGGCAAGCTCTCGTCGATTCTCAACCCCGTCACGTTTCTTGTGATGAACCTGGGCGTGTGCGCCATCCTGTGGGTCGGCGGCATCCAGGTCAACGTGGGCGAGCTCACGCAGGGTCAGGTCATGGCGTTCGTCAACTACATGACGCAGACCCTCACCTCCATCGTGTATGTCGCCAACCTGGTCGTGGTCTTTACCAAGTCGAGCGCCAGCGCGTCGCGTATCAACGAGGTGCTCAATTGCGTGCCGAGCATTACCGATGAGGGCAACCAGCCGGTCGCACTGCCCGAGCCGGGCAATGTCGCTCCCGTTCCTGCGTTGAGCTTTGACCATGCGAGCTTTTCGTTTGGCGTGGGCGCGGCAAATGCCGTGAGCGATGTGACGCTGGAGCTGCCGCTGGGCAAGACGCTCGGCATTATCGGCGGCACGGGCAGCGGCAAGTCCACGCTCGTTTCGCTTATCCCGCGCCTGTACGATGCGAGCGCTGGCAGCGTGAGCGTGATGGGCGCCGACGTGCGCGCCTGGCCGCTCGACCAGCTGCGCCATGTGGTCGCGACCGTCCCGCAGCGCGCGTCGCTGGTGAGCGGCACCATCCGCAGCAACCTGACCTGGCGTGACGAGTCAGCGACCGACGATGAGCTCTGGGCGGCGCTCGATATGGCGCAGGCCAGCGAATTCGTGCGCAACAAGCCCCAAGCCCTGGATGCCCCGGTCGAGGCGGGCGGCAAGAATTTTAGCGGCGGTCAGCGCCAGCGCCTGACTATCGCGCGCGCCTTAGTGGGCTCGCCGCAGGTTCTGATCATGGACGATTCTGCCTCGGCGCTCGACTTTAAGACCGACGCGGCGCTTCGCCACGCCATCCGCGAGCGCAGCGTGCGCGGTGCCGCCGAGGGCGGGCTGCCGCTCACGACCGTCATCGTGAGCCAGCGCGTTTCGACCGTGCGCGACGCCGACATGATCTGCGTGCTCGATCACGGTTCGGTCGCGGGCCTGGGCACGCACGATGAGCTGTACGCGACCTGCCAGCTCTATCGCGAGATTTGCCAGTCGCAGCTGCGCCGCGAGGAGCTCGAGGGCCAGCAGGGGAGCACGACGCCCACGCCCACCCCAAGACTCGCGTCCGCTCCGACCGCCCCCGCATCCGTCTGCGCAAAGGAGGGCTGCTAAATGAATCCGTACACTTCCTCCGGTTCGGTCGCCACGATGACGGCCAACGTGTCCGGCAACGATAACCTCAACGACCTGGGTGACGGTCCGCGCCAGCCCGGCGACCCCGAGCGCTATCCCGCCGGTGCGGTGACTCGCCGCCTGCTGGGCTATGTTCGTCCGCACCGCGTCTCGTTTGCGGCGTCGTTTGTGAGTGCCGCCGTCTCGGTGATCCTGCAGCTCTACACGCCCATCCTCATTGGCGAGGGCATCGACCTGATCGTTGCCGCGGGCCAGGTGGACTTCGATGCGCTGCTGCCGCTCGTTACCAAACTCGCGCTCGTCGTGGTGGGAGCAGCGTCCTTCCAGTGGCTGCAGGGCTATTGCGTCAACCGCCTGTCCTACGAGACGGTGCGTGACATGCGCGTGGAGGCGAGCGACAAGCTCAGCCGTATGCCGCTCAGCTTTATCGACAGCCATGCCCACGGCGACCTTATGAGCCGCGTGGTCAATGACGTCGACCAGGTGGGCGACGGTCTGCTGCAGGGCTTCACGCAGCTCTTCACCGGCGTTATCACCATCGTGGGCACGCTCGCGTTTATGCTCTCCATTAACCTGGCCATGACGCTCGTGGTGGTGCTCGTCACGCCGCTTTCCATTTTTGCAGCCGGCGCCATCGCCAAGCTTTCCAACAAGAGCTTTACGGCACAGCAGCGCATCCAGGGCCAACTTGGTGGTCATATCGAGGAGTACGTAGGCGAGCAAAAGCTTGTCGACGCCTTTGCCTATGGCCCGAACGCCCAGCAGCGCTTCGACGCCCTCAATGCCGAACTCTATACGGCAGGGGAGCGCGCGCAGTTTATGGGCTCGCTTTCCAACCCCGGTACGCGCTTTATCAATAACATCATCTACGCCGTGGTTGCCGTCATCGGCTGCGTGGGCGTGATCACGGGCGTGCCCGCGGCGCTCACGGTGGGCGGCGTGCAGATCTTCCTGTCCTATGCCAACCAGTACACCAAGCCGTTCAATGAGGTCACCAACGTCATCACGCAGATCCAGACCGCGTACGCCTCGGCGCGCCGCATGTTTGCGCTGCTCGATGCGCGCGAGCAGGAGCCCGACGCGTCGGACGCCGTAGAGCTTGCCGCCCCGCAGGGCGAGGTTTCGTTTGAGCATGTGGACTTTAGCTATGTGCCCGACCGCAAACTGCTGCAGGATATCTGCATCGATGCCAAGCCCGGCATGCGCTTTGCCCTGGTCGGTCCCACGGGCTGTGGCAAGACAACGCTCATCAATTTGCTGCTGCGGTTCTACGATATCGACGCCGGTCGCATCGCGGTCGATGGCCGTTCCTCGCGTGACTACACGCGCGCAAGCCTGCGCCGTGCCTTTGGCATGGTGCTGCAGGATACGTGGCTGTTCGAGGGCACCGTGGCGGACAACATCGCCTACGGTTGTCCCGATGCCACACGCGAACAGGTTATCGAGGCGGCCAAGCGCGCGCATGCGCACAAGTTTATCGTGCAGCTGCCAGGCGGCTACGACACGGTGATTGGCGAGGACGGCGGCACGTTTAGCCAGGGTCAAAAACAGCTGCTGTGCATCGCGCGCGTCATGCTTACCGACCCGGCGATCTTGCTGCTGGACGAGGCAACGTCGAGCATCGATACCCGCACCGAGCTGCAGGTGCAGGCAGCATTCGACGAGCTCATGGCTGGCCGCACAAGCTTTGTGGTGGCGCACCGCCTGAGCACCATCCGCAACGCCGACTGCATTCTGGTCATGCGCGACGGCCAGATTATCGAGCGCGGCACACACGACGAGCTGCTAGCGGCAGGCGGCTTCTACGCCGAGCTCTACCGCAGTCAGTTCGCCCAGTAAGCAAGCCCGTGGGGCAAATTAATCAATCGACAGACGGTGGTTTACATCTGTCACGTTAGTACTAAGATATTCATCTAATAAATTGCATTAGTGGCTTTAGTTTTGGGGGAAACGAGGCAACGTGACTATGACGTGCTCTTTGGTGGTTAACAGCAAGAGCGGTAATACCAGGATGGTTTCGGGTGCGATTAAGCGCGCTCTGCAGGCTGCGGGCGTTGAGTTTGTCCATGCCGCGGCGTTGAGCGACGATGCGGATGCAGATCAGGTTGCGCTCGAGGCGCAGGGCGCCTGCGCGGCCGACACGGTGCTCGTCGGTTTTTGGTGTGACAAGGGCGCGTGCACGCCTTCGGTCGCGGCGTTGCTCTCCGCCTTGCACGGTAAGCGCGTCTTCCTGTTTGGCACCTGCGGTTTTGGCGCCGACCAGAGCTACTATCAGCAGATTATCGACCGCGTAACTTCCAATTTGGCTGGGGATGCCGAGCTTGCGGGCTGGGCGATGTGCCAGGGCAAGATGGGCCCCGCGGTCAAGCAGCGCTACGAGGCCATGCTCGAGCAAGATCCCGAAAACGCCCGATTTAAGATGCTGCTCGACAACTGGGTTGCCGCGAAGGACCATCCCACCAAGGAAGACCTGGACAACATGGCTGCAGCCGCCAAGAAGGCCGTGCTGGGAGAGTAGCTTCGCCGTTCGCGGTCCTTCGTGCAAAACAATACAAATGTGAAAGCCTCGAAGTTCTCGAGGCTTTTTTTCATGACACGAGGGCGCCCCTTTATTGATGGAAGGCCTAGTAAGCTGATTGTTCTATGCCCGGATGTGTGCGGAGTGGGATGGGATTTCCGGATGGGTGGGGTTGCGGAAGCTGCGTCCCGGAATTTGCCTTTGGAATGGGATGCGGTTTCCCGGTGAAGGGCTCTGTGGAAACTACATCCCAGCATTCGGTCGAGAAATGGGATGTAGTTTCCGGTTGAGGGTCTTGGCGGAAAGTGCGACCCGGAATTTGTGATCGAAGCGGGATACGGCTTCCCAACGGGGCCACAAGCGGAAGCCGCATCCCACTCCGGACGGGAATTCTGGGACACGGTTTTCAGAGGGTTATGGGCTGCGAACTACATGAGGTTGTCATAAAAACTCTAGTAAAAGGGGTCGGAAATAAATGGCGCTTCCAGCAGTTTGTTTTAATGTGGGGGGGGGGTACCATTACTTTAGTTTCGCAAAAAAATGATCCCTCTATGGGGAAGTTGCGTAGGGGGGTAGTCACAGATATTGGATAAAACAGACTAATTTGGTGATAAATGACCACTTACGCCAAAATAGGTAGCATTTAGCGACAAAACATTGAAAAATGTGTAGCACATCGCTATGTTTTTATTACGAAAAGATTCCAAATTGGCTTATTTCGGACTCACTTTTCAAGCGCCTTGCGGTTCCTGTTGAAACTTGCTGACCTTTGGATGGGTCGAATAGGTCCTCAAGGGGGATGAATTATCACTTT
This sequence comes from Collinsella sp., assembly GCA_019414625.1. Taxonomy (GTDB): domain Bacteria; phylum Actinomycetota; class Coriobacteriia; order Coriobacteriales; family Coriobacteriaceae; genus Collinsella. Next base: position 6,621 of record DXLR01000035.1, read on the forward strand.
GGCTGCGCGTAGACTCAAACGATTTATTGCACTTTTGAGTAGCTTGGCGTTCGCGCTTGTCATAGCCCTTGCCGTTGTTTCTTTTGTGCCTCGCGCATTTGGATACATGCCCTTTGCTGTGCTTTCGGGCTCTATGGAACCCGATCTTCCCGTTGGCTCCATGGTGTTTGTCCGCCAGGTTGAGCCAACGGATATTACCGTGGGCGACAATGCAACCTTTTACCGATCGGACGGCGCCGTGGTGACGCACCAGGTGTACGAGATCGACCCTGCCGCGCAGACGATCGGCACGCAGGGAATCGCAAACAAAAATGCAGATGGAACCATCATGCACGATGCCGAGCAGACGCCTTTTTCACGCGTGATCGGCACTGTCTCTTTTTGTGTCCCTTACCTGGGCTTCGTTAACGCATATTGCACGACGATGCCCGGTTTGCTTGTTGTGGTGGCCGTTCTGGCGCTGCTGGTCGCGGCGTCGATAGTGCTCGATCGGGTGGTTCCCGACGAGCCTGCGGGCAAGCATGCCCGCGCGCATGCGAGGGAGCGGCGTTCATAGCGGCAGGGGAGAGGTGTCGGCAACGGCAAGGGCCGTTGCCGGGGAAGTCGATTTTCGAAAGGAAGAGAACGATGGAAAACAAGAAGAAAAAGCGCTACGGCATCATTGCCGCCCTGCTGCTGTTGGTGATGGCCGCCGGTGTGGGTACCTATGCATGGCTGACGGCGCAGGAGCACATTGACAACGTGTTCACGGTGGGTAGCTTTGGCCACCCGGAAAACAAGCCTGATCCGACCGATCCCGAGAAACCGGACCCCGATAATCCGAACACTGAAAAGGCCTACCTGTTCGAGACCCAGTGGGTTGCCAACTCCAAGATGGTTCCTGGCGCCACTGTGGCCAAGAACCCCAATGTCGGCATCAAGGCTGGCTCTGATGATGCATACGTATTCATTTACGTAAAGAATGCCATCGTCAAGCCTGGCACCAGCCTTGAAAAGACCCCGTACTTTACGCTCAAAAATACGAATTGGAAGCCCGTTGAGGGTCAAGTCAAGACCAACCAATCTGACAACTCTGGCAACCAGTACGTGAGCGGTCTGTTTATGTACTCCAAGAACTCTGCCGCAGAGAACCTGCCTGCAAAGCTCGAAGCCAACAAAGCAGAGCAGGACGTTTATACCGATGAGCTTTTCACTGCCGTGACGATTCCCTCTGCCATGAACAACACCGATGTTGTCGAGACTACTACTGACCCGAAACAGGCTCCCACGATGACGGTCTCTGCCTACATCTTTGGCGCGGGCCAGAATGGCACCGAGCAGGGTGAAAATGCTGACGCGCAGAATGCCCTTAAGCAGGCCAAGGAATGGGCTAAGACTCAGGCTCAGGCTTAATCCCCCCACTGAGATCCCGGCCCGCCCCCACCCCTATATTCGGGCTGGGATCTCGGTCCCCCTTTTTATCGACGATTGGCGAACGTAATGCTCAACAATCTTTCCGACAATCAGAAACGCACCTTGGCGCTTGCCGCGATTGCGCTGTTGGCCCTGGCGTGCATGTGTGGCACGCTGGCTTTTACCGTTGATATGGTTCCGGCGAACAACGTCCTATCGTTTGGCAGCGTGAAGGTACGAGTCTGCGAATACACCCTCAACGAGCGGGGCGAGGAGATTCCGTTTGAGGCCAACGAGCGCGGGGACTATCCCGACACCAAGGCCGGGGGCTCTGACATCAGCCGCATTGTACGCGTGGAGAACGCCGGCGCGCAGCCTGAGTACGTTCGCGCTCGTCTACGCATGACGTCAGTGGCACCCGACGGTTCGAGTGCGGATGCCTCGGGCAGCGTTGCGTTTCATGTGAACGCGGACGAGGGGTCCCCGTGGATCGACGGCGGCGATGGGTGGTACTACTACCGTGGATTGGCCGGGCGTGGCGGCATGCTCGACCCCGGCGCCATGACGGAAAGCCTTATGGACTCGCTGCGATTTGTGGGCGACTACCACGATGCCGCGCGCGGCGACTCATTCAAGCTCGATATCGATGTTCAGGCCGTGCAGGCCAAAAACCAGCAGACAAGCGATACCGCCCTCGACGTACTTGACGTTGTGGGTTGGCCGGAGGCGAACTAGCCTATGAAGATCAAGAATATGAACCGGGGTATGCTTAGCAGGCTGGTTGCCGTCGCAGCGATTGCCCTTTGCTGCGTTATGGCGCTGCCAACGGTGGTGCATGCCGAGGATGTGCCCGAGGCCAAAATCGAATTCCACATCAAAAACGAGGCTGACTTTTTGTCGTGTGTGGCGCTGTCGCGCGAGCGCGATACGTCCGGCTGGCACGTTTATCTCGATAACGACATTGAGCTCGACAGCGACGACATGAAAACCATCGTTGCAGACACCGTTAAGCATCTGTCGTTTGGCAACAAGGAGCATCCGTTTAAGGGCGTGTTCGATGGTCAAAACCACGCCGTTGAGGGCCTGAACTACGATAAAGACGCTTTTGACCCCGAGCGCGATACGGGATTTTTTGCCGAGACCAACGGCGCCACCATCAAAAACTTCCTGGTCAAGGACGCCAACGTGTGGGCGGACTTCCGCGGTGGCATTATCGTGGGCAAGGCCGTCAAAACGCGTTTCGAAAACGTTATGGTCATGGAGAGCACGCTGCACGTGACCTGCGCCAACAATGCTCTCAACCTCATTACCAACGCAGGCTTTGAGGGCGGTCTCATCGCCGGCGAGCTCGACGGCTGTACCCTCTATAACTGCGAGGTACGTGGTGGCCGCGCCGTTAACAACACGACCTCGGGCGTGCAGGCGCTCGGCGGTGAGGGTCTGTATATGGCGGCGTTTGCCGGCTACGTTACAAATTCGACGATTGAGTACTGCCGCGTTACGCCTACGCGCAAAGACGATGGCTCGATTGGCATGACCGACGTCACCAATAAGTACGACGTGGCCATTGGCGCCCTGGGCGGCAACAACGTGTACGCCTCGGGTTTTGTGGGCTGCATGGCGGGCGAGGCCAAGATTATCGACTGCTTCTCGACGGCGCAGTGCTACAGCTATGCCGCGTCATATGTGGGCGTCGTCGCCGTGACGCGTGCGTGGACGGGTGGCTTGGCGGGTCGTATTCTAACCGAAAAGGGCAACGAGCTCGTTCGAAGCCATTTTGCGGGTGACTTGAGCTCGCGTCAGTACAATCCCATCGCCGTGATCCCCATCATTCAAAACGATGTGAACCTGGGCGGTATTGCCGCGCGTGCCAACAAGGATGATGCCACGGTCACCGAGTGCTACTTTAAGCCGAGCGTGAGCCTAAAAGGCAGCAGCCAGGGTACCGCGGCTAAGAAAAAGATCCCCTCTTTTGGCGGCGACGGTACCACCAAGGGCGACAGCTATGGTCCATGGGACGACGAGCGCTACACCACGCGTGAGCTGTGGGAGGAGCACGACTACGATTTTTGTGCCGGCACCATGCGCTCGACCGACAACGACGATGCCCTGGGTGGCCAGCACACCAATGAGTGGGCGATGGATTACAAGCTGAAGATTCCCGTGCATGGCCAGAGCGTTAAGGCGACGATCGATTTTCCCGGTGCGGGTACCGCGACCATCGAGGCAACCAAACTTGGTATTGATCAGGCGACCTCGGACCCGTATGCCTTTGCCGTGAGCGCCGTGCTGGCGGGAACGGCTCAGGGCTTGGCCCAGGGCGATACATCGGTGACGTTTAGGCAGGATACCTCCGCAAAGCCCAAGGGCTTGACCGATGCCAACGGCGGTTATCGCTTCATGGGCTGGTTCCGTGAGCCCGATGTGCGTGTGAATCGAATTGGACAAGACAACAGCTGGTTTGACGGCAAGACCGATGCCGATGCTGTGGCTGCCGGCAAGCAGGTCCAGAAGAGCGAGGCACACGAGCATACGTCGACCTATACCGCCGATAATGCCAAGGGGGTCGACGGTTTTAAGGGCAATGACCTGTTTATCGCTTCGTACGAGGCGCAGGTGCTGTTCTATAACGTCCAGGGCGAAACGCTCGATTGCCAGAGCGGCACTGCACACGACAAATCGGGCGATTGGTATCGCTACGGCGCGAAGCTCAACCCCGCCGCTCCTACCGATCGTGGCACGCTGTCTTCCAGCGCCACCTTTATCGGTTGGACAACGAAGCCGAGCGAAGAGGCTCAGATGAACGGTGGCTATGCAGCCATTACCTCGACCCAGCTCGCCGAGCTAAAAAATGCCGGCGCGTTCTATCCTGCCGGTACCGAGATCACTGTGCTTGGTCCTACCGATTTTTATCCGGTGTACACCGACTATGTGTCGAACATCATGACGGTGTTTGAGGGCAATGAGCAGGATGCAACCGACGATCAGACTCGGCGCGACGGTGTGGGCAAAACTGACGTTAAGGTTGAGACTGCAGAAGATGGCACAAGCGCGTATACCGTACAGGTGCTCGACGTATCCGGTAAAGCTATATCCGAGGAGGGCCAGCTGCCCGACGGCTATCGTTTCCTGGGTTGGTATGAAAACAAGGGAACCGAGGATGCCCCGCTCGAGGTGCGCGTAAGCCGCGACCCCAGCTATACGCTCCCCGCCGATGTCGATTTAACCGCGCCGCATACCTACATCGCCCGCTTTGAGTACCGAGTGGATTATTACGTTCGGGCTTATACCAACCATGAGTTTACGGACAGCAAGCTACTTTGTTCCGTTTGGAATCGCTATCAAACGCCCTTTGAGGAAAACGTCGGTAGTACCTTCGTGCGTGAAAACGTCGTCCACTGGGGCCCGGAGCATGTTGACCACGGTATAAAGGATAGTTATGAAACGTGTGGCACGCGCTTCACGAAGGAAACCCTTGTCGTGAGTCCCCTTAACGCGTACTCGCACAACGTTAAAAACGATACGGGAGCCGATACTCTAAAAAACCTCTATGCCGATACCGATTTTCCAGGCGCTGCAACGCTAAGCGATACTTGGACTTCGGCTTCGCTGAACGTAACGGTCAAACCGGTGAATGATCGCTATCGCCTGAATTTCTGGACGCTTGAGCGCGATGGTGAATATTGGACATATGTGAAAAATCCCATCGAGAGCATGGTGCGTACAGATAAGAAGTACTACGTTCGCGCGATGATTACCACGGACGTTAATTTCTACAACAAGGGCGATAATGTCGTGAGGACTGCCACGCGGCGCTATGAGAGTAACTTGCTGCAGACCAAGGTGAACGGGGCGGATCCGACGTTCACGTATTACTACCCGCATGTTAATAAGTCGGTTAAAGTGGCCGAAAAGCCAGAAGATGGTGAGAAGGGATCGTATGAGAGCCCCCTGACCCTCGAAGCTTCCCCGACCGATGCCGACATGGCCGTGCCGGGCTATAAGTTCCTGGGCTGGATTTCGACCGCCGAGGTTCAGAAGGATTCTGACGTCTGGAAGTATATCTACGACGTCGCCGGCGACTCCTATGTGACGAGTGATCCGGATAAGGCAGAGCCGTATCTGGCGACCGACGAGTCCAAGGTCACCCAGTGGCAGGATGCCTATCCCGTCTACGCAAAGTACGACGTCAGCTACACCACCAACCTGCATCGCGCAGGTTTTGAGGGTACGGACAAGGTCAATGTGCCTAGCTACAACATCGCTCCCGTTATCAACGCGGACACCAATCCTGCTACGGCAACGGTGACCCCTGACGTTACGACGCCGGTTTATAAAGCAGGCGGTGAGCTGTATAAGTTGCAGAAGGTTGAGATCGAGCTTCCGAACGGCGAGATCAAGACGCTTCCCTACGATGTGGAGCATGGTACTTGCTCTTATCCGGTGGAACCTGGCGGAGCCTATACATTCGTGGCGTACTATTCGCCGTTGGCGGTTGTGTACCACCTCAATGCCACGGATGTGGACGGCAAAGTTGCTCAGCAAGACGATATGCTCGGCAACCTTAATGGCGGCATCCCGAAGCCTACTTATGACGTCAGCACTATCGATGCGGATACAGGCAAGTTCAACGTCTTCGTGGGCTGGACGGAAGCCGAGCCGGCACCTGGCAAGGGCTATGTCGCTTGGTCAGAGGGCATCCGTATGGTGAGTGCTTCTACCGTGGTCAAGGCCCCCATGGAGCTGTACCCGGTCTACCGTCCCAGCCTGGTTACCGTTCAATCGAACATTGACTCTAAACTTGCGAATCCCGATCTTGTCCGTAGCCTCGGCCGCACTGATTCCGGCGACCAGATTTCTCTTGAGGTCAAGGCCGCCGAGGAGGTTGAGGGCACTGACGGCACCAAGTACGACTTTGTCGGCTGGTCGCGCGATTATGTCAATGACGGGCAGTACACCCTGATGACTGACGATGAGAAGTATCCCCTCGAGGGCAGCGAGCCCTTTGAGAGCGTGACCTACACTGCGGTGTACAAGAAGACGCCGCTTAAAGTGCGCTATCACGACACCGAAGGCAACGTCATCTACACCGCTACGGTAGACCCGAACGATACGAGTGTTCTGCGTGGCCAGGATGGCAATGCCGGCTTTGTTCAGACAGTTAAGGTGCCCAAGATGGACGAGAACGGCAACCCGGTCTATGACGACAAGGGTGAACCCGTCATGGAGCCAAAGGAAGTGGCCTACGATCCCGAAGCCTACTCCGCAATCGTCGCATTCCTGGGCGAGCGAGCGGATAGCAGCTTGAAGGAGTTGTTCTTGGAGTGGCAGTGGGTTAATGGCGACAAAGCTGTGGCGTGGAGCGACTTCAAGGGTAAACCGGTTACAGCCAACATGGATTTGTATCCGGTGACGTATAAGGTCGTCGCTAACGACACATCGGACGATGCGAGCCCTAAGAATGTGACCGGGCAGCTCAAGTGGTTGCTTGATCCCAATGCCGCGAACACGATAGATGACAAGAGCGATAAGGCGCCGTTCAAGGCTTGCTTTGCAAAGCCCTTCATGGGCACGCAACTGACGGTGCACGTTGACCGCGTGGGCTATGGTCTTCCTGGCCAGACTCCTGCGCCTGTCAACGGGAAGTATGTCTCGCTTTACAGTTCGGGTTCAGGCGAGGGCTCGTTTGAGCTGACGAATCGTTTGGACTACAAGCTCACGGGCGACGGCACTCAGAGCGATGGCAATGCGGTGTTCGATTTCGCCGCTACGCATACGCTCAAGATCGTCAAGCAAACCCAGGATAGCTGGGCGAAGGGCAAGACGTTCCGCTTCAAGGTTTCCCGGGCCGGCATGGACGGCAACGCCTTGGAGGAGCGCACGGTTGAGGTAACGGTGTCATCGGATGCGCAGCTAAAGGACGGTTCCGCCTGGTACTCCGGCGCTATCGAGCTTGCGGTCCCGGCGGGTATCTACACCGTCGAGGAGGACTCAGCGTGGGCATGGCGCTACAGCAACCAAATCGGCGTCCCTGGCAAGCAGCCGGGCGATAAGGCGCAGGCGACTATCTCCGCTGCATCGAGCGCGAACGATGCCACGTTCACCTGCACGAACACGCGTGTGAACGACAAATGGATCGACGGCAGCAATCGTGCCCATAACGTTTGGAGCAACGGCAACGTAGCAAAGAAGGAGGATTAGCATGTCCAAGCGCAAGCGCATCATCGCCTTGCTGGTGGGGGTTATCCTCCTGGCCGGTACGGCAGGCACGTTGGCCTGGCTTTCGGTTACGGGCGTGCTGGTCAACCAGTTCGGCATCGGGTCGGTGACGCCATCGGTTCAGGAAACGCTCAACGGCAAAGTGAAAAGCGATGTCAAGGCGAAGAACACGGGTACTGCGCCCGCCTATATTCGTGCTGCAGTGGATATCTACTGGCAGGACCAGGATGGCGCACGCCTGTGGGATGAGCCGAAGGAGGAGCCGAAGGGTGAGGCGGATTACGAGATTGCGTGGAGCGTGGCTGATGCCTCGGGCGCGAACTCGGCTTATAACTGGGTTAAGGCGAGCGACGGGTTCTATTACTGGACGTCGCCCGTCGCTCCCGGCGCGGAAACCGGCGTGCTCATTAATAGGGTTACCGAGCTCAAGGCAACCGAAGGTCGCAATCTTGTCGTGGATATCTCCACTCAGGCGGTCCAGGCGATGCCCGATGAGGCCGTGCACGACGCATGGGGTTGCTCGGTCGAGAATGACGTGCTGGTGCCGCCGCATGGAGGTGCGTAAGTATGGCGTTCCCGATTCGTAAAGGTGTTGCGCGCTCCTTGCGTTGCATGGCCGCGGCCATTCTCTGCGTGGTCGCGCTCGCTGTTCCCGCCCGTGCGTTTGCCGATACTCCCGCGATTGCCTATGACGGAAATGCGCGTCAGCTGACGGTCTCGGGGGCGACGGACTCCTCGGGGGAGCCCGATCTGTTTTTGGCCTTTAAAGATCTGATGCCTGGCGATGTGCGTGATCAGCAGATAGAGATTTGTGCCACGGGCGTAAAGTCCCAGGTGCGCGTGTTTGTGCGTGCCGTTGTCGATCACGAGACGGCACGCCTGCTGTCGCCCATTACCCTAACGGCGTCGGCGGGCGATGGCTCTGCAGGTTGGCTCCAGACGGGAACACCGGGCAGCGTGTTCGCTTATCCCACGCAAATCGCCACGTTTACGAGCGATGGCAGCACGGTGCTTAATTTGCAGCTAAACGTTCCGACATCGGTGGGCAACGAGGTTGCCGACGCAAACAAGACCATTCGCTGGGAAATCACCGCCGAGGACGATGGCGAGAAGATCCCCATGCAGTCTGCTGACAGCAAGAAGCCCGGTTTGCTTGGTCTGGTGGCAACAGGCGACAACACGCTCACGTTGCTTTTGGTGTTGCTGACACTTGCAATCATCGCATTTATAGCCGCACTTCTTTTGTCCCGGAGGGATAAGCGCTAGGTTCATCTTCTAAACGCAACGCCCTCCCGGGCGGCGGGCACGAAGTTCCCTGCTCTACAGTCCTGCGCAAGACGAAGGCCACATTAAGTGGCCTTCTTTGCGTGCGGAACTCGCGATGAACTTCGAGCCCGCCGCTCGGGAGGGCGTCTCTTTATTGATAGAAGGCCTAATAAGCTGATGATTTCATGCCTGGATGTATACGGAGTGGGACGGGCTTTCCGGATGGGCGGGGTTTCGGAAAGTGTGTCCCAGAATCGGCGCTCAGAGTGGTCCCCACTTTCCGGGTGGCGTCTTGTCCGGAGACTATGTCCCGGAATTAAGGCTTGGAATGGGATGCACTTTCCGGTTGAGAGCCTTAGCGGAAAGTGCGACCCGGAATTTACTCTTGAAGTGGGATGCGCTTTCCCAACAGGCCCTCAAGCGGAAACTGCGTCCCATTCCGAAGGCAGATTCCGGGACACACTTTCCGAATACAAAGAAGGCCACTTAATGTGGCCTTCAACTTATATATGTTCAGCGGATGCCCCCATGACAAGCCGTGCTCCAGCAACAGGGCGTCTGTCCGGGCGGAGGCATATAAGGTTCATCGCGAGTTCCGCACGCAAAGGAGGCCACTTAATGTGGCCTCCGTCTTGCGCAGGACTGTCCGAGCAGGGAACCTTATATGCCTCCGCCCGGACAGACGTTTCAGTTATGAACTCGCAGCTAGTCGCTACTTGATCTTGGTCGTGCCCGGCGCCAGGTTGGGGTCGGTCTCGTTGGCCTCGGTCTGGAAGTGCTCGGTATATACGTTCTTGCCGTCGCGGAACATCTCGTAGTACTGCATCTTGGCGTAATCCTCGCGCGCCTTGGTGGCGGCTGCGGCAGCGGCGTCGTCACCGGTGACGTTGGAGGAGAGCGCCCAGCGCAGGCTGGCGTCCTCGTAGCCCACGGAGTTGATGGCGGGCAGCGACTCGCGCAGTGTCATATGCGCCTTCTGATAGTCGGAAAGCGGGGCGCCGATCAGCTGCATCAGCTGGGTGGACAGGTAGTTGGTGGACAGGTCGTCGACCTCACTCGTCTGGTCGCAACCGGCAACGTCGTAGTTAGCCCAGATGATGTAGTCAGTCTGCCACAAGCGCTCCTGATGCGTGGCGTCGTCCTCGTCGGTAAACCACTTATCGTTGAACTTGGACGGGAAGAACGGCTGATGGTCGCCCCAGAACACCACGACCACCTTGCGGTCAAGCCTGCTCAAGGCGTTGAGGAAGTAGCGCAGCGCCTGGTCGGACTGCTCGATGCACGAGACGTACTCGTCGACATCGGACAGCGTGCCGTCCTCGACGGTCTTGGCGTCCAGATCGGTCGTGTCGATGTTGAGGTGCATCTGCTTATCTGCCGGCAGCAGGCCCGTGTCGTAGCCCGAGTGGTTCTGCATGGTCACATCGAAGATGAACTGCGGGTCGGCGTTCTGGTCGAGCAGCTCCAGAATCTTGTCGTAGGTAGCCTGGTCGGTCACCATGCCGCGCAGGGTATCGGCGCCCTGGAAATCGTTGATGGACAGGAACTGGTCAAAGCCAAAGTCCTTATAGACGTTCTCGCGGTTCCAGTTGGTGGCGTGGTTGGGGTGCATGGCCGTGGTGGAATAGCCGAGCGATTTGAACTGCTCTGCCAGGTTCCCGGTCGTCTCCATGTTGTAGATGGTGTAGGGGTACACGCCCGAACCCAGGTTGGCCATGGAGTTGCCGGTCATAAACTCAAACTCGGTATTGGCGGTGCCGCCGCCGTAGGCACTCACGTAGAGCTTGCCGCGGCTGAGGCAGTTGGACAGGTTCTTAAAGTACTGCGGGCCCTCGTAGCCGGCGCGCATGTTCTGGTAGATGGACAGGTCCGAGAAGGTCTCGTTCATGATGGCGATGACCGTGGGCTTCTCGCTGTCGAATTGCTCCTTTGCGGCGGCGCGCTCGTCGCTCTTGGCCGCGTCGGACTTGTCGTAGGCCTTGGCGTACTTTTTGAGCGTGGCCTTGGCATCGTCGACGGAGTAGTCGGCGGGTTTGGGCGGCTTGATGGACTGTGCTGCACTAATAAAGGCAGGCAGATAGCCCTCGCGCCAGTAGCTCTCGAGCGGACGCCAGGTGTAGACGGTGATGCCGAGGGTGTTGTAGTAGTCGATAAGCGTGACATGCGCGGTCACGCCGCCCAGGCACAGCACCGCCACGAGCAGGTTGATGAGCAGCATGCGCTTGGCGTTGACGGCACCCTTCTGACGGTGCGGTGCCACCAGGCCGGCGTACTCGCATAGCAGCATGGCGATGGCGGTAAAGCCCATGGACAGCACGCAGAACAACGAGATGGAGAAGGTGTAGCCGGTGCCGGCGACTGCGGCGGCGGTGGAGATGGCCGAAAGGTCGCCCGGCTGGATGGGCATGGATTTAAACGTGATGACGAAGAACTCGGCAATGCCCAGGACAAAGAGGGCAAAGGCCAGGACCGCGGGAGCTGCGCCGTGGCGCTGGAACAGGAAGAACAGGCCGACCATGAGCGTGGTGATGATGGCCCACTCGAGCAGGATGCACAGGGGGTAGACCCAGGTAAAGTCGTGGTTGGACGAGACCTCCATGCCCAGCAGCGCAAAGACGCCGGCGAGCAGCAGGCACAGGACGGCGGCGACGAGCGGTTTGCCCACAAAGGCGCCGCGCAGGCGGGCGAGCTTGCCAGTGGGGGCGGGAGCGTCGGCCGAGGCGAACGCAAAGACGCGCGGGGCGATGCGGTCGCGGGCGATGCTGGCCCAAGCGCATCCGGTGAGAATGGCGTTGGTCAGGATGAGCATCACAAAGGCGAGCGGCTCGTTTTGAGCGACGAGGCCAATGGCGCCCCAAATGGTCAAAAAGAGCTGGAACAGGCCGAAGGCGACGCTCCACCCAAGAGCGCTTTTGGCAACGGTGCCCGACTTTGCGCAAATGGCCTTGGCCTCGCGCAAGACAAGGTAGACGGTCGCCGCAAGACCGACGAGCGAGATGGCAGCAGCGAACATGCTGAGACTCCTCACAAACTAAAACCTACGAAAGCGGGGATTTACCCGATTGTTACCAAGATATGCGCAGCGATTGGTGGCTGCGCACAACAACCAGCCATATTAACGCGCGCGTGTGGCGGTGTGGCGCAATGTAGTGGCGACCTGCGCGATAATGGACGGGAATTACACGGAAACGTAAAGGCTTCTTAAAGAAATGGCGAGGGTAGGGCGATGAGCGAGCAGGTTTGCGAGGCGGACATGGGCGGCGACGGAGCTGCGGGCGTGGATACGTACGGCTATCCGGTCGAGACTACGGGCAACGCGGTACTGGACATTTTGGAGCACCGTTCGTCCACGCGCGCTTTTGCGCGCGATGACAACGACCGTCCCGTGGCGGTGACCGACGAGCAGCGGGCGGCGATCTTGCATGCGGCGAGTCGCGCACCGTCGGCGGGCGCCATGATGATGTACTCCATCGTGAGCATTCGCGAGCAGGCTACGCTGGACCGTCTGGCCGACCTGTGCGATCACCAGCCCATGATCGCCAAGGCGCCCTGGGCACTTATATTTGTGGTCGATTATGCCAAGTGGATCGATCTGTTTGAGCACGTGGGCTGCTTTGAACCCGAGTTTGTCGAGCGCGTGGGCAAGGCGCCCCGCCGCGCGCCGGGTTTGGGCGACTTTGCCATCGCGGCGCAGGATGCCGTGATCGCCGCTCAAAACGCCGTGGTCGCCGCCGAATCTCTGGGGCTGGGGAGCTGCTATATCGGCGATATCGTCGAGAACGCCGAGGAAGTTGCCGCACTGCTGGACTTGCCTGCCTATACCATGCCGCTGTCGATGCTCATCATCGGCACGCCCCGTAAGGAGCGCCCGGCAATCGCGCATCCCGTGGTGAACCTGGTGCACGAGGAGCGTTATTGTCGCGCCGACGCCGCGACGATGGATGCGCAGGTGGCCGAGATGGATGCGATGTTTCGCCCGCACGCCCGCGAGGTGGGCGAGCGCGTCATCGACATCTACACCCGTAAGCACACGAGCCCCTTTATGGCCGAGATGAGCCGCTCTATGGAGTGGTGGTTCAAAAACTGGCTCGGAAAATGACGAATGTGACAAAGGGGGCGTCCCTTTGTCACATTCCATATCGCCGCGGTGGCCTAAAGGCCGCATAAATGTTTATCTAGCTGGGAAAACGGTGCCATTAAAATATGGGCTGATTACATATAATCCCGTCGAACGTTAAAATTGGGAGGAAACCGGCTTATGGAACAAAAGGCAAAGGAAGTAGCCTCGCACGCTGCGATTCCTGTGAGCATCTCGGCGATGCTCGTCACGCTGGGCGTGGTGTATGGCGATATCGGCACCAGCCCCATGTATGTAACCAAGGCGCTCGTTGCCGGCAACGGCGGCATCGGAAGCGTCACGCAGGAGTTCGTGCTCGGCGCGCTCTCCCTTGTCGTGTGGACGGTCACGCTGCTGACGACCGTCAAGTACGTGCTGATCTCGCTGCGCGCCGACAACCACGGCGAGGGCGGCATCTTTGCCCTGTACAGCCTGGTCAAGCGCTGCGGCAAGTGGCTCATCATCCCCGCCATGCTGGGCGGCGCGGCGCTCCTCGCCGACGGCATCCTGACGCCTGCCGTTACCGTCACCACGGCCATCGAGGGCCTGCGCACCATCCCGGCGGTCCATGCCGTGCTCGGTGACGACCAGGGTCGTGTCGTCGCCATCACGCTTGCCATCATCATCGCGCTCTTCTTGGTGCAGCGCATCGGCACGGCCAAGATTGGCCACGCCTTTGGCCCCATCATGACGCTGTGGTTTTTGTTCCTGGGCGGTACGGGTCTGTTCTTTGTCTTCCAGTATCCCGCGGTGCTTTTGTGCCTCAACCCGCTGCGTGGCATCGGCTTTTTGCTGAGCCCCAACAACCATGCGGGCATCATGATCTTGGGCAGCTGCTTCCTGGCCACCACCGGTGCCGAGGCGCTCTATTCCGACATGGGCCATGTGGGCCGCGGCAACATCTACGCCACCTGGCCGTTCGTTAAGTGCTGCCTGCTGCTGTCCTACATGGGTCAGGGTGCGTGGCTTATCAACAACGCCGGCGACCCGGAGCTCATGGGCATCGCCGACCTCAACCCCTTCTACCAGATGCTCACCCCGGGCCTGCGTCCCTTTGCCGTCGGCCTTTCCACCGTCGCGGCCATCATCGCTTCGCAGGCACTCATCACCGGCGCATTCTCGCTGGTGTCCGAGGCCAGCCGCCTGGACCTCATGCCGCATATGCAGGTCTTCTATCCTGCCGAGACCAAGGGCCAGCTCTACATCCCCATGGTCAACAACGTCATGCTCGTGGGCTGCGTCATCGTGGTGCTGTTGTTCCAGAACTCGGCGCACATGGAGGCTGCGTACGGCTTGGCTATTACCCTGACCATGATGTGCACGACGCTGCTGCTCTTCTTCTATCTGCACGTGGAACGCAAGCTCAAGATCGCGCCGTGGATCTTTGCCGTCTTCTTCCTCATGCTCGAGGGTTTCTTCTTTGTGAGCTCGCTCACCAAGTTCTTCCACGGTGGCTATTTCACCATCCTCATGGCCGCGCTCATCATGGGCATCATGGTGTGCTGGTACAACGGTACGGCTGTTGAGCAGCGCCAGTTTACGCTGCTGCCGCTGCGCAGCTACCTGCCGCAGCTCAAGCGCCTGCGCGACGACGATCGCTACGAGCTTATGAGTGACAACATCGTGTACCTGACCAAGGACACCAATACCGACTACATCGACCGCGATATCGTCTACTCGATCTTGGACAAGCACCCCAAGCGCGCTCGCGCCTGGTGGTTCGTGAATGTCGAGACCATGGAGGAGCCGCATACCTTTGCCTACTCGGTCGAGACGTTCGGCACCGACTACGTGTTCCGCGTGCATCTGTATCTGGGCTACAAGATCAACCAGCGCGTCAATGCCTATCTGCGTCAGGTTGTTCAGGATCTGGCTGCCAGCGGCGAGCTGCCGGCACAGACGCATGACTACTCGGTCTACAAGGATCCGGGCAACATCGGCACGTTTAAGTTCGTCATGATCCGCAAGCTTCTGGCGCCCGAAAGCGACGTGGAGCCCAGCGAGCGTACGGCCATCACGCTCAAGTACATCATCCGCCGCGCTGCCGGCACTCCCGCGCGCTGGTACGGCCTGGAGAACTCCAACGTGAGCTTTGAGTACGTGCCGCTGTTCACCAAGTTTAAGGCCGTGAGCAAGATGCAGCGCCTGGCTCCCGACGAGCGTCCGTAGTCGACGTCTGCTGTTTGTCTAGCGACCGCGGGCTGCAAAGGCTATACACTTGAAACCACCACAAGGAGGCCACCACCACAAAGGTGCCTGTCCCCTTTGTGGCGGTTTTTGTTTTTGAGAGAGGGGCGGTGCGCTGATGGACGTCCATACGGACGGCGATATTGCCGAGAACTTTTGGTGGCGGCGCACGACGCTGACGCGTCGCAGCCCTCTGTATGACGCCTGCGTATCAGCGGGACTGCTGGTCGCGGCGACGATTGTGGGCGCGCTGCTCGACCATCCGGGGCTCGCGCCGAGCATCATGATCGTCTATGTGTTCGCCGTGCAGCTGTGCGCTTTCTTTACCTGGAGCCGCCTGTACTGCCTGCTGAGCTCGGCTGCCGCCGTGGCGCTCTACAACTTCTTGTTTGTCGACCCGCGCTACGCGCTGTCGTTTATCGACCGCGTCTATCCCGGCATGTTCTTTATCATGTTTGCGGTCTCGCTCGTATCGAGCTCAATCGCGCTGGCCCTGCGCCGCGCCTTGGCGCAGGCTGCCGCCAGCGACCGTCGCACGCAGATGGTGCTCGAGACCAACCGCATGCTGCAGCGGTGTGGCGATCAGCAACAGATTGTGCACGCTATGGCAACGCAGCTGGCGCGTCTTTCGGACTGTCCGGTCGTGTGGTATAGCGCCGATGCCGATAACGATGACCTGCTGCCGCGCACGACGTACACGGCCGTGGGCGATGCCGCGCCGGTACACCAGCTGGCGCCGCAGATGCCGCCGCGGCTCTCGGCGTCCGCCTATGTGGGAACGCCGCTCGATGCCACCTATGGCGCCTCGGCGTTCTACGGCATATACCTGACCGTGCGCTCGGGCGACACCATGGTGCGCGCGGGTGATCCCGCCTCGGTGGTGGGGGTGTTCGCCATTGTCGCCGAGCCCGATGCGCTGACACCCGAGGAGCGGACGCTTGCCGATGCCATCGTGAGCGAAGGCGAGCTGGCGCTCGATCGCGCCCGCGCCATGGAGGCTCGCGAGGAAGCGGCGGTGCTCGCCAAAAACGAACAGCTGCGTGCCAACTTACTGCGCTCCATCTCGCACGACCTGCGTACTCCGCTCACCAGTATTTCGGGTAATGCCGACGTGTTGCTCGACCAGGGCTCGACCGGCACGGCCGTGCTCGACGACCAGACACGCCGCGGCATGCTCCTATCCATTCGCTCGGACGCGCAATGGCTCAACGCCACTGTCGAGAATCTGCTCGCCATCACCAAGCTCGAGGGCGGCGGCATGCACCTGTCGACCACGCTCGAGCTCATGGACGATATCGTCGAGGAGGCGCTGCGTCATGTAAATCCGGCTGTGCGCGAGCATGACCTTAAGGTAGTGGCGTGCGATGAGCCGGCGCTCGTCAACGTCGACGCGCGCCTGATGGTGCAGCTGGTGGTCAATCTGGTGAACAACGCCATCGCCTATACGCCTGCGGGCTCGCATATCGTAATCTCGATTGGCGTCCATGATGGATGCGTGGCGTGCTCGGTTGCTGATGATGGCCCGGGCATTGCGCCCGAGGACCGCGAGCGAATCTTTGAGTCGTTCTACACCGCCAACCATGGCCTGGCCGACAGCTGCCGCAGTGTGGGCTTGGGGCTTTCGCTCTGCCGCTCCATTGCGCTGGCACATGGCGGTAGCATAGAGGTTACCGCGGCGGACCCTCACGGTTCGGTCTTTACGATTGAGCTTCCCGCCGCCGACGTTTCGCTTGATAAGGAGTAGCGCTGTGCCGAACTCTGCCGTGAAACCGCTCATCTTGGTCGTTGAGGACGATCCCGCCGTCCGCAACCTTATCGTCGCCGCGCTCGAGGCGCACGGTTTGCGCCATATGGCTGTGGAGACCGCCCACGCCGCCATCGCCGCCGCTTCGTCGCAGGCGCCGAGCATTGTGCTGCTCGATCTGGGCCTGCCCGATATGGACGGCGTCAAGGTGGTGGAGTCGGTGCGCGCGTGGTCGGGCATGCCGATCATCGTGGTTTCGGCGCGCAGCGAGGACGCGGACAAGATCCGAGCGCTCGATGCCGGCGCCGATGACTACCTGACTAAGCCGTTTTCGGTCGAGGAGCTGCTCGCGCGCATTCGCACCACGCTCAGGCGCCTTTCGTATGCGCAGGCGGGCGGTGTTGTCTCCGAGGGCTCGTTCGATACCGGCGAGTTGCATATCAATTTTGATGCCGGCATCGCCACGATGGATGGCGAGGAGCTGCATCTGACGCCGATCGAGTACAAGCTCTTGTGCCTGCTGGCACACAACGCCGACAAGGTGCTGACGCACCAATTTATCCTGCACGAGATTTGGGGTACGGCGACCAAGAGCGACCTGGCGAGCCTGCGTGTCTTTATGGGCACGTTGCGCAAGAAGATCGAGTCCGACCCCGCGCACCCGCGCTACATCCAGACGCACGTGGGTATCGGCTACCGATTGGTCATCCAAGGCTAGATCGCCAACCACCATCCCAATATGAGTTGCGGTGAAATACGGTCTAAATTTGCCTAATTCCAGGCAAAACAGTCCGTATTCCACCGCAACTTTGTTATTTGTCCTTGGGCTTGCTGGCGTAGAACTTCTTCTTTTTGGGCTTGCCGGCGGGGGAGGGCTTGCCGTCGCCGCGCGGCCCTCGGTCGCCGGCCTGCGCGTGCGCGGGTGCTGCTGCGCGAGGCTTGCGGGCCTCGGGGTTGCGTAGTTCCTCGACGCGCTCGGCAATTTCCTCGGCGCTAAAGCCGGCTTCGGCCATGGCGTCCTCGATGGGCAGGCGGCGCACGATATAGCAATGGTGCACCTTCTGGTTGCGCGCGAAGTCCTCGGGGATGGTCTGCGCCGTAATGTCCTCCAGCACGACGCCCGCGCGCGCGAGCTTGCGCGTTTCGGGGCGGAAGCCGCGCAGGTTGCAGCTAAAGATGGCATGGCCGCCCTGTGCGAGCAGGCGCGACACGCCGGCCAAAAGCTCAACATGGTCGCGCTGAACATCCCAGGTGCGACGGCCCATCTTGGACGAGTTCGAGAACGTGGGCGGGTCGACAAAGATCAGGTCCCAGCGGTTGCGCGTTTGGCGCTGGTCGCGAATCCAGGCGAGCACGTCGTCGCGCACAAAATGATGCTGAGGCCCCACAAAGCCGTTCTGGCGCATGTTGCGCTCGGCCCAGTCCAGATAGGTGTTGGAGAGGTCGACCGTCACGGTCTCCTCGACGCCGCTGTCTGCCGCATAGCAGGTGGCAGTGCCGGTGTAGGCAAACAGGTTGAGGAAGCGGCGCGCCTGCTTGGCGTGCTCGCGCACTAGGTTGCGGGTGACGCGGTGGTCCAGGAAGATGCCCACATCCAGATAGTCGTCAAAGTTGACGGCAAAGGTAAGGCCGCCCTCCTCGATGAGCGGCAGGCGACGGCGCGCGATGTTGGCGCGCTCGCCCGGGCCGCCCTTGCCGGCGCCCTGCTTGCCGTACTGCGAGCCGCCGCGCGAGCGCATGCGGGCCTTGGCGTGCACGTGCTCGGCCGGAACATCCAGGATGCGCGGCGCGATGGCCAAGATGTCGAGCATGCGGGCCTGGGCCAGCGCAGGATCGATGGTCTTGGGTGCGGCGTACTCGGCGATGACGAGCCAGCGGCCCGGCGTCTGCGGGCAGCCCTCGTACAGGTCGATGGCGGCGGAGTAGTCGGGCAGGTCGGCATCATAGACGCGGTAGCAGCTCACGCCCTCGCGCTTTGCCCACTTGCGACGCAGGCGGGCGTTTTTGCGCAGGCGGTTGGCGAACTGCTCGGACTCGGGGATGAGCACGGGCAGCGGCTTGCCGTCGCCCAGGTCGAGCGTGGCAGCAGGCTCGGGCATGGCGGGGGCGGGGGCTTCGTCGCTGATGACGTCGTCGGCGTCCGCGGTCTCGCCCTCAGCATCCGCGCTGGTCGCAGCCTCAAACACTGCGGCGGCGTGGTCGAGCGAAGGCCAGACTTCGACGGTCGCCTCTTCGTTGTTGGGCATGACGGCGATCGAGCGCTCGGGCTCGGTGTGGAGCGCGCGGGCCAGCAATCCGTCGCGGGTGAGCGCGGCGACCGGCGCCGCGGCAAGCTCGGGCGCGCGGCGCAACTCGCCGATGAGCGTCATGGTGTCATGCATGAGCGAAAGCGGTGTCTCGGTCGTATCCGCGACCACGGCGGCGCCGGCGACAGCGCCCGCGTGGTCCAGTACGGTGGCGGACTTGGCGGCGCAAAAATCGACAAAGCGCTTGTAGCCGGCACATTTAACCATGCGCTCAGCGGTCTTGCGGGCGGCGGGGTCAACATCCACGGCCACGATGCGCGCTTGGCGCTCGCGCGCTGCCGCCTCGCGCTCGCGCGCCTCGGCAAGCAGCTGCTCCCACAGGGCGGCGTCGTGCAGCTGCCAGCCCTCAAAGCCCCAGCGCTCGCGTGCGGCGCCCGGGGCGCGGTCGGTCAGAATATTCACGGCCTCCAGCAGCAGACCGCCGCCGGCGCACGAGGCATCGATCAGCGTGGGCAGGGCTTCATTCTCGTAATCATCGGCCGTCAGCTCGCGCTCGCACAGTGCGGTCCAGCCGACCTGCGCCAGCACCAGAGCGGCGTAGTCGGGGCGCAGCACGTGCGCGCCCTCGCCGGCACGGGTCGCCGCGGGCGGCAGGCGCTTGAACAGCGGGTCGCCCGAAAGGTCTAGGCTTATGCTCGCGCGGCGCTGGCGCAACGAAAGCAGTAGGTGAACATCGGGGTCGGCGGCATCGACGTCGGCGCGACGGCCCGTGGTCTCGGCCAGGCGGTCGCACAATGCGTCCTTGGCGCGCAGGGCCGAGAAGCGCGTGTTGCGCAGCTGCTCGGTCACGCCGCGGGCGGTAATGGCGATGGTGGCGCCGGGGCGGACGATGCTCTCCCAGGCGATGTCGTAAACGCCATCGTACAGCTCGTCGGCATCCTGCGCCTCAAAGCGCCCGAGTACCACGAACACGCGGCTCGCCAGGCGCGACCGCAGACAGGCGCGGTAGCCTTCTTCGAGCTCGCCCTCAAACGTGGCGCGGCCCCTCAGCCGGCGAACATGCGAAAGCCCGAGGCGTTTAAGCTCATCGGCGAGTGCGGACTCAAAGCCCTCGGGGCAGCTTGCGTAAAATTCCATGGGTGACCTCTCTGGTTGCGTCGCTCCATTATATGATGGATGCTTCGTTTGCCCTTATCCTCGAAAGGAACCCATATGATTGATGCGTGTCCCGAACCCGCTGTGCTCTTTTTTGACGTGGACGGCACGCTGACGTCGTTCGATCCCGACGATATGACCGATAAGGACTTCAATGCAGTCCATCCGTCGAAGTCCGTTATCGATGCATTTGGTCGCCTGCGCAATGCGGGTCACCGGGCATTTATCTGCACGGGTCGCCCCTTGTGGCTGATTGCCGATGGCCTGCGCGCGCTGAACCCGGCGGGTATCGTTGCCATGGCGGGGGCGACGCTCGAGGTCGAGGGCCGCGTGGTGCATGAGGACTGCTTTGACGAAGACATTGTTGAGGAGCTTGCGCATCGCGTTGTGGATGCCGGCATCGAGGTTTTTTTCGAGTCCAATGCTGCGACCTTTGCGCTGGAGCCTGTGGGCGTTGAGCGCTCGTCTTTAATCGGTACCTCTGTGGTGCACAGCGCCGAGGAGATGCGCATCGACGGCAGCTTGCGCGTGGGCAAGGTATGCCTCAATGTGCCCAGTTTGGCTCGTGTAGCCAACGATGACGGCTTTATCAATCGCAACTTTGAGCTGTGCAACACCGGTGGTCAGAACCGCGAGCTGAGTCCCAAGGGTATTGACAAGGGCGTGGGCGTGGCGCGAGCGCTGGCGTATCTGGGCCGCGAGGGAAATGCGCGCACTTTTGGCTTTGGCGATTCGGGCAACGACCTGGGCATGCTCGCTGCGGTCGAGACGGCTGTCGCCATGGGCAACGCCATGCCCGAGGTCAAGGCGGTCGCCGACTACGTGACCGACGATGTCGAACACGACGGCACCGTCACAGCGATGCAGCATTTCGGCCTCATCTAATGAATCCCGCGTTCTGACGTTTGCTCAAACTGCGACTCTTTGCTTTTGCATGCTCAATCGATTTATCAATCCAAACACTGAGGTGTTTATACCGTTCGCCGAGAAGATAAAAACCCGCAGCTCACGCCTTGATAAACGTAGGTAAAGTGTTTAGCAGTGCAACGCCCATGTGCAAGCGAAAGGAATCAGGCAGATGGCAATCAAGGTGTTCGCTGACGGTGCAAACCTCGAGGGCATGCTCGACATGTACGAGAACGGCAACGTTCAGGGTTTCACGACCAACCCGTCCCTTATGAAGAAGGGCGGCGTGACGGATTACCGCGCGTTTGCCAAGGAGGTCCTGGCCCACATCACCGATGTATCCGTGTCGTTTGAGGTCTTTGCCGACGACGTCGAGACCATGGAGGTCGAGGCGCGCGAGATCGCTACCTGGGCCGAGAACGTCTACGTTAAGATCCCGTGCGTGACCACCAAGGGCGAGTCCACCGCCGAGCTGGTCCGCAAGCTTTCGGCCGACGGCATCAAGGTCAACGTCACTACCATCTTTACGCCTAAGCAGGTCGACGAGATGGTTGAGGCCGTTGACGCCGAGACGCCGTCCATCATCTCGCTCTTTGCCGGCCGCATCGCCGACACCGGCGTCGACCCCATTCCGTTTATGACGGAGTCGGTCAAGAAGGTCGCCGCCAAGCCTAACTGTGAGGTCCTGTGGGCATCCACGCGCGAGCTCATCAATATTTACCAGGCCGAGGCCTGCGGTTGCCAGATTATTACGGTGCCCAACAACATCCTGGCCAAGCGTAAGAACATCGGCCGCGATCCGTACGAGGTCTCGCTCGACACCGTCCGCGGCTTTGCCAAGGATATCGCCTCGCTCGGCTTCCATATTCTGCCGTAACGCGAGCACTGGCTGCGCCGCGGGTTGTTCGTCCCGGCCTTTCCTTTCCCTATCGCTCACGTGCTTCGCGAGGGTCGCGCTAGGCAAAGGAAAGGCCGGGGCTGCCGACACGAGCTTGCCGGTAGGTTGGTGATCGGCCTCCAATCCTGCCGTGGGCAAAGGTACCCCCGCCTGCGACGTGCAAAATTGAGAGTATTCAGCAAGGTAAAGATTTTTACCAGCTGGTTGAAGCACGGAACAGCCCCCGTTTTGGCTCTGACGACGCTAAAACGGGGGCTGTTTTTTGCTTTTTCGTCTCTGAGGGGCATCCGGAACGGTGGAATTTGCAGAATACTCGCGATTTTGCACGTCGCGTGAGGGGGGGGGGACCCTTGCTTTGGCGGTTTACTTCCCCTGCACCATGGTGAGGGAGATCTTTTTGCGGTCGCGATCGACCTTCTCGACCCACACCTTTACCGTGTCGCCGACGCGCACGACATCACTCGGGTGCTTGACGAAGCGGTTGGCCAGTTTGGAGATGTGCACGAGGCCGTCCTGGTGCACGCCCACGTCGACGAAGGCACCAAAGTCGACGACGTTGCGCACCGTGCCCTTGAGCTCCATGCCGGGCTCCAGGTCGTCGATGGAAAGTGCCGAGCGGCTAAAGACCACCTCGGGCGCGTCGTCGCGCGGGTCGCGACCGGGCTTCTTGAGCTCGTTGACAATGTCGATGAGCGTCAGGGTGCCGCAGTCCAGGTCGCTTGCCAGCGCCGAGATGCTGCCCAGACGGCGCTCAATGTCGGGCACGCCGCCGCGGCTGAGCTCGCTGGCTTTAACGCCTGCGCGTTCCAGGACGGACGTGGCCACCTCGTAGCTCTCGGGGTGGACGCTTGTCGCGTCGAGCGGGTTCTTGCCACCGCTGATGCGCAGGAAGCCCGCGGCGTTGAGATATGTCTTGGGTCCCAGCTTGGGGACCTTCTTAAGCTGGCGGCGATCGGTAAAGGCGCCGTTTTCCTCGCGGTAGGCCACGATGTTTTTGGCCACGCTCGGCGTGATGCCCGACACGTAGCCCAGCAGGCTCGCACTCGCGGTGTTGACGTCGACGCCCACGCGGTTGACGACGTCCTCCACCACGTGGCCCAGGGTGCGTGAAAGCTCGGCCTGGTCAAGGTCGTGCTGGTACTGGCCAACGCCGATGGACTGGGGCGGAATCTTGACGAGCTCTGCCAGCGGGTCTTGCAGGCGACGGCCCAGGCTCATGGCGCCACGCACGGTGACGTCCAGGTCGGGGTATTCCTGGCTGGCGAGCTCGGAGGCGGAGTACACCGACGCGCCGGCCTCGTTGACGATGGTGTATCGCAGCCCAGGCGCCTGCTCGGCGATGAACTCCGAGACGACTTCCTCGGTCTCACGGCTGGCGGTGCCGTTGCCGATGACGATGGTGTTGACGTCGTCCTTCTTGACGAGGCGGGCGAGCTCGCGCTTAGTGCCGGCGACGTCGTGGCGCGGTTTGGTGGGGTAGACCACGCCGTGGTCGAGCAGCTTGCCGGTCTCGTCCATGACGGCGACCTTGCAGCCGGTGCGGTAGCCCGGGTCGAGCGCGAGCACGCGGGCGCCTCGCACGGGGCGTGCCGAGAGCAGACCCTCGAGATTCTTGGCAAAGACGTTGATGGCCTCGGTCTGGGCGCGAACGGTGAGTTTGGCGCGGGCCTCGCGCTCCAGCGAGGGGGCCATGAGGCGCTTGTAGCCGTCGGCGATGGCGGCATCGAAGATGGGAGCAAACACGCCCTGACGGCGGGGCCAACGGCTGCCGAGGCGTGCCGTGGCGGCAGCGCCGTCGACGTTTACGCGCACGCGGAGCTTGCCCTCGCGTTCACCGCGGTCGATAGCCAGCACGCGGTGGTTGGGTATACGGCGCAGTGGCTCATCATAGCTGTAGTACGGCTCATAGGGGGTCTTTTCGGCGGGGTCGGTAGCCTCGACGACGATATCGGCGGTGTTTTGCGTAAAGGCGCGCAGGTCGGCGACGTTCTCAGGGTCTTCGGCCACCGTCTCGGCAACGATGTCGGCGGCGCCGGCGAGCGCCTTTTCGGGCGTGTCGAAGCCGGCCTCATCATTGACGTATACCGCGGCGGCGTCGAGTGCGCTGCCCTTGGCGGATGCCTGCATGATGATCATGTTGGCAAGCGGCTCCAGGCCTGCCTCGCGGGCCTTCTGCGCGCGGGTCATACGCTTTTTGCGGTAGGGCTTGTAGAGGTCCTCGACACGCTGGAGCTGCGTGGCCTCGCGAATCTGCTGCTCGAGCTCGGGCGTGAGTTTGCCTTGGGCATCGATGAGCAGGATGACGTCCTCTTTGCGCTGCTCAAGATTGCGCAGGTAAGACAGGCGCTCGTCGAGTGTGCGCAGGGCGACGTCGTCCATGCCGCCCGTGGCTTCCTTGCGGTAGCGCGAGATAAAGGGGATGGTGTTGCCCTCGTCGATGAGCTTGACGGCCGCCTCGATGTTGGCGGCCTTAAGGTTGAGCTCGCGGGCGAGCTGGGCGATAAGATCCATGAAACTCCTTGCGGTAAAGGTGCGTTTGCAGCACAGAGCTACCAAGGATACCACCCGTCCCAAAAGACTGTTTTGGGCCGTGCCACGAAAATGACCTATCTACTACGTTTAACCCGTATGGGTCGACCATCCCCCGGTTTTCCGAAAATACGCAAGCCGTCTACCTGCGGTTTTTATTTCGCGAAATTCGGTATGGTTGGGGGTAATCGGTTAAACGTAGTAGATAGGCCCATTTCGTGGCGAACGAATCAAGCTGAGGTGCAAAAAGCCCCGCGGGCAGGAGGCTGCTCGTGGGGCAAAGAAGAGGGGCTTGTTGGTGGCGGACCGAGGGGCTCGGCATGAGTTTTGCCGCGGTCAGGCCTAAGGCATTACAGCTCGACGAGCTGGCCGGTCTCGGCGGCCTCCTTGATGGCGTTGAGAAGTGTGAGCGTCTTGACGTTATCGGCGGGGGTCACGACGGGCTCAACCTCGCGGCGGACGACCTTCACAAAGTGCTTGAGCTGCATCTTGTGCGGTAGTGCCGGGTCCACGGCCGGAATCTCCATCTGCAGCGGCTTGTGCCAGTTGGAGGCGCCGTCGTAGGAGAACTGGTGCAGGCGGGGCAGCGACAGGGCGCCCAAGGTTCCGCCGATAAAGTAGGCGTCGGCGTCGAAGGGACGGTACTGCGGATCCTCGCGAGCGGTTGCCTCCCAGTTCCAGGGGCTGGCGGTGGCGTCGGAGATGGTCATGCTCGCGAGCGCGCCATCGGCAAAACGAACGTTGACCACGGCGGAGTCCTCGGTCTCAAAACCGCGGGCGGCGCTGGACTGCATACCCTGGACGGCAACGGGCTCGCCCAGCAGGTAGCGGAGCAGGTCGACGTCGTGCACCAGGTTGACCAGGATCGGGCCGGCACCCTTCTTGCGGCGCCACTCGACATCGAAGTACTCGTCATTCTTATAGATCATATAGTGGAAGCTCGACACGGTGAGCTTGCCCAGCTCGCCGGACTCGATGATCTCCTTGGCCTTGTTAACGAAGGGGTTGTGGCGACGGTGCTGACCCACGAGCACGGGCACGCCGGCGGTCTCGGCCTCGGCGGCGAAGGCCTGGGCATCCTCGAGATCGTTGGAGATCGGCTTTTCGACCAGCGGCACGATGTTGCGCTTGATGGCCTCGCGAGCAACGCCCAGGTGCAGGTCGTTGGGGGTGGCGATAATGACGGCCTCGGGCTTGACCTCGTCCATCATCTGGGCGGGATCGGTATAGAACGGCACGCCGGCGGCCTCGGCCGTGGCGCGGGCGCCCTCAAAGGCGTCGGCGATGGCGACGAGCTCGGCCTCGGGCTCCTCGGTGACAAAGCGGATGTGGTTGCGGCCCATGGCGCCGGCGCCGATAACGGCAATGCGGACGGGGTTGAGCTCAGACATTTCGACTCCTTAATACTGGTGGCGGTGGAATGTGGCAAGGGGGCGGTCTTTGCCGCATCAAGCAAAACTAGGCGGACTTCTTCTTGCTGTCGGAGACCATCATGTAGACGGTGAGCACGACGGCGATGGCGGCGATCACGATGGCGCCGTAGAAGGACTGCTGGTAGGCGGCACTGCCAGCCTCGGCGTGATACAGCACGGCGGTGATGGGCTGGCTGATCCAGGTGGAAGCGGCGTAGCCCAAAAACATGATGCCGTAGTTGACGCCGATGTTGCTGGTGCCAAAGGCGCCACCGGTGAGCGGCGGGTAGATGACGAGCAGAGCGCCAAAGCTAAAGCCGAGCAGGGCGAGCGCCACGAAGAACATGCACTGCGTAAAGCTCATCGACATGATAACGAGGGCGACGATGGTGACGACAAGGCTGATGAGCAGCGACTTGTAGGCGCCGAGCTTGTCGATGATCTGGCCAAAGGACAGACGGCCAACCAGGTTGGCGCAGGTGTTGACGGAGACCACCACACCGCCGAGGGCGACGGCCGCGGCGCTCGTGGGGTCGGAGAAGAGCTGAACGGCGGCGATGGAGGCAACCTTGCCCACGAGCAGGGTGCCCGCGGTGGCGGCAAAGGCGAAGGTGACGATGAGGACCCAGAAGCGCGGGGTCTTGACCATCTCGCCCGGGGTGAGGTCGCCGAAGGTGCCGGCGTGCGCGCCACCCCTGGGGGCCTCGAAGCCCTCGGGCAGCCAGCCGGCCTCCGGGGCCTTCAGGAACAGGGCGGAGGCGGCGATTGTCACAAAGAAGATGACGCCGAGTGCCTTGAGGGCGCCAAAGATGCCCAGGCTCGGGATGAGCAGCGAGGCGAGCACCGGGGACAACACAGCGGGGCCGGCGGTCGAAGCGGCCAGGGTGATGCCGGAGGCGAGACCCTTCTTGTCGATGAACCACTTTTGGCCGGTGGTGAGCGCCGGGTTGTAGCCCAGGCCGTTGCCGATGGCGGCGACGAGCGAGAACCACAGGTAGAACTGCCACGGCTCGGTGACGGTACCGGACATGAACCAGCCCAGGCCGTAGCACACGGCGGCGGCGATCACGACGTTGCGCGGGCCGATCTTATCGGAGATGCGGCCGGCGAAGATGCCCGTCACGGCCATGATGGTCTGAAAGACGGGGAAAGCCCAGGTAAGGGCACTCGACCACTCGGGGTAGACGGCGAGCAGATTCTTGCTCACGACGGAATACAGCGCGATGGAGCTAATGAAGAACATGGTGACGCACGCGGCGGAAAGCACGACGGCGCGACCCTTGTTGGAGTTGGTGGAAGCCATTGGACTCTTTCTAATCGATACGGGGGAGGAGCGGGCGTGTCCGCGGGGCCTCCCTGTCAGGTTGGTTTACTGGTCAGTCGGCTTGGCGACGCCGGACTCATCGGACCAGAGCTCGACACCCTTGTTCTTAAGGTAGTTGTCGGCATAGGCGCGACGGCCGCCGGGCTTGGCGGTGAGGTCGCCCATCATGTTGGAGAAGCCGCCGTCGACCTTGATGGCGTCGCCGGTGGTAAAGTCCGAGCGCGTGGACGCCAGGAACATGACGGCGTTGGCGATATCGCTAACCTCGCCGATGCGGCGCGTGGCGATCAGACGGCTGCGGCTCTTTTCGACCTCGGGGTCGGCGTAGAAGTTGGCCGACATCGGGGTCTTAACGAAGCAGGGCTCGACGCAGTTGGAGCGCACGCCGTAGGGGCCCCATTCGGCGGCGAGCATCTTGGACATCATGTTGACGCCGGCCTTGGTGGAGCTGTACACGCCCGAGAACGTCTCGGGAGAGTGGCTGGCGACGGTCGAGATGTGCACCAGGCGACCCTGGCCGGCCTTGATCATTTCGCGACCAAAGCGCTGCGAGGTGATGAAGTAGCCGGTGAGGTTGACGTTGATGACCTCGTTCCAGTCGGAGAGCGGCAGGTCCTCCATGGCTGCGAAGCGCAGGATGCCGGCGGTGTTGACGAGAACGTCGACGCGGCCGAAGTTGGCGATGGTGGCGTCGACGGCGGCCTGAACCTCGGCCTCGTCGGTGGCGTTCATCTTGTAGCCCTCGGCATGGATGCCAAACTCGGCAGCGAGGTCGGCGGCAGCGGCCTTGACCTTCTCCTCGTCCAGGTCGAGCAGGACGACGTTGGCGCCATTGCGGGCGAACTCGCGGCAAATCTCGACGCCCATGCCGCCGAGCGCTCCAGTCACAGCGCAGACATCGCCCTCGAGCTTAAGCCAATTGCTCATAGGAACTTCCCTTCTTATGCCTCCCGGTGGGTCGCTCCCATTAACCGACCCACGTGGTTTTCGCTGGTTATCGTATGCTTTGCATTTGCGCAGGTGAATTGCATATTTGTTAGAATGGCGTTAACCATAGGTATACACTGTGCGATGCAGTTTATTCTCAATTGAGCGCATGACCTGCGAAAACAACCTCCTGTGGCACCATGTGGCCACGGGCGCGAAAACGGGAGATTGACGTGTACGATCGACGACTTGAGGCCATATCGGCCGCTGCGGAGCTGGGAAGCTTCTCGCGTGCGGCGGCACAATTGCGCGTGTCGACTCCGGCGCTCGTCAAGCAGGTGTCGGGCTTCGAGACCGAGTTCGGCATCACGCTGTTCGAACGCTCGCACTCGGGCGTCAAAGTGACGCCGGCCGGCGCACTACTGGTGGACGACGCGCGCTCGATCATGCGGCAGTCCGAGGACGCGCTGCGCCGTGCCCGACGCGCGGCGGGCGATGGCGGTGCCGTGCGCCTGGGCGTGTCGATGATGTGCCCGGGGCGCCAAACGCTGTCGATGTGGTCGGGCATCCACGATCTGGAACCGTCGCTGCGATTTGAAATCGTGCCGGTAAGCGATCTCTACGACGAGCGCGAGACCGTCATGCGTAGCTTGGGCCGCGAGGTCGATGTGGTGCAATCGAGTTTTTCTACCCCACGCTGGGGTGATGCCTGCCAAAAGCTCCGCATTGTCAACGTGCCGTTTTATATCGATCTGCCGCGCACGAGCCCGCTGGCGCGCAAGAATCGCATTACGGTTGCCGACTTGGAGGGTATGCGTCTGCGCGTACTGCGCCACGGCAACGATGCCATGGACAGCCTGCGCATCGATCTTTTGGCCGATGGCGGCGTGGACGTGATCGACGTGGACAGTTTTGACTTTGCGCTCTTTAACGAGGCGGAGGAAAAGGGCGACGCGGTGCTCACCTGCGGCGCATGGTCGGGCGTGCACCCGGCTTTTGTAGGCGTGCCGTTCCTATGTGGCCGCGAGGTGCCGGTCTTCTTGCACTACCCGCTCGAGTCCACCCTCCAAGTACAAAAATTCGTCAACGCCATGGCCCAACTCCTCAACTAGCTCATTTGGCGCGGGTAGTCTTTTTGGGACGGGGCTTTTTTAGCTACTTTTGCCGCCCTGCCTGCGCACCCTCAAAGTAGTCAAAAAGCCCCGTCCCAAAAAGACTAACAAAACGAGGCCCTGGCCAAACGGCCAGGGCCTCACTAACCTTTATTCCGTTTTAAACAACGGGCTGATTGCGCGCAGGAGGGTGCCCCGGAGCGGCGGGGTATTTCCTCCGCGCGCAGTTTCGCAGCGAAGCGAGAATGTTTGAGCACGGAGGAATTACCCCGACGCCCCGGGGCACCCTCCGTCAGTAACCGTTCCTACTCCAGCTCAAATGCACCCGTGTACAGCTGGTAGTAATACCCGCGCTTGGCGATCAGCTCGTCGTGGTTGCCGCGCTCGATGATGCGGCCGTGATCCAGACAGATGATCGCGTCGGAGTTGCGCACGGTGGACAGGCGGTGCGCGATGACAAACGTCGTGCGGCCCTCCATGAGCTTATCCATGCCCTCCTGCACGATGGCCTCGGTGCGGGTGTCGATACTCGACGTAGCCTCGTCCAGAATCATCGCCGGCGGATCGGCGACGGCGGCGCGGGCGATCGAGATCAGCTGGCGCTGGCCTTGCGACAGCTGTGCGCCGTTGCCGGTGAGCATGGTGTCGTAGCCGTCGGGCAGGCGGGTGATAAAGTCGTCTGCGCCCGCGAGCTTGGCCGCTGCGATGCACTCCTCGTCGGTGGCGTCCAGGTTGCCGTAGCGGATGTTGTCCATCACGGTGCCGGTGAACAGGTTCACGTCCTGCAGCACGACGCCCAGGCTTCGGCGCAGGTCGGCCTTGCGGATCTTGTTGACGTTGATGCCGTCGTAGCGGATCTTGCCGTCGGCAATGTCGTAGAAGCGGTTGATGAGGTTGGTGATGGTCGTCTTACCGGCACCGGTGGCGCCGACAAACGCGACCTTCTGGCCCGGCTTGGCAAACACGGACACGCCGTGCAGCACCTCGTGGTCGGGCGTGTAACCAAAGTCGACGTTATCCATGACCAGGTCGCCGCGCAGCGGTACGTACTCGATCTCGCCGGTTGCGCGGTGCGGATGCTTCCATGCCCACATGCCGGTGTGGTGGTCGGCCTCCTCGAGCTCCCAGGTTTCGGGGTTCACCTGCGCGTTGACGAGTGTCACGTAGCCCTCGTCGGCCTCGGGCTCCTCGTCGATGAGCTCAAAGATGCGGTCGGCGCCGGCGAGGCCCATGACCACGGCGTTGATCTGCTGTGAGATCTGGCCGATCTGTCCGCAGAACTGCTTGGTCATGTTGAGGAACGGCACCACGACGGCGATGGACAGCGCCATGCCCGAGATGCTCAGGTTGGGCACGCCCAGCGCCAGGAAAATGCCGCCCGCCAGTGCGACCAGCACGTAGAGCAGGTTGCCCAGGTTCATAAGGATGGGCATGAGGATGTTGGCGTACATGTTGGCCTTCTGGGAGACCTCGAAGAGCTTTTCGTTGCGCTCGTCAAAATCGGCCTCGGCGGCAGACTCGTGGCAGAACGCCTTGACGACCTTCTGGCCGTTCATGACTTCCTCGATATGGCCCTCGACCACGCCGAGCTCGGTCTGCTGCGCAATGAAGAAGCGCGCGGAGTTGGAGCCGAGCAGCTTGGTCATAAAGGTCATAAAGGCGACGCCGGCGATGATGACCAGGCACATCCACACGCTGTAGTACAGCATGATAAAGAACACCGTGACGATGATGATGATCGTCATGAGCAGGTTGGGCAGCGACTGGCTGATCATCTGACGTAGCGTGTCGATGTCGTTGGTGTAGTGGCTCATGATATCGCCGCGCTGGTGCGTGTCGAAGTAGCGGATCGGCAGGTCCTGCATGCGGTTGAACATCATCTCGCGCAGCTTCTCGAGCGAGCCCTGCGTGACGATAGCCATGGCGCGGTTCCAGAAGAGCGAGGACAGGACGCCGACGCCGTAGATGCAGGCGAGGGTGGTCACGAGCTGCAGAATCTTGGGCTGCGCGGCTTCCCAATCGCCCGACTGCCACGATTCGCTAATAATTTGCAGGGCGCTCTGCAGGAAGGTCGCGCCGATGGAGTTGATGATGGCGCAGAGCACCACGCCGGCGACGACAAGGGGCAAAAGCACGGGATAGAAGCCAAAGAGCGTCTTGATGAGGCGCGACATGGTGCCGCCCTTACGGTTGAGCGCGCGCTCGGCGGTCGTTGCCTTACTCATGTGCCTCGCCTCCTTCCTGGGTCTGAGCTTGCGTTGCGGTCATGTCGGTGTTGTCTGCCGCCGTGTTCGCGTCGCCAGAGACGTCGTCGGCGTCTTGCGTACCTTCGGCAGACATCTTGTTTTGCGAGGTAAAGGTCTCGCGGTAGATCTCGCTCGTCTTAAGCAGCTCGTCATGGTTGCCGATCTGCGCGATTCGGCCGCCCTCCATGACGATGATGCGGTCTGCGTCCTGTACGGAGCTGATGCGCTGGGCGATGATGAGCTTGGTCGTGTTGGGCAGATAGCTTGCCAACCCTGCGCGGATCTTGGCGTCGGTCTTGGTGTCGACGGCGCTGGTGGAGTCGTCCAGGATCAAGATCTTGGGGCGACGCAGCAGGGCGCGTGCAATGCACAGGCGCTGCTTCTGACCGCCCGAAACATTAGAGCCGCCCTGTTCGATCCAGGTGTCGTAGCCCTTGGGGAAGCCGTCGACAAACTCATCGGCGCAGGCCAGATGCGCTGCCTCGCGGACTTCCTCGTCGGTGGCGTTCGGGTCGCCCCAACGCAGGTTCTCGGCGATGGTGCCGCTAAACAGCACGTTTTTCTGCAGCACCATGGCGACCTGGTGACGCAGCGCGTCCAGGTCGTAGTCGCGCACGTCCACGCCGCCCACGCGCACAGCGCCTTCGGTGGTGTCGTACAGGCGGGCGATGAGGTTAACGAGCGTGGACTTGGCCGAGCCGGTGCCGCCGATGATGCCGATGGTCTCGCCGCTCGTAATGTGCAGGTCGATATCGTCGAGCGCCTGGCGCTTCGCATGCTTGGAATACTTAAAGCTCACGTGGTCAAAGTCGATGGAACCGTCGGCAACCTCGAGCACGGGCTCGGCGGGATTGG
>DXLR01000036.1:0-41909 GCA_019414625.1 Collinsella sp.
AATCCAAGTTAGACCATTTCAAATGGTTCGATGTCTGCCCGGATGCGACACTGAATGTGTCCATCCTCGCAGTATCCGGTTCTCAAGGTGCACGCTCTGCGGCTGATCCGGTCCGACCGGGCCGCGCGGCAAGGAGATATATTGCCAGACCCGAGGGGCGCCGGGGGCGGGAATCGCGCACTCCATATTTTGTTCACAAATAAATAGGCCCCTCAGTCGCATCACTGAGGTTAAAACTGAAGCATTGGCTTCTGATATTGGCGATGACCAGCTGGTTTATAGGTGTTAAGGCATCGGTCATCTCTGGAGCGCCACTTTACTCCAAAAGCATCAGCTATTTGTTTCCCGTCGGTAAAAGGCAGGTTTTGTTCGCCAAGCGTTCTTATATATAGAGAAGTTCGGGTTCGAACCCGTGGCGCGGCAACAAAAAAGCGACCAGCCGGAGCCGATCGCTTTCTATTCTATGCTGGATCATCCAGAGGGCGCTTCCGAACTCATTTTCTCGCTGCCATTCATGCTTTCGAAGCATCGTTCGACCTCCACAGCCTCATGTTTTGAGGATCTGCCGTGTTTATCACTGTTATTAATGAGTGTGTGGAAGTGATCCTCATACAGATACGTGCGATCCGCCAGAGAACTGAGAAGCATCTCTCTGCAGCCCTCGTTGCCTATCCTCGCATCTCTCAGGTCTTCCGGAAATTCACAAGCAGTCTTAGGGTCAATTTGTTTCCGTTTTCAGAGACTTGTTTGAGAGTTTTTAAAGACAGTTCAAAACAATAAGTGAGACACCATAAAGCAGAGCAAGATGTGCCGGATAGAAAATGTAGAAGAAATATTTGAGCTTCAGCCCTCGCTTACCATTATAAAGATTGATAAGCAGCAACGAAACGACCGCGGCAGCAACATCAGGATTAAATACATTAGCTGTAGCAAACTCAAATCCGCCGCCAACTATATGGCATGACGAAAGGAGCACTGCACATACTGCAGCAAAGAACATCTTGGCCTTGCTGTCGTGGAATAAATAGAATGCAGCCACAAGCATAATGCCATACACACCGCCATCTAGTTTAGTGTATTCAGCTGCCAGTGCTGTCAAAACAATCAGAGCAGTTTCTGCGATGTATCTTTTCCGTTTTGAAAGACTTTGTATCTTTTCCAGAACAATCAAAAAGACCAAGGAAAGCAGGAGCTCACACATAACATTTTGTTGCCGAAGGTCAAATAGTTGCCCGGTTTGGACGAAATCGTATATGGGCTCCGCAATGATTGCGAAGACAAGCATATTTCGCAGGTACTTCTTTAAGTCATGAGTATGCAAAAATCCCTCAACTATCAAAAAGCAAAATAAGGGAAATGCAATTCTGCCAAGAACATGAAGCACATCCGAAGCCTCGCTTAGAATCGCCCACTGTTCGTCTGATATCTGACTGTACGATGCGTGAGTCATGATTCCATTGGTCAGGACGATCCTGCTTACATGATCGAGAACCATCGAAATGGCTGCTATTATCTTTAATGTGCTGCCGCTAATTCCGTATCTATTTGTTTTCATTTCGTATTCCTTACTTTGGGTGGGCCGTCAGGGGTTCAGCCTGCTCCGCAGGCGGCCGCTGCGGCGCTTCGCGCCTTGCGCGCTGCGCTGGCAAACGCTCACGCGTTTACTCAGCTCCGCGCCCTTTCGGGTTCGAACCCGCGTCGCGGCAACAAAAAAGCGGCCGGCATCCGCCAGTCGCTTTTCCATTCTATGGTGGGCCGTCAGGGGTTCGAACCCTGGACCTTGGGATTAAAAGTCCCCTGCTCTGCCAGCTGAGCTAACGGCCCGCGGGTGGCATTGTACCACGGTCTGGGACTATTCCCAACTCCATTGGCCGTTCTGGAAAATCACAACTTCACGTCCATCGGGCGTAATGCCCGTAATATCGATGTCGTCCGTGCCGATCATAAAATCGACGTGCGTGCTCGAGACGTTAACGCCATGCTCCAGGAGCTCCTCCTTGGACATGTCGTACCCATCCTCGATACATTCGGGGAAACCGACACCTAGCGCGAGATGGCAGCTAGCGTTCTCGTCATAGAGCGTGTCATAGAACAGAACGCCACTTTCGCGGATCGGCGTGTTCTTGGAGATGAGCGCGACCTCACCCAGACGAGCGGCACCTTCGTCGGTGTCAATGATGCTCGCAAGCGTCGCCTTGCCCACGCGGGCGTCGTAATCCACTACGCGGCCGGCCTCGAACTTAATCCAAAAATCGTCAACCTTGTTCCCGTGGTGAATGAGCGGCATGGCCGAGTACACGATACCGTCGGCGCGCATACGGTCAGGCGAGGTGAAGACTTCCTCGGTGGGAATGTTGGGGAAGAAGGGGTGCCCATCGGGCGTCTTGCCCTTGCCACCGGCCCACTCGTGACCCTTCGTCATGCCAATCGTCAGATCGGTTCCATTTTCCGCGATGTAATGCAGGCGGTCAAAACGATTGTCGTTCAGGAAACGCAGGTTCTTTTCGAATGCGGCGTCATGGAGTTCCCAGTCGCTCTCCGGGTCCTGGCCATCGGCGCGAGCGGTGTGCAGAATCGCATTCCACAGCTTATAGATTGCAACCTCATCGGCGTCTCCCGGGAACACCTCGTGCGCCCAAGCCACGACCGGAGCGCCGGCGATGCACCACGGATTGATGTTGTAATCCAGTCCACGGCGGAAAACTTTGCACTGCGTATTCCTTGCCTTGGAAGCCGCGGCGGGCTTGGCGGGATCGATGCCCTTGAGAGCCGCAGGGTCTGCACCCTCGATAAAGATAAAGCAGGCACCGTCCTGGGCCAGGGAATCCAACTGCAGGCGCTTCCACTCGGGCGTCTGCTCAAAATAGCTTTTATCGACATGCTCGTACGTGAGCCTCGTCACGGCATCATCGGCCCAAATGACCGTCACGTGGCCAGCGCCGGCGTCATAAGCCTCCGCGACCACCACGCGGGCAAAAGGCGCGCACTCGACCGGAGACTGAACGACAACCTCCTGGCCGGGCTTGACGTTTACGCCCTTGCGGACAACCAGACGCGCATAGTTTTTAATCTTGGGCTCCAGGGCCTTCATGCCCTCCAGAGCTTCTTCGACCGTCAGGGCAGCTCGAATCATGTGCCACTCCATCTATCTATAGAACAGTAAAAAGGCGCGCCGCAAAAACGACGCGCCTTATATCTTAGCGATAAGTATGCATGCAAACGCTACTTCTTCTTAGAGTCCTTCTTGTCCTCCTCGGCAGCCGAGCGCTCGATAAGGGCGTTGAGCTTGTTCTCGGACATGCCCTCGGCCTGCGTGCGGTACATGTTGCGCAGGGGACGAATACGAACAAAGTCGTAGATAAAGTCACCCAAAATGACGATGTAAGACAAAACGATGCCGACCATCTGGACAGGGCTGGACACCATGCCAGCGGGAGCGAAGTACAGCGAAGCCCAAATGGCCACGACGAGCACCATGCCGATAGCGAGCACGGCCCACCAGATGCGGCGGCGCTTGGTGTAGTCCTCATCCTGCTTGAGAAGGATATTCGACACCGTGTAGATGCGATTCTCCTTGGCGCGCTGCTTAGCCTTGCGGGCGCGCTTCTCCTCTTTAGAGAGGCCCTCGAGGTTCTCGCCCTTCTCGAGCTCTTTGCGGCGTGCCTTAGACGAAGCCGGCACGACGCGGACAGAGCTCGCTGCCTGACGGGCGGGCTTGGCGGATGCGGCGGACTTGCGCGCAACCCCGGTAACCTCGTGGGATTGCGTGCGCTTGTTCGTGGCGCTACGGGTACTCACTTATGCGTTCTCCTTCATGCTTGTGAACTGGGAGCCCGTGATGATCTGGAAGGCCTCGCGATAGCGCTCGGACGTGCCATCGATGACCTCGGCGGGCAGGTGCGGGGTCTCCCCCGTCATATCCCAGTTGGCTTTGAGCCAATTGCGGACGAATTGCTTGTCGTAGCTGGGCTGAATCTTGCCCTCCTCGTAGCTGGCGGCAGGCCAGAAACGGCTGGAGTCGGGCGTGAGGCACTCGTCGATCAGCGTGACCTTGCCATCGATGACACCAAACTCGAACTTGGTGT
This sequence comes from Collinsella sp., assembly GCA_019414625.1. Taxonomy (GTDB): domain Bacteria; phylum Actinomycetota; class Coriobacteriia; order Coriobacteriales; family Coriobacteriaceae; genus Collinsella. Next base: position 4,086 of record DXLR01000036.1, read on the forward strand.
CGGCAATGATGATGCCACGGGTCGCTGCATACTCGGCGGCAGCCTTGTAGATCTTGAGGGAAAGGTCGCGAATCTGCGTGGCGATGTCCTCGCCCACGATCTCGCAGCAACGCTCGAACGAGATGTTCTCGTCGTGGTCACCGATCTCGGCCTTCGTGGACGGCGTAAACAGCGGCTCGGGAAGCTTGGAAGCCTCGGTCAGGCCCTCAGGCAGCTGGATGCCGCAGACGGTGCCGTTCTCGTCGTAGGTCTTCTTGCCCGAACCGGTCAGATAGCCGCGGACGATGCACTCGATAGGAATCGTCTGGGCCTTCTTAACCAGCATGGCGCGGCCGGCGAGGTAGTCACGATACTCAGCAAACTCCTCAGGGAAATCCGCCGGGTCGATGGAAACGAGGTGGTTGGGAACGATGTCGGCAAACCTATCGAACCAGAATGCCGAGATGCGGTTGAGCACCTCTCCCTTAAACGGAATCTCGTCGGGAAGAATGAAGTCGAACGCAGAAATGCGGTCGGTGGCGACCATCAGCAGGTTTTCACCGGCATCGTAGATATCACGAACCTTGCCACGGGAATCCGGACGACGCTCCATCGTTGTCACGTGAGTCACTCCTTACCAAAATACGACAGTAATGCGGGTTCTTTCCCGCACGTTTTCGCAAACTCGGAGCGGCAGGGACGAAACCCCTCCTTCACCGAATAGCGAAAAGCTAGTGCTCCATTGTAGTAGATGCCGCGTCCGCCGTGTGCTCGCGAGGCAGATGAATCGTAAAAGTCGTACCCTTTCCAAGCTCCGACTCCACGGATATGTAGCCGTGATGGCGCTCGACGATCTGTTTAGTCACGGCGAGGCCCACGCCCAGACCGCCCGCCTCACGGGCACGGCTGGCATCGGCGCGCCAAAAACGGCCGAAGATGCGCGACAAGTCATCCTTGGCAATACCGATACCGGTATCCGAAACGGCAATGCTGACATGTTTGCGGTCACTGAGCACCGACACCACAACCCAACCGCCCTCGGGGGTGTAGCGCATGGCGTTGCTCATGAGGTTGATGACGCATTGCGTGATCATATCGGGGTCGGCCTCGACGACATCGTCGTGACCTTGGGTCTCGTCTGCAAAGCGCAAGCGCAGATCGCGGTCGACAAACAGGCGCTCCTGGGCGTTGACGATGGAGCGCACGAAGGGAACCATGTCTACCGGCTCAAGGTTGAGCGGCGCCGTGCTGTTTTCCATGCGCGACAGGTCGAGCATCTGCTGCACCAGACGGGCCAGGCGACGCGTCTCGGAAGCGACGGTTTCCAAATGCTCATCGTCGGTGGGATACACGCCGTCCTGCATGGCCTCGACCGTTGCAAGCATGGCCATAAGCGGCGTGCGAAGCTCGTGCGCGACATCCGAGGTCAGACGCTTTTCGTGTTTCATGTCCTTCTCGAGCGAAGTGGCCATCTCGTCAAAGGTCTCACCCAGCTGATCGATTTCGTCATCGCCGCGCAAGCCCGTGCGAGCGGACAAATCGCCATCGCGAATTTGTTTGGCCGTGCTGGTAATACGATGAATCGGCTTGGTGAGCATACGCGACATGAACGATCCGATAACGACCGAGATACAGACTGCAACAACCGCGGCAAGGGCCATGGCGTTAAAGGTCTTCTCCCTAAACGCAGAATCTGCCTTGGTGAGCAGAGCATCGGAGCCGATGGCCCATAGCTTTACCTGTCCGACATGCTGGCCGGAAGGCGTTATGATTTCGACGTTGGCCACGCTATCGGAGTCGGTGGGCGCCGACGAAACCGGGCTATGCGAGGCCTTTTTACCGCTCGAGCTGCGAGACGCCGATTCGCTCTCGCGCACATCGGCAGTCGCACTTGCCGAAGGCCACGAGTCGTCATAGACAACAACGCCCTTTTTATTGACGACCTGCATGCCCAAATCGTCGGACACCAAACTCGATGTCGCGACCGTGCGCAGCTCGCCCGCAGTCCAATTGCCGTTTTCCTCGTACGACGTCGCAAGCTTTTCGGCTGCGGAATTTGCGATTTCGACGATATTGGAGCGCGTGTAATCCGAAAAGACCGTGCCCCACACAACAGAGACAACGCCCACCAGCACCAATACCGTCATGAGCGATGTCAGAGCAAAAGCAAGTGCCATGCGCGAGGGATAGCTCATCGTTGGTCGTGAATCGGAACGAGGCGTGTTCCAGCTAGCCTTGGAACCCGCCTCGTTCTCCTGCTTATGCTTTTGCCCGATTTCAAAGCGCGCAGGTGTCATATGTGATTTCCTTTATTTCTCGTCCGACTTATCGGTCTTGGTCGGAGCCTCGAAGCGATAGCCGACACCGTGGACGGTGTAGAGCCACTTGGGCTTCTTGGGATCATCGCCCAGCTTGGCGCGAAGGTTCTTCACGTGGCTATCGATGGTGCGCTCATAGCCCTCAAAGTCGTAGCCGAGCACCTTCTCGACCAGCTCCATGCGGTTGTAGACGCGACCGGGGTGACGGGCAAGCGTGGTGAGCAGCTTAAACTCGGAAGCCGTCAGGTCGACTTCCTTGCCCTCGACCAAAATCTTGTGGCCCGAGATATCGATGACCAGATCGCCGAAGTCGAGTACCTCGACGGCTGGCTCGTCGGCCTGATGGGCACGGCGGAACAGAGCGCGAACGCGCGCGACAAGCTCGCGCGGCGAGAACGGCTTAATCAGATAGTCGTCGGCGCCGAGCTCAAGACCGATAATACGGTCCTCGATCTCGCCCTTGGCAGTCAGCATGATGATGGGGACATCCGAGGTATCGCGAATGGTGCGGCAAACGCGCTCGCCGGGGATCTTGGGGAGCATAAGGTCGAGCACGACCAGGTCAAACTGATGCTTCTCGAACTCCTCGATCGCGGACTGGCCGTCGCCGACACCCACAACCCAGTAGCCTTCGCGCTCGAGATAGGCAGCGACGGCGTCACGGATTGCCTTCTCATCCTCGACCAGCAGAATCTTTTTTGCATCTGAAGCCATAACACGGCCCCCCTGTCTCAATCAGCTAAGAACAAGCCCATTTTAACGCACCTGAGCCCGCCGGATGCCACTATGACGCGGCAGCTCGGCGGGCGGTACTCACAATTACAACGCGTTTATTCCCCTGTTGGCGCCTTTTTAACCCCTCTAAGCTTAAAGAGAGAATAGGCGTGCGGTGACCGTCTCGGGTATACCCTGGCTGTTGCGCACCGTGGCGTACGTAAGGAATGAGTCCGATTTTCCCGCCGTAGCTGGATAATCGCCATATTCCAAAGCGCGGTCGGGCGACAGTAGCGAGCCATAGGTCTTGGCAGAAGTGTCGATGAGAAAATGCGATGACTGTACCTTAACGAGATATTTATTCTTCTTGCCGGCAGCACATGCGAGCGGCTCGCGGGACAGGAAGAGGTACGGCCCTCCCTCATTACCGATATACGTGCCCATGTTGCCCAGGCTGCCCACGCCACTATAGGTCGCCTCGATAGAAAACACGAAGGTATCGCCCATATATACGGCCTCGAAAGGCGAGACTGACGAGGGAAGGACTAGCTGGGCACGTTTGGTGTTGTTGTCATCGGTCAGATCGATTGCCGTTATGCCGTAGTAGACGCCCTCGTCGTTGCGGACACGCGGCGAGATGGTCAAAATACCGTCGCTCACGCGCGGGGCCGACGCAAAGCGGCCCGTCGATTTCCAAATTGTCTCGGCCTTGGATTCATCAAGCGAGCGACGATAGCAAAACGAATCACTACTCGTTTTATTGCCGCCTGCCGAAGGCATTTTATACCAGATGGCTGATGACCCGAACGCCGTAAACAGCGGCGGATCGTAGTCCTTGCCACCTCGATCGAGCTCAACCACGTCGCCAGAGAGCGAAGCGCCCGACAGATTTTGAGCGTAGAGCTTCCACGATGAACTGGCAAAGTTCATCTCAACCCACGCAAACACGCCGTCGCCGGCACGGACATCGTAAAAAGCATATCCCGTGCCCTCGATAGGATTCTCAATTAATGTGGTAAGCGAGCCATCGCCCAGGTTGAGCACACCGAGTGTGTTGGCGTGCAGTGCCGATGCGGGCGCCATCATTGCCGCAGCATAGTCACCATCGCAGTAGTACAGCAACGTGCCCAGCGGCAGCGTCCACGATGCCGCCGGCTCAAGATCGATGTCAACTGCCTCGTACTCATCAGTAATCGAGACAATCTTCGAATCGTCCTTGATAACCTGCGGCTCGCCAGCGGCATCATCACTGGTGCCTGTTTTTTTCGAACATCCGGCAAGCACCGTGGCAGCGCTCGCGGCAGCTCCACCGAGCACAAAGCCGCGGCGCGATATTCCGTTCTTGATGTGGTCGGCGATACCCATTAGGCGATCTCGGCGCGAGCGGCCTCGATAGCGCGCGTAAGCTGATCAGCGCAAGAGGTCTTCTTCATGCCGCAGGTATTGCCGGCAAGAACCTCGATCACACGGTCGGCAGGAGCGCCCTCGACCAGTTTGGAGATGGCCTTGAGGTTGCCATCGCAGCCGCCGGTAAACTCAACGCCCAGCACCTTGCTGCCGTCATCGGAAAGGTCAAGGTGAATATTGCGAGAGCATACACCCTGCGGCTTGTAATCAAACGAAATCATGCGATCCCCTCTCAGAATGTTATTCGAGACGACTATTATCCCCGTCTTTCCCTAAATGCAACGAGGCGCTTTGCCGGCAACACACATTACCAGCAAAGCGCCCTAAAAAGCTAACGTTATGCCCGAACCTACTCGAAGCTCAGCTGCTCCAGACGATCAAAGACCGTGTCGATACGGGTGAGGAAGTCCCACGGATCAAAGATCTCGTCGAGCTTCTCCTGGCTGACGGTGCAGCGCGGGTCGGCCTCGAGACGCTCCTTAAAGGTGGGGCCGGAGACACAATCCTGCACCTCGCGCCAGGTTGCCATGGCGTTCTCCTGCACAATGGCGTACGCGTCCTCGCGGGTGATGCCCGTGTCGACGAGGGCCAGCAGCACCTTGGAGGAGAAGATGAGGCCGCGGGTCTTATTGAGGTTGGCCATCATGCGGGCAGGGTACAGCTGCAGGCCGTCGATAACGCGGATGAGGCACTGGAACATGTGGTCGAGGGCGATGAAGCTGTCGGCCTGGGCGACACGCTCGGCAGAGGAGTGCGAAATGTCACGCTCGTGCCACAGGGCGACGTTATCGAAGGCAACCTGGGCGTTGGACTTCACGACGCGCGACAGACCGCAGACCTTCTCCATGGTGATCGGGTTGCGCTTGTGCGGCATGGCGGAGCTGCCCTTTTGACCCTTGCGGAACGGCTCCTCGGCCTCGAGCGTATCGGTCTTCTGCAGATTGCGAACCTCGGTAGCGATGCGCTCGCAGGTGGCCGCGGTGGTGGCGAGAACGCCGGCGAGATAGGCGTGATGGTCGCGGCTGATAACCTGCGTGGACAGCGGGTCGTGAACCAGACCCAGGTGCTCGCAGACATACTCCTCGACAAACGGTTCGATGGAGCTGTACGTGCCAACAGCGCCCGAGATGGCACCGAAGGCAACATTCTTGCGGGCGTCCTCAAGACGATCCAGATCGCGCTTGAGTTCCCAGGCCCAAGAGCCGAACTTCATGCCGAAGGTCATCGGCTCGGCGTGGATGCCATGAGTGCGGCCGGCACAGAGCGTGTTGCGCTCCTCAAAGGCGCGACGCTTGCAAATCTCGCCGAGCTTCTTGACGTCCTCGATGATCAGGTCGCAGGCCTGGGTGAGCTGGTAGCACAGAGCCGTGTCGCCCAGATCGGAGCTGGTCATGCCATAGTGAACCCAGCGGCTGGGCTTGGGGTCGCCCTCGGGAACATCGGCGTCGATGTACTCCTTCATGTTGGTCAGGAAGGCGATGACGTCGTGGCGCGTGACCTCCTCGATCTCGTCGACCTTTGCCTTCTCAAAGTTGGCATGGTCGCGGATCCACTGGGCTTCGTCTTTAGAAATGCCGATCTTGCCGAGCTCCGCCTGGGCCTCACAGGCCAGGACCTCGATCTCCTGCCAAATGGCGTACTTGTTCTCGAGGGAGAAGATGTGTCCCATCTCCGGGCGGGTATAGCGATCGATCATAGCGGCTCCTTTTTGGTTATTGGCACGTTGGTCGTAACCCAACCATTGTACCGTGCGCAGGTGCAAGTATGGGCAGCAGGCATGAACCTAACATTTTGGAATTGGAGCGGGCATGGGGACGTCCGCGTATTTGCTTCGCAAATCCGCACCGGCTGCGGTCGATCTCCTCGGATTCACGGAGACGATGGGGAAGACTTTGTTGAATTGGCCGCCCCAAAGTCTCCCGCGCTCGATGGAGCGGGCAACGGGACGTCCGCGTATTTGCTTCGCAAATCCGCACCGGCTTCAGGCGCCTGCCGGCGCCTTCGCCTGCTCGCTACAAACGCTTCGCGTTTGTTTTACGCTCGCACCCTGGCGGGTTCGAGTCCCGGCGCTTTATTGAAAAAAGCACGGCACCGGAACGGTGTCGTGCTTTTACTTTTTCTGGAGCGGGCAACGGGACTCGAACCCGCGAGTGTCAGCTTGGGAAGCTGATGCCTTACCACTTGGCGATGCCCGCTTGTGTGTTGGCTAGTATAACGCGGTTGTCTTGTTCGATACAAGGGTGGCGATGCTTGTTTTAGCTGTGGAGATTCGTTTGAAAATCGCATCAATTGTGGAGACGAGGACCTTTGGCCTCCTGTTCTCCTTATCTTCTACCTGCGCTTTTGCCTGATTGTTGTATTTGAGCTCAATTTGTCAGGAATTGGGCAAGCTTTTGGTCAGGCTCCGGTACTTACCCGCATGAACCTCGGGGGTAGCCTCATCCTACGCGTCGCAACCTCCCCATGCGGCGCACGAGGGATAAGGAGCAGCCATGTCCAACGCACCCACGCACTCTGTCCACAGCGCAATCGCAACAGGTCCGCTGCTCCTGCTCCTCTTCCTGCTTTTCGGCTGTCTGGCACCGGGAGCCGCATTTGCCGTCGATGGCTACGACCAGCTCGGCTTCCGCACTATTAGCGATGATTGTGGGCCCTTCTTCATCGGCAAGTATGAAGCTCAAGACGCCTCGATTGCCTACTGCATGAACCAGGAGCGCCCCGGCCCCACCAAGCCGGGCGGCCCATGGCTCAACTTTGATCAAGGCTGGGTGTGGCTCGACGACGAGTTCGCGGCAATCGTTTGTCACGGATATCCTACCGCCACGTCGTTTGGCGGTTACCATCTTTCACCCGATCGCGCCCGCGCCGCCACCCAGCTTGCCGTATGGATGCTCAACGGCACTACCCATGTCGACGGCACCTACTCCTACACAACCGCTCAGGGCAAAACCAAGAGCGGGCACTTTACCGCCGACAATGAAGTCGTGGCGGCTGCGCGGTGGCTCCACGACAGCGCAAAATCAGGAAGCATCAAAGCCGCTCCGCACCGCGCGCGGCGCTATATAGGAACCGTATCGGGCGGCAGCAAACGTCAAGACATGCTCTATGTACTGCCGGCGGTCTCTGTTTCCTTCCAAAAGCAGTCTGCAAACGCTGCCATTACCAGCGGAAACAATACTTATCAGTTTGACGGGGCAACATTCGATGTTTTTGAGAGCGCCAGCGGCGCGCGTGTCGGCACCGTCCAGATGGACAGCAACGGTCGAGCGCAGGCAACACTCCTACCCAACACGGCATACTACCTAGTTGAGACAACAGCGCCAGCTGGTTATATCCCCCTGCACGATCGCATTGCCTTTACCACGACGAATAACGGCGGATACGTCACCATTGATGAACAACCCGGCACCATTACCTTGCGCATTGTAAAGCTCGACGCCGCAACGAATGCAGGCCCCCAAGTTGGAGCTTCGCTCGCAGGAGCAGAATTCGTGTGCGTATCGCAATCAACCCCTGGATGGACACAAACTCTCAGGACCGATGAAAGCGGTCGAGCTACCCTCACCGATGTCCCCCTGGGAACCTTTACCATCTATGAATCGAAGGCGCCCGAGGGCTATTTGCCCTCCGGTGACAGTTGGTCTTACACCGTTGGAGCCGACCAACTCGGCGATTCAGGCGTGGTCGAGATCGAATCTCGCGTTTCCAATATCCCCATTGCGTTTGACCTTGAGATTTCCAAATTCAAGGACTACGGCAATAGCGATCAATCCGGCCTGGAGCAGCCGGCAGGAGATGTTGTCTTTGAGGTTGTCAGTAACAGCTCTCAGCAGGTTGTTGGCACACTGACTACAAACATCTATGGCTTTGCCTCCACCAAAGACCAGCCCGAAGCATGGTTCGGCGCAGGCAAGCGACCAGCCGGTGTCCACGGAGCCGTCCCATACGACCGCGCCGGCTACACGGTTCGTGAGGTTCCGGAAACCGTCCCCGAGGGTTTTAAACGTGCGGGGGAATGGACCGTCGAGGCCAATCAGATTTCCGACGGCGCCGAGCTTCAATATATCGTGGACAACCACGCTCTGTCGACGCATCTCCAGATTGTAAAACGCGATGCCCAAACAGGCGCCTCTGTTCCCCTAGCCGGATTCACCTTCCAACTCCTCGACAGCAATCACAAACCTGTCTCACAAACATGCTGGTATCCAGCACATAACGTAATGGACACCTTTACGACTGACGCGACCGGCACCGTCACACTGCCCGAATCGCTCGTGCCGGGCACCTATTATGTACGCGAAACCTCGGCCAAAGAGCCCTATCTTGTCGGCGGAGAGATCGAGGTAAACATACCCGCCGATATAAACCTAACGCCCGTTGCAATCGTCTCGTATTATGACCACGCCGCGACCGGAAACATCAGGATCGTTAAAACCGATGCCGTAGACGGCAGCAGCCTCGCGGGCGCCATCTTTGAGATCCGTGCCTCAGGTGATATCGTGCGCCCCGACGGTAGCATTGCCGCGCTCGACGGCGAGGCTGTCGCTACCGTCACGACGGATGAAACTGGAGAAGCACGCGCGGACGACCTCCCGCTGGGATCTGGCACCGCACGCTACGAGGTTGTCGAGACTCAAGCGCCGACCGGCTTCTTGCTCGACCGGACGCATCATATCGTCGACCTTACCTATGCCGACCAGAAAACACCCGTTGTGGAAGCACGGCTTAACGTATCCGACGATTACACCAAGGTTGATATCTCCAAGGTCGATGCAAGCGGAGAGCAGGAAGTGAAAGGCGCACAGCTCACCTTATATGGTCCCGATAAAACCGAAATAGACTCCTGGACCTCATCCGACAAGCCACACCGCATCGAACATCTTGCACCCGGCACCTACTCGTTGCGCGAAACGATGTCTCCGCGGACCCATGACCTTGCCGAGGAGATAACGTTTGAAATAAAGGATACGGGAGAAGTCCAATCCGTCGCGATGAAGGATGCGCCCATCGAGATCAAAGGACAGGTCGACAAGCGTCAGGAACTTGTCCAACCTATCGGGAAGGGTCTGTTGGCTAACGGCGATGGAAAAAACCGCGCCGCGATGCAAACCAATACGGATGGGCTTTTCTCCTATACCATCGATGCTCGAAACGATTCCGCTACTTGGGTTGATGAGTTTACGATTACCGATGATCTTGAGTGCGCCAAAGACGGCACGGCGAGATTCGTCTCAATCGAAACCCCCGTCGCCATCGGCGACCTCAACGGTCTGTGCAACGTGTGGTATCGCACGACGCCGTTGGACTCGACAGACGTCGATGAGCCGGCAAACGCGACGCTTGACGATGGGCACGAAAATCCTTGGCTTGAGTCCGACGAAGTAAAAGAGAGTCTGGGTGAAGATTGCCGCCTCGTCGATTACGACGGCTGGCACCTCTGGAAGGCAGATGTCTCGACCACGGAATCAGCCACACTCGAGGCGAAAGAACTCGACCTTGCATCCAATACCGTCGTGACGGGCATTCGCATTGAATACGGTGCGGTAGCCGCCGACTTTACGACTCGAAGCGATACGGATTCTTGGACCCGTGATGATCTCAAAGATGAGCACGACGACCTTGACGATGCCAAAGCAATCCTTGGCACAGATGCTCGGGGCGCAGTCGTGCACATGCAGGCAACGTCGGCTTACACACCCCAAACTGCACTCACCAACAGCGCACGCGTCGATCTTTGCCGCAACGGCGGCGGCGATAAACTTGAGTCACATGACGAGGACAGTGTCATTCAACGCTGTACCCTACCGCAGGACCTACCGGCAACAGGATCAGCTCCCATCGCCGCTTGCATCACCGCGCTCCTGACCTCGGGTGCCGCAGCCCTATGGTTCGCTCGCCTTAGGTCAATCCCAAAGAAGCGCTAGCGCGATGAAAAAGCGGGCGAGCCAGTCCCCCGGCTCGCCCGCTTTCAATCATTTAAATCGCCGCATCTACTCTGCAGACGAAGATCCACCATCAACGATTGCTTGCTCGGACTCAGGAATCCCATCGGCACCCGTGCTCTGTTCTTGCTCCACCTCTTCGCTGATTGCGGAGGCGGGGGTCGAGCCCTTCGCGCCCACGATGTAGGCAGCTCCAAGCCCTAACGCAATGGCAATCAAGGTCAAAATCACGTAGACAGGCCAATGGCGCTTAATATACGAAAACACGTTGACTCCTTAGAGCTCCGTCTACGAACGGCGGATAACCTCGGTCACGACCTCGGATACCGTGGCAATGTTCGTCGGGTTGACATTGTGGGGCAGGTCGTCCTCGGTACGAGCGCAAGCCAGACGCGTGCCGTCCACGCCGGCGATGGTGAGGGCTCGGCGGCTCGCCTCGAGCGCGGCGTAGGCATCGGTCTTGGCATAGGGCATCTCGAGCGCGCCACAATCGACATGGAACGACTTGCACACCTTGCTGACCAGGTTCATGATGCGGCGATCGCCCTTGAGCAGCTGCTGTTCGCCCTCAACCGTCACCACCGAAAGCCTACCGGCGCCGACGGATTCAAGATTGATGAAGAAGACGCCGCGGAGCTTATCGCGATGCGAAGCCAAGAAGGCCTTCATACCGGAGCCATCACAATCCGAGGCGCCCGTTGCCACAAACCAGATATCGTGACCGAGCAGCTCATCGTCGCCCATAGAGGCGACAGCCGAGAGCATATCTTCGGAAGAAGCGCCGTCGGAAGACGTAGCGCCGCCCTTCCAGCCATCGTTATCGTCCTCGAAATTATTCCACGAACCGATGCCGCGACCGGACTTCTTGGCATCGTAATCGTCTTCGACGCCCAGCCAGTCACTCATGCTGTCCTGTTCGTTTTTCTTTTTACGACCGAACAGGCCGCCCAGGCCGCGCTTGCGAGACTTAGGTGCCGCAGGGGCGGGAGCCGAAATGGTCTCGATCGGCTGTGCGCCCGACGCAACGGGCATAGGAGGCGCAACGGGTGCCGATGTGGGTTCGGGACCCTGAGCGGTAGCAAAGGGGTCGTTGACCTGTGCGGAGGGATCGGGAAGGTCGAACAGCGACGTGCGAGACGCAACGTTTGTCTGCTTCATCGACGGCAGCGACGGATCGGGAACCGAAGCCAGCGGAGACGAGGAGGGTGCAGGCGACGGTGCCGACGCCGGATCGGGAACATTCATCTGCGGACGCGGCGATGCTTGGGAGGAAATCTGGGCCATAAGGGAATCGACCGTTTCGTCCTGAGTGGGAGCGACATCGGCAACCGTGGCACCGGAACCACTCGGGATCGGCATGGTGAAAATCTGCGTGGAGTAAGGCCTCGACCCATCTGTCTCGGGAGCCTCGGAAACCGCAGGCACTTCCTCCTGCTCGACCTCGGTCGAATCACCTTGCTCGGCTGTTGCGTATTGCTCTTCGTCACAGTTGACCTCGACGGGCTCGTGCCCGGCGACATCTTGGATTTCGGCAGCATCAATAGGCTCGTCATCGTCTGCCGCGTCGCCCTGCTCATCGGAAACAGGAAGGGGCTCGGCAATCGCGGTGCCTTGCTTTTCAAACGTTATCGTGGAATCGAACTGCACGGCATCAAACGACATGGTGCTATCGACGTGCTGCTGAGCCTCAAAGGACGTTGTAGCTTCGGCGGCGTCGACAGGCACGGACTGCATAGCCTCGTTCTGCTCGAACTCTTGCGCCGCGCGCTCACGTGCCGCCTCGGCTGCCTGCTGCTGAGCGATAGCCTCCTGCTCGGCAGCCTCGCGTGCGGCAGCGCGCTTCCCCTCGAAATCGTCGACAAATTTCCTGCCCTTTGCAAGCGCACCCTTAAAGAAGTTGGAAGCGCTGGCGCCAATCGAAGAGAACGCGGATGCAATATCGGCATGGGGCGTTGCCGCGGGAATCTCGGCCGAGAAATCAGTATCGCTCTCGTAAGACACGCGCCTCGGCTGTTCAGCGTAATCGTCGTCAGGCTCGTCCGTAACGTCTTGCGCCGGCGCGGCGGGAGCCAAAATGTCCAGTCCTGCCGCGGGATCGATCGCGGACACCGCCTCGGGCTCGGCAACGGCAGCGGCAACCGCGGCAGACTCATCATCCACGGCGACAACGGGCGCAGATGCAGTCACGACGGGGGCAGGCTCGGGCTCAAACGTCGGCTCCTCGCCTTCCTCGTAATCGAGCGTGCAGGACTCGGGAAGCATTCCGAGCGCACGGATGGCATCCGAACCAAAGCGGATGTTGCCGGCGGCATTGCGATAGAGCCTGGGCTCGGGCTCGGCCGCGACAGGCTCCTCCGCCGGCTCGGCAGTGGGAACCTCGTCATTGAACTCTTCGGCCTGGACAGCCTGATTCTGATCCTCGGGCACGATGGCGCCAATCAGCGTCTCGTCGGCAGACGCACCCTCAAAGCCCTCGATCTGCTCGTCGAAAGCCTCGCCCTGTTCGGGCTCGGTCTGAGCGTCGGGAGCAATCGGCTGACCGAACTCGTCCTCGGCGTAGGTAGGCTCTTCATACTCGATGGTGTTGCCGTAGTCGTTTTGCTGTTGGGCCGCGGCATACTCCGCTGCTGCGCGCGCCATCTCCTCGGCACGACGCTTCTGCTCCCCAAAATAGGTATCGAACGGAACATCGTCGGGAAACTCGTTTTCGCCCTGGAAGGGAGCAACGTTGTCCATAACGCCGAGCATAGCGGCGACAGAAGACTTGTTGCACACTGCGCCGGACGTATAGGGAAGCACAAAACGGTTAGAAATGATGTTTGCCGCGTTGGCGAGCGCAACGAGGGAAGCGAGGATCGCGACAATCCACAGCAGAACCTTGAGCGCGCCGGGGAGCGGCAGGATACGCAAGATGGCAACGGCAGCAGGGGCAACCGTGGCAACGGGCAACAGCTTGGCGATGAGCGCACGATACGAAGCATAGGGCTCGCGGGCGAGCAGCTCAGCACGGGGAGAGTCGTAGTGTGCGACAACGACCACCGGGCGGTTGCGCGGAGACGCGAGCGGGCCCGAGGCCTTGTGGTAGGCGATGACATTTTGGCTCACGCCCGTCTTGCCCAGGCGCGAAACCACGGGATGGCCCGTGCGCTCGAGCACGTAAAGAACGGCACCGACAATGGCCAGCAAGGTGCCGACCAAGCCGATGCCGCCGCCGATGCCCATCAGCAGGGCGCCGGCAAACGCAAGAATACCGGTAACGGCAAATGCCAACCTGCTGGGCGCCGGGGCATTGAACTCCTGAACCTCGGGATCAAAGCCGTGGTTGCGGAAGATCTGAGCGATATCCTCGGCAGCCAAGCGCTCTTCTTCGCTGCATGCCGGCGTGATGCCGGTGTTCTGCAGCAGGTGGTTAATATAGTTCTGGGTGTTCGCCATGTGCGCTCCACATCCATAATCCGACAAATAGGCCCAATGCATGCACATTAGAACCGTATATAGTCGAAAGTATACCTCGAGCGAGCGCAAACGACCGAATTCGGGCCATCTTAACGCCCCGAGCAGACAAGGATATAGCCTAATCTCCATATCGGACTAAAATCATGGCAGCAAACCACCTTCTCATGCGAGGACTCTATGACGGCAAGCGACGCGACCGCGACAATTAAAAAGGGGAATTCGGAGCCCAGTTTCGATAAAACGGCTCAGCGCATCCTCAATCTTTTCTTTGTGCTCAACAGCTCCCCCGAACCGCTGACGACCGAGCAGATCGTCTTGGATTCTGACCTGGGATATGGCTCGGGCAATATCGACTCGGATAAGCGCAAGTTTCGGCGCGATCGTGACAAACTGCTCGAACGCGGCATCTTAATCAAGGAGGTTCGCCCCGCCGGCGCGCAGGAGACCGAGGAAAGCTCATGGACAATCGACCGCGAGCACACGTTTGCGGCAGGCGGCCTCATCACCGCAGACGACGCCGATATCCTGCTCAACGCTATCGACCAGACAATAGCGGCCGGCTCATCCACTTTTGCCGCGCCGCTTGCCGATATTCGTTCCAAGATTGCCTACCTCACCGGCAGGACGACGGCGGACGAAGCACCGATCCGCCGCTCTCCCACCGTCGATGCGGTATGGAGCGCCTTTGCCGAGCGATGCGCACTGCGATTTTTATATCAGAACGGACGCGGTGAGCAGAAAGAGCGTACCGTCTGCGTCTACGGCATGTTCGAGCGCGAGGGCGTTGCGTACTTCTGCGGCCTCGACAATGCCACCGACGACATCAGGACATTCCGCTGCGACCGTATCGTTCGCGCTTGGCGTCCTTCGAAGGCCTACGCCATCCCTGCAGACTTCAATCTCAACGACTACCTGTTCTTTGAATTCGATTTTGCCGACCGCCCGCCCGTTGCGGCTACGTTCTCGTTCGCCCCGCAGACGCAGATCGATATGATCAACGGCCTCACGCGCGGGCGAGGTGAGCTCGCACACACCGATTCGGGATGGACTTGGACCGTTGACGTGCGCGATCTTGAAGCCGCCGCCTCATTTTGCATGGCCCACGCCATGGACGGCATGAGGCCCATGGCCCCCAAATCGCTCAAGCAGGCGTGGAACCACCTCATTGAAAGGACGGTGCACGAGTATGCCCGTGCGTAAACTCACCAGCGAGCAGAGGCTCTCGCGCGCCATCGACATTATGGAGGCCCTCTACGCCGCCGGCGAGAGCGGCATGACACGAACCGAGATTTGCAGTCGCTTTGACATCACGGGGGCGTCGCTCGACGAGATTCTCGAGATCGTCTCGACGCTCGCGGACCGAGAATCGGGTGCGCGTATCATCTGCGAATGCCACGGCGAGCGCGTGGTCCTCACCGGTGACGCCGGGCGTGTACTACCGCTGCGCCTGAGTGCCGCCGAGGGCGCTGTGCTCAACCATGAACTTGAATCGTTGGGGATCGAGCCCCAGGCGGCGGCTCGAATTCGACATGCTCTTCTACCCGAAGAGCTCGGCTATAACCAGCACGTCTTTGACACCGTCAACCACGGGTCGCACTGGCAGCAGCTGAGCTGCGCCATTCAGGACGGTGTTCGCTGTCGTATCTCGTATCGCTCGATGGACGATGCGCGGCCACGCGAGCGTCTGGTCGACCCCTTGCGCATTACAGCAAACGGCGACCAAACATATCTGATTGCCTGGGACATCGCGGTCGATGAGCAGCGCACCTATCGCATGGATAAAATCGAGGGACTCGCCTTGACGGAAGACTCCGTCGTGCCTCACGCACCGGACGTTGCATCCCTCCACGATTCCCTTGCCCGGACGCAGCGTAGCGCAAAGCTCTTGATGCCATTCGATATGGCGGAGCATCTGGACTGGGCCGGCATCACCCTAATCGAACGCAGCGGGACAGACATGGCAACGGTAACCGTACATTACGGCTCCGAGCGTTGGCTGCTGAGCCAGATAATCGCAGCGGGCGGAGCCATCCGCATCTTGGATGACCCCGCCCTGTCAAAGCGTCTGTGCGATATGGCAAAAACCCTCGTCTGTCCGCTTTAGCGCCGCCGCTCGTGGCGTGCACGCCACAGCTGTAGATAGTGCCCGATCTGCGCCGATTCGATGCGCTGGTAGGAGCTCGTGGGCAGCGACGTTAAGAACTTCTTTCCGTAGCCCTTCGTCACCAGGCGCGGGTCGGCCAGAATCAGCACGCCGCAATCGGTCGACGAGCGGATAAGGCGGCCGGCCGCCTGCTTGACCTCGAGCACTGCCTCAGGCAGCGAATAGCGCGCCCAAGCGCGGTCTTCGCGCAGGTTGCGCTCGCACGAGAGCGGGTCCGTGGGGCTCGAGAACGGCAGCTTGGGAATGATGACGCAGCGCAGCGTCTCGCCGCTGGCGTCAAACCCCTCCCAGAAGGCCTTAAGCGCAAAAAGCGATGAGGTTGGCTCGTTGATAAACCGGTCGCGCAGGCGACGAGGAGATGAGTTGCGCTGCTGGCAGTTGAGTTCCAGGCCCGCACGAGCCATCTTGGGCTCAACACGGGCGTATAGGTCCTCCATGTCGCGCCGATTGGTGAACAACGTGAGCACCGATCCGCCCATGGCAAGATGGGCGTCGACCAGCACGCGCTCGAGCGCCGTAAGATAGCTCTCACGATCGCGCGGATCGGGGATATCGCCCGCAACGACTACAGCCATGTTCGAATCGAAGTCGTAGCTCGAGTCCAAGTGCAGCGATGAGGATGTTGAAGCACCGATGCGATCGAGGCCAACCGCGTGGTTAAAGTGTTCAAAGCTTTTGGACACCGTCATGGTCGCCGAGGCAAAGATAGCCGTGTGAACCTCGGGCAGCCACTCGGTTGCCAAGGCCTCGCCAATATCGATGCGCTCCGCGGTCATCGACTCGCCGCCGGCACGCAGCCTGCGATTGACCTGCAGCGAATACACGTAGTGTTCATCGGTGCCGTCAATGATGAGCTTGAGGTTCTCGGCCAGCTCGTGCAGGCGGCGCGAGATATCACCCAGGTCGACAACAACCTCGGGCTTGTCGGCGGCGACGGCTTGTACCAGCGCGTCGACGCTCTTGTCAGCTTGTTCCAATGTGCCGATGGCAGCGTAGGCCGACTGTAAGAAATCATGCCAGTCGTCAGATTCGCGCAGCTCGGGGCCAATCCATAGATTGGCATTGTCATAGCCCCCACGGGCACGGCGACCGAGCTCGCGAACGCCATCGAACACGCCGGCGATCGCCATGCTCGCGCGCGCAACCGTCGACGTCGCCTTGGCAGTAAGGCCCAGATAGAGCGTAGAGCCCTCGGAGGTTGCCAAATCACGGGAAACCTGGCTTAGCGCGCCGGTGCTCGAGCCACCCAGACGCTCAAACAGAACGCGTGATTCGTCCGCCGACACCACGCGCGCCCATTGACGGCGTGCCTCGCGCTCGATGGAATGGGCCTCGTCGATTACCCAATGACGAATCGGGGGCAAGATTCTGCCCTCGGCCGCGACATTGCGGAACAGCAGGGAATGGTTGGTGACCACCACATCGGCATGCGCCGCGCGACGGCGGGCGCCGTGGACTAGGCATTTATCGGGGAAAAACGGGCATAGGCGACGGGCGCACTCGCGCGACGCCGTCGTAAAGTCGGGACGGTTGACGCTGCGCCAGCGAATGCCGAGCGAGTCGAGGTCGCCATCGGCCGACTGACACACGTACGCCATGATGACCGCGACTGCCGTAAGCGTGTCGGCAGGATCACGCTTAGTCGTAATTTCGACTTGGCCGCGGCTCATGCGCTCAAGCTTGCGCAAGCATGGATAGTGGTCATAGCCCTTGAGGGCGCAAAACGATAGGCCTCCGTCCAGCTGCTCAGCAAGTTTGGGCAGCTCGTGATACATGAGCTGGTCGGCAAGATTATTCGATTTAGTCGCGATACCCACCGTGATGTTGTTGCGGCGCGCGGCCTCGGCAAAAGGCACCAGGTAAGCCATCGATTTGCCGACGCCCGTCCCCGCCTCAATCACGCGATGCGTTCCCGTGACTAGCGCATCGCGGACCTCGAGCGCCATCGCGATCTGCTCATCGCGCGGCTCGTAGGTGGGATACATGCGATTGACCAGGCCGCCCGGGGCATAGTCCGCCTCGATTTCCTCGCGGCTCGGCATCTTAAGGACCGGTAGCTCGTCCGCATCAACGCGATCATCGGCCCGATCGGCCTTGAGAACGTCGGCGCGGGCGGCGCTGAGAGAGAAGATGGAACCGGGGTTCTGTCCCGCCAAGAAGGAGAAGATGGGACGATAGGACCAGGGTACGTCGGGGTACATGTCGGCCAGCCGCGCCATCAAGCCCTGAGGCAAGTCGGTGAGCGCCACGAGTAACACGCGCCACACACCACACAAGGCGTCGACATCGGCGTTGGCGCGATGCGACACCGAGTCGCAGCCAAACAGGTCGGCCATGAAAGACAGCTTATGCGAGGCCAGGCGCGGAAGCGCGATGCGCGACAGTGCCAACGAATCGATCCAGATGTCACTGACGTTGACGCCGCCCTTGACCGACTCGATAAACGAGCGGTCGAAGGTGGCGTTATGTGCGATCACCGGGCAGCCGCCGACAAAATCGGCGAGAGCGGCGACAGCCTCAACGGCCGACGGGGCATCTGCCACATCGGCGTTTGTAATGCTCGTGAGCTCGGTAATCTCGGCGGGAATCAGCTGCCTGGGATGCACGAAGGTATCGAAGCGATCGACAACCTCGCGGCCCGAAAGGCGAGCCGCCGATATCTCGATAAGCTCGTTGTCCTGCACCGAAAGACCCGTGGTCTCGGTATCGAGGACGATAACATCTTCCTCGATGAGACCAAACGCTTGGGTTTTGGCGCGCTCGGCAAGCGTGGCATAGGAATCGATGACAAACTGCGGCGTTCCCGACGAAACAGCGTCCTCGATTAGCATGCAACGCCCGCTCGACGAAGTCCCATGCGAATCAGGCTGTCACAGACCTGCGGGAACGTCATGTCATCGGTGTGGCGAATCTCATCCGGATACAGCGACGTATCGGTCATGCCGGGAATCGTGTTGGTCTCGAGGATAACGGGGCCGTCCTCGCTCACGATAAAATCGCTGCGCGAGATACCCAGGCAGCCGAGTGCCTTATGGGCAGCACAGGCAAGCTCCTGGGCACGAGCGTAGTTCTCGGGCGAAATCTGCGCCGGAATGCGATGGATGTCCGTAGGGTCGACATACTTCACGTCCAGATCGTAGAACTCGCAGTCCTCGGGCTTACGGATCTCGACAATCGGCAGGGCGCGCACGTCATCCTCGCCGTATACGCCGACGGTGATCTCGGTACCCTCGATACACTTCTCGACCAGCACTTTGTCGCCAAACTCAAACGCCTTGGCGATAGCCGCAGGCAGCTCGGAGGGCTCGTGGACCAGGGAAATGCCATAGCTGGAACCGTTGACGGCCGGTTTCACAAAGCAACGCTCGCCACAGACCTCGACAACGTGATCGATATCGACTTCATCGCCCACTTCGAGCGCAAGGCCGGGGGCAATGGGAATGCCCGCCTTGGCGTACAGGAGCTTCGAGACCTCCTTGTCGGCACCGCAGGCGCTGGCAAGTACGCCCGAGGCCGTGTAGGGGATACCCAGGGTCTCCATGGCACCCTGCATGGCGCCATCCTCACCGCCGGCGCCGTGCATGGCGATAAATGCCACATCGAATCCGCCGGTCGCCATGGTTACCATAAAGTCATCAGCGGCCGTGTCAAGCAGCTCCACCGAGGTGTAGCCGGCTTCCTTCAGTGCCACCACAACGTTCTTTCCCGAATCGAGCGAGATCTCGCGCTCGGCGGAATGACCGCCCGCCAAGACCGCTACGTGCATGTTCTCTAGGCTTTTACCCGGCATGGGCAGACTCCTCCTCTATAATTTCTGCAGCTGATACCATATTGTAGCGATACCCTCTACGTTTCCCCAAAATCGAAAGGCTTCCATGAATCCCAGGACTAAATCTCAGGACATTCGCGACTTGAGCCAAAACGATATTCGCGAGCTCGTGGCCGAACTTGGCCAGCCCGCCTTCCGCGCGAAGCAGCTCATCGAATGGGTCTTTGAGAAGAACGTTTGTTCGTTTGACGATATGACCAACCTTCCCAAGGCTTTCCGCGAGCAGCTTAAAGAGGCTTTTGCCTTTGATACGCCGACTGAACTCACCAAGCAGGTTTCCAAAGATGGCTCGCGCAAGTATCTGCTCGAGTACCACGATGGCATTTCCGTCGAGACTGTCGGCATGCCCCGTCGTAACAAGCTTTCCGTCTGCGTTTCCACCCAGGCAGGCTGCGGCATGGGCTGCGCCTTTTGCGCCACCGGTCTCAACGGCCTCAAGCGCTCTCTGACCGCTCAAGAGATCGTCGACCAGGTGCTTCATGTATCCAACGACTTTGGCGAGCGTGCCACAAGTGTTGTCTTCATGGGCCAGGGCGAGCCGTTTGCCAACTACGACGAGGTTCTCAAGGCACTGCGTATCCTCAACGACCCCGATGGCATCGGTATCGGCGCTCGTCACCTCACCGTCTCTACCAGCGGCGTTATTCCCGGTATTCGCAAATTTGCCGATATCCCCGAGCAGTTCACTCTTGCCGTTTCCCTGCATTCCGCCATCCAGTCGACGCGCAATAAGCTCATGCCCGGTGTTAAGAAATACACGCTGCTTCGCCTTCACGAAGCGCTTCAGCTCTATACCGAGAAGACTGGCCGGCGCCCGACCTATGAGTATGCCATGATCGAAGGCGTCAACGATACGAATCCCGAGATGCAGGCGCTCTGCGACTTCTGCGAGGGAACGCTGTGCCACGTTAACCTGATTCAGCTTAACGACATCGAGGGCAGCCCGCTCAAGCCGTCGCCGATTCATAAGGTTGAGGATCTTCAGCGTCGTCTTGAGTCCCGTGGCATCGAGACCACGATTCGTAACTCCCGTGGTAACGATATTGACGCCGCTTGTGGACAGCTGAAGCAGCGCTTCAAAGTTCAGAAGAACGCATAGGGGAGTCGCACCCCAATACGTTTCATGTGAAACATCGAACGGCCCCGGTTGTAGGATATGCAACCGGGGTCGTTTCATTTATTGACCTTAATTTTGAATCAGCTGCTACTGGTCCCAATTTTACCGCCAAAATAAGGGGTCCTTGTCTCGTGAATCAGACAAGGACCCATAAAAATATGCTAAGTAATTGTTAGGTACCTAATAGCCTACATTTTCCCATTGGTTGCTAACCCAACCTTGATTAATCTTAGGATTTTTCGTTACCTGAGCAGTGCGCATGGCAACATCTTCTGTCATAACATCCATTTTCTTCTTGGACGTATCAACGATATCTTGCGCGCCACGAAGCAAACGACCTCGAAGTTCATCGTCTGTCGCGATCTTATAGCCAGCAAAGGCACCAGCCGCGACAGTCGTCGCCAACGCAATCGCAGTAAAAATCTTATTCCTCATCTTGGCCTCCTTGATCAAACTGAATCATTTCACCAAGAATACGAGAGAGCTCTTCCTCGTCTTTAAACTCAATCTCAATCTTATTCTTTCCACGCGAGCTTTTCACACGCACGTTGGTATTAAATACCTGACGAAGCACACGCGCAGCCTTTTTAAAAGACTGAGGCGTTGCAGGCCGCGGCGTCTTAGGTGTCTCTCCGGCAGAAAACAATGGAGCAAGATTTTCTGTCGCTCTTACGGAAAGGCCCTCCGCAACAACCTTCTCTGCAAGTCGAATTCGAGCATCCTCATAGGGAACTGCAAGAATCGCACGTGCGTGACCAGCAGTAAGTCTACCCTCAAAAATCATCTGCTGAACTACTTCGGGGAGATCGAGAAGGCGCAGCGAGTTTGTAATTGCAGAGCGCGACTTGCTTACGGCCTTCGACAATGCCTCCTGGGTCATACCGCTAGCATTGATGAGCTGGCGATAGCCCTTAGCCTCTTCGACGGGATTCAGATCAGAACGCTGAAGGTTTTCGATAAGAGCAAGAGCCAGCATCTCTTCATCATTAACATCTTTAATGATGACAGGCAGTTCCTCAAGACCTGCAAGCCTTGACGCCTGGTAACGACGCTCACCAGCGATGATCTCATAGCCGTTTCCATGCTTGCGAACCAAGAGCGGCTGCAAAACGCCATGTTCTTGGATTGACTCGCTCAACTCGCGAAGTTCAGTTTCATTAAAGTGAATTCGCGGTTGATTAGGGTTGGGAACGATATCCTCAATAGGTAGTTTTGTTTCAGATACGGCATTTGAAGCAGATGCAGACGAACCACCGGTCTCATACTCGGCCTCAGAGACCAAAGCATTGAGTCCACGCCCCAATCCGCCACGTTTCTTTGCACTAGGCACGCTTGATCACCTCTTTTGCAAGGTTCATATACGCTTTTGCACCCTTGTTTTGAGGTGCATAGGTAATTACCGGTTCTCCAAAAGACGGAGCTTCAGAGATTTTAACCGTACGGGGAATCAGCGTCTTAAACGCCTTATCACCAAAGTACGATTGAACTTCCTCAACAACCTGATTCGACAAAGAAGTACGCGAGTCATACATGGTCATAAGCACGCCATAGGTGTCTAAGCCCTTGTTCAGACGTGATTTGACCATCTTCATTGACTCAAGCAGCTTCGTAACGCCCTCGAGTGCGTAATACTCACACTGGATTGGAATCAAAACGCTATCTGCTGCGGTCAAGGCATTGATAGTAAGCAGGCCGAGCGAAGGAGGACAGTCAATGAAAATAAAATCGAACTCGTCCTGAATCGGCTCAAGCAAATCTTTGAGGCGGGTTTCACGAGCAATTGCGCTTACGAGCTCAATTTCGGCACCTGCAAGCTGAATCGTAGCTGGAATTACGAATACCTTTTTGCAATTTGTATCAAGAACAAGCGATTCTGCCGGCACGTCATTCAGTAATGCATCATAGATGCACTGATTAAGGTCTTCTTTTTCAATTCCAAATCCACTGGTGCTGTTTCCCTGCGGATCAAAATCGACAATCAGTGTCTTGCGTCCCTGTTCACCCAGTGCTGCTGCAAGGTTTACAGCCGTCGTTGACTTACCGACGCCGCCTTTTTGATTGATGATTGCAATAATACGCGTGTCTTTTGCGCTCTTCGAACGCTTAACGTCGCGAAATCCCACGGTCCCTCCTGGTGTGTATTAAAGCTGTCAAACGGAGGATGTTTCAAGTGAAACATTCCGATTCGATATCAACCGCCATGTTTCACGTGAAACACTGCAAGTTGTTAGTATCCATTATGTTTCACGTGAAACATCTAGGCAAGCGGATTCTTCTTTGCCATGCCATTTGCACGAGGCAATGAAACGGATGCTGGATGACTCTTCTGAAATACAATAAACTCCCTGTGGCCCAAGCCCTCAGGCAAATCGATTGCGACATTCAGAAGCAAAGTGAAGCCGCAAATCTTAGCTGCTGACATGCCGGAAGCAAGCTCCTCATCCGAAGGATTGCCCTTGGTGATAACAAATAGCCCTCCATCCTTGAGGAACGGAGCTGCATACTCAACAAGAATCGGTAGAGGAGCCAGTGCGCGGGCGGTTACGACAGAGAACTGCTTCTTATGGCTTCGAGCATATTCTTCAAGACGATCATGAATCGCATGAGCATATTTCAATCCAAGAGCATGAACAAAAGAATTGACGGCATCAACCTTCTTACCAACAGAGTCAATATAAGTAGCTTTACGATGCGTGGTTATGGTTAACGGAATACCAGGGAAGCCCGCACCTGTCCCCATATCGAGCAAAGCTCCCTCAGGAGCCATATTGATATAGGGGAGCAAAACAAGAGAGTCGAGGATATGAAGTACCGCAGCATCTTCTACATTAAGAATGCGGGTAAGATTGGTTGTCTTATTTGTTTCCAGAACCAAATCCAAATGCTGAATACATTTCCTCAGCTCAACATCAGATACGCTTAAGGAATACTCTTTGCAATAGGAAGTTAGACGAGTCAACATCTCGTCAGCTTGCTGATCAGTAAGTACTAACAACGAAAGCTCCTTTCTGACAAAAATCAGTGTATCGAGAACTTTTGACAAAAAAAGGGGACGTGGAAACCACGTCCCCTTAGCATAAGCTCGAGTAGATTATCGAGCAACAATCACCACATGGCGATCAGGGTCAGAACCCTCAGAATGAGTATCGACGGCATCATTGCCACGAAGTGCAATGTGAACCAGTCGGCGCTCGTAGGCATTCATGGGCGGAAGCGAAACACTCTTATGAGTGCGGATGGCACGCTCGGCAGCAGACTGAGCCATGGATGCAACCTTGTCCTGACGGCGGCTCTTGTATCCCTCGACGTCCACTACAACCGGATACCTAAAGCCGAGCTTGCGGCTCACCAGCAATGAGAACATAACCTGAAGGGCATCAAGGGTGCGACCATGACGGCCAATGAGAACAGCAAGGTCGGGAGCCGTTACATCCAAAATCAGCTCGCCCTCGTCGCCCTCATACTCATCGATAGGAGAGCTGGCAGCATCGAAGTGCGAAAGGATGGAACGCAGGATGGAAATCGCGACATCGGCAATGGTGTCGAGCTCCTCGTCGGTCAGCTCTTCACCGGCCTTGTAGCGCTGTGCAATCTCGGGATAATCGCCCGCGACCTGCGGGGCAACCTCCTCAAGCATATCCTCGATGATCTCTTCAGACATAACGTACTCCAAAAGTTAGGTACCTAAATAAGATTGATATCCCGCTACTTCTTCTTGTGCGGGCGCGGCTTCTTCTCGCGACGAGTGACCTCAACCTGCAGCGGCGCGTTCTTAAGGCGCTCCTCCTCATCGGCCTTCGCCTTGTCGATGACCTTCTGCGTCACAAAAATCTGCTGGATAACCTGCCAAGCAGACGAGACGTCGTAGTACAGCAGAACACCAACGGGAAGGCTCCAGCCCATCCAAAGCATCATGACCGTCATGACAACGGCCATCATACGCATGCTCTGAGCCTGCTGGCCGGTCTGGTTACGCGACATATAGAGCTGCGGAATCAGGGTCAGGACAGCGAACAGGATCAGGCAGACCAGCGCAGGCAGCGCGACCATAAAGCCATCGGCAAAGGAGGCACTCGGCGTGGTGGTCAGGTCGGGCAGAATATTAAAGAACGAGAACGTGCCGTCGTTAAAGTAGTCCGGCAGGTTACGCAGCAGCGTAAATAGGGCGAACAGGACAGGCATCTGAATCAACAGCGGCAGACAACCAGCCATCGGGTTGAACTTGTTCTCGCTGTAGAACTTCTGCATTTCCTCGGCCTGACGCTGGGGATCGTCGGCATAGCGCTCCTGGATCTCGAGCATCTTGGGCTGCAGCACCTGCATGCGTGCCGTCGACTTAGTCGACTTGAGCATAAGCGGCGTCAGCAGCAGACGGATGATGACCACCAGGATGATGATGGACAGGCCCCAGTCGACCGCAAAGGTCTGGATGAGCTTGAGCAGCTCGAAAAGGATGTTAACGATCCAATCCCACATGTAAGTTTTCCTCCGATAGCGAGTGCCCGCTAGGGCACAGGGTCATAACCGCCGACGTGCAGGGGATTGCAGCGAGCGATGCGCCTCACGGCAAGCCAGCAGCCTCTCAAAACACCGTACTTCTCAATCGCCTGGACGGCGTATTGCGAGCACGTTGGGTAATAAATGCAGGCGTCAGGCAATAAGGGCGAAATAACCTGTTGATATATGCGAATAGGAGCGATGGCAACACGTCGCAAAACGTGATTGCTCATCGCTCCTCCCCGGCAACGCCGGCGCGTTTCATAAGCGAACGCAATGCATTGTCCATCTCCTGAGGCGAAGAAACCCTCGTCTTGGGAGTTGCGAACAAGATGATGTCATAACCCGCAACGGGAAATCCACAGCTGCGGGCGGCCTCGCGCATCACACGCTTAGAACGGTTGCGCACGACAGCACAACCGAGCCGTTTAGCACCAACGAAGGCGACCCTTCCGGAGTCGCCTTCGCCAACCGATTCACATATGGTCATTCGAATCAGAGGGTGATTGAAACGACGCCCCTGACTGAACACATGCTCGAAATCTTGCCGAGACTTAATAGTCTTCATGCGAGATGTGTGTATCGCTGCTAGACAGTGAGACGCTTGCGGCCCTTGGCGCGACGACGGGCGAGCACGGCACGACCACCCTTAGTGGCCATACGGGCACGGAAGCCATGGGTCTTGGCACGCTTACGCTTATTAGGCTGATACGTACGCTTCATCTTAAGTTCCTCCTGCTGCATTTCGAGTGTCCGCGGGGGCGCGGACGCAGATATAGACACGTGAGCTTGAAGATTGTAGGGAAATCAATGTTCAAATGTCAAGAAATCAAAGGTAAAAGGTTGCGCAGTTCACACGGTTCCCCCATAAGCCGAGCTCGATTTAGCGGTGCATGGCAACTTTTCAGGATATTTCATCAAGTTTTCAACAGGTCATGTTGGCAATGTTGAGAACTTTTCGTCCGTTTTCCAAAGTTTTCAACAGGTTTTGAAAGTTTGTCGAAAGATGAGAAACATTGCACGGTGAGCTACTATTTGTTCGAAACCTTTTGGAAGATTGCGAGCGGCATGTCTGACGACTTTTACACCATGGTCGATTCCGGAGACCCGGCACCCGACAACGAGCACATCACCGGCGTGCGCGAAGAGCGTGAGGAAGGCGAGCAGACGACCACGCAGGCGCCAAAAGCCATGTACGCCGCACGAATCGCCGTCTATGACGACATGCTGTCGACACCGCGTGTGATCGTCATTGATCCGCAAGATGTCCGCACGTATTTGGAAGAGACGACCAACACCGTCTACCAGTGCATGAAAGAACAGGGTGGCCATATCTCGCTCATGGTCATCCGCGAAATTGTCGAAAACTTTATCCACGCGCACTTTGCCGAGCCCATCATCTCGATTCTGGACGGCGGAGACACCATCCGCTTTGCTGATCAAGGACCCGGCATCGACGACAAGGAACGCGCTTTCGACTTCGGCGTTACCAGCGCAAACAGCAAGATGAAGCGCTATATCCGTGGAACCGGAGCAGGGTTTCCCATGGTGCAGGAGTATTTGGAAAACGCCGGCGGTGCCGTATCCATCGAGGACAACATGGGCAACGGCACCGTGGTTACGGTAAGCCTGAATCCTAAACGCGTGCAGGAAATCGAGCGTGCCGGTGGACGCGGTGCTGCCGTGCGGCCCGAGACGGAGCAGCCCACATATCCCCTGCCGGGAGCTTTTGCGCAGCGGCCCATGGCAACGCAGCAGATGCAGCCCCGCGTGGGACAGATGCAGCAGCCCGGAATGCTTCCTACACAAGAGCCCCAGGCGGCATCGATGTCGATGCCGCCAAACGCGCCAGAGGCCATGCCGCTGGCGGATCAGGATACAGCAGCAATGCAGCAGGCGACGGGGGCACCGGGTGGCCAGCAAATGGGATATCAGCCGTACCAACAGGGATATCCATATCAGCAGATGCCGCCACTGGGGTATGGCCAGCAGTTCCCGCAGCAGTACCAGCAGGGATATCAGCAACCGTACCAGCAGATGCCGCAGCAGCAGTACAACCCCTGGGTCCAGCAGATGCCTCCGCAGCCTTACCAACAGTGGCCTCAAAGTTTTCAACAGCAAATGCCGCCGATGCAGAGTTCTCAACAACCAGCAGCTCAAATGATGTATCCTAATGCAGCAAATCAGTATGCGCAGCCACAACCGGACGTGTTCATAAGCGATCGCGGCAACGCCGCGCTGGGCTATCTGGCGCAAAATCAAGCGTGCGGTGCTACCGATCTGGCGAGGGCGTTTGGAAACTCGGCCCCCACTTGGTCACGCACGCTCAATGACTTGGCGCAGGCCGGCTTGGTCATCAAGCATGGCCAGAAATACCATCTGACCGAACTCGGCGCCGCTCGCGTGCGAGCTCAGAGCTAAAGAACGGGAGAGACAGTGGACGAGGAAGCAAGCATCATCCTGGGGGATGCCATCGCCTTTTGCCAGCGCGACGGCCAAGATGCACGCCTCATCAACATGCTGGGGCAATCGCGCGCCATAAGCCTGACCGAAGATACGCTCACGATCGAGGCCCCCTCGCGCTTTGCCATCGCGCAGCTCAAAAAGCATCAGCCGACCATTGAGGCCTATCTGGAAGAAATCGCCTTTGCACCGATTGCGCTCGACATCGTGGCGCCGCAAGGCGCAACGGCCGAATCTGCTGCCGCGACGGCGCCCGCCACGGCTCCCGCTGCTTCCCCGGCGGCGCCGGCCTCCGCAGGCGACGCGCCGACAATCGAGCACCAGCACAGCGATGTTTCCCGTGAAACCATGGCACCGTTGCCGACCGCGGCGGCGACGTCAACGAACGCACCCGTCACGCACATGCCTATCGCTCACGACGCAGCGGCGGGCGCGGATTCGGGCATTGCAATCAAGAACACGCTCTCGGCCGATGATTTTCGTCGCATGATGAACCAGATGAAGGGCGGAGCGCCGACTAAGTCCACGCAAGCTGCGACCCCCGCTTCACCCATGCCGGCACCGACCGTGCCGGCCGAGCAAAATACGGATGGAGCCCCGCTCGCCGCGAACTCAAAATTTACCTTTGAGAACTTTGTCTACGGCCCCGAGAACAGCCATGCCTATCGCTCGGCACTCAAGTTTGCCGCCCTCGCGGACGAGCGCGGCACGTGCACATCACTGTTCATCTACGGCAAATCGGGCCTGGGCAAGACGCACCTGCTACTTGCCATCAAAAACGAGCTCGCCGAAAAGTCGCCCGAGATCAAGGTCAAGTATGCCAACTCCCAGGCATATCTGGACGACCTGATGACCGAGTTCGACCGCCAAAAGAAGAGCAACGCCCCCATCATGCAGGCGTACCACGGCGTGGACGTGCTCATCATCGACGACATCCAAAACATCATCGGCAAGCGCGCGAGCGTGGACTACTTTTTCCAGCTCATGGACGAGTTCATCCGCAACAACAAGAAGGTCGTCATCGCGGCAGACCGCGCCCCCAAGGACCTGAGCATGGACGAGCGTCTAACCAGCCGCTTCAACGCCGGCATGCTCTGCCTGGTCGCAGAGCCCAGCTACGAAATGAAATACAAGATCTTGCAGCGCTATTACGAGAACACCATCGTCGCCGCTCCCGAGGCAGGCGACGACTCGCTGCTGGCGGCCTATGGGGGCGACGGCGGGCACCTAACCGACGAGCACTTTAAACACATGGCCGAGGTCTCGGGCACCAACATCCGCGAACTCGAGAGCTTTTGCGAGCGCTGCGCCGGCGAGGCGGGCGACCGCGAGCGCGAGGGCGGGGAGCTCACCTTTGACGATATCGACGCCATCGCCAGCCAGTACTTTGACACATCGGCCAAAAAGATCAACGTCCAGACGGTTCAGTCCGTCATCGAAGAGCAGTACGGCGTGACGCACGAGGAGCTCATCGGCCCGCGTCGCAACGCCAATATCGCCAAAGCACGCCATATCGCTATCTACCTGGCCATCGAGATGTGCGAGATGACGACCACGGCGGTGGGCGCCGAATTTGGCAACCGCAAC
Source organism: Collinsella sp. (assembly GCA_019414625.1). Classification (GTDB taxonomy): domain Bacteria; phylum Actinomycetota; class Coriobacteriia; order Coriobacteriales; family Coriobacteriaceae; genus Collinsella. Next base: position 33,559 of record DXLR01000036.1, read on the forward strand.
CACTCGACCGTCAGCACGAGTTACAAAAAGGTCCAGAAGATGATCCAGGAAGACCGCACCGTCACCGAAGACCTCAAGTCGCTGCGCGATAAAATTACACTGCGCTCGTAGGGAAATAGAGACACCTGTTGAAAACTTGTCGAAACCACGGGCATAAGGTGTCTAAAACCCAACCCGCGGTGATGAAAAGTTTTGCGCAGGTTTTGAACGTGGAAAACCACCCCTGTTGCACACAGGTTGCTGTCGATTCTCTTTCTTGGTCTGACCTGCGTCTTTGGGAGTAATCAACAGTTTCGTCAGTGCTATTACTATTATTAAGATATTTATATCTATAGAAAGGTATTAAAAGATGAAGTTCACCGTCAGCCAGAGCTCGCTTACACAAGCCATCGGCGTCGTTATGAAGGGTGTCGCTTCGGCATCCACCCTTCCCATCCTGTCGGGCGTGCTCGTCAAGGCGCAAGACGGCATCTTGGAATTCCAGACCTCTAACTACACCATCTCGATCCGTCATCGCATCGCGGCGCATGTCGAAGAAGAGGGCGAGATGGTTATCCCCTGTAAGATGCTCTCCAATATCACCAAGACCCTCCCCGATGCTCCGGTCACCTTTGAGCTGTCCGAGCGCCAGGTGCTGATTAGTTGCGAGAAGAGCTCTTTCCGCCTGAACACGCTCGATGCCAATGACTTCCCCGAGTTTCCGGCCTATGCCATCGAGAGTGCCGTGGAGCTGCCGACCGATATCTTGTCCGAAATGGTCGGCCGCGTGTGGCGCGTCACCTCGACCGACAAGGCCCGCCCCATCCTGGGCGGTGTGCACATGAAGGTCGAGAACAACACCGTGCGCCTGGTGGCGACCGATTCCTTCCGCTTGGCCGTGTGCGATACGCAGGTCGAGACCTCGACCCTCGAGGGCTCCTTTGAGCTCAACGTTCCAGCCGACGCCTTTAACGACGCGCTGAACATCATGGCCAGCCAGGCGACCATTATGATCGGGGCTACCGACACCCAGGTCGTCTTCGAGGCCGGCAACACCACCTACGTGTCGCGCCGCATCGAGGGCGTGTACCCCAACTACAAGCAGCTCATCCCCGATTCGTGCGTGACGAGCGTCAAGATCGACGTCGCCGCCTTTAACGCCGCCCTCAAGCGCGTGGCCGTTATCGCGAGCGCCAACCCCGCCGTCAAGTTCGAGATCGATGTCGAGAACGGGCAGATGGGCCTGTCCTCCATTTCCAATGACCAGGACCTTGCGCAGGAGACGATCGATGTCGAGGCCGAGGGCGAGTCGGGTACCATCGCCTTCAACTACCACTACATCTTTGGCTGCCTCAACGCCCTGTCCAAGGAGAAGGAGATCACGCTGGAGCTCAAGAGCTACTCGCAGGCGGGCATCTTCAAGTCCTACGACAAGATCAACTACCTGTACCTAGTCATGCCGGTCCGCATCTAGCGCTGCGCCATGACCATATTCGCCCGCGATCTTTCCGTTGCGCACTACCGCAGCTTCGATAGCTATCGCCTTGCCCTGGACGAGGGCGTGACGATACTTGCGGGACCCAACGCGGCGGGAAAGACCAATCTCATAGAGGCGCTGCAGCTGCTGACGAGCGGCGCCTCGTTTAGGCATCCGACCGCAGCTGAGCTCGTCCATGACGGCGTGGGCTCGTGCAAGGTCGAGCTGAGACTCGAGGGCGACGGCCGCGTGCTTGATATGGGACTGAGCGCGGAGGACGGTAAGCGCTCGTTTAGCCGCAACGGCAAGAGATGCTCTGCCGCCGGTGTGCGCGGGGTTCTGCCGAGCGTGCTGTTTTGCCCCGACCATCTGGACATGGTTAAGCGGGGCGCCAGTGTGCGCCGCGCCGCCCTCGATGACTTTGGCATGCAACTGAGCGCACGCTATGCCGATCTTGCGAACACCTATGGGCGCTGCGTGACCCAGCGTAACGCCCTGCTCAAGGAGACCTGGTGCTGCCGCGAGATGCTCGGCGCGTGGAACGAATCGATTGCCCGCGCGGGCTCGGCCCTGCTCGTGCACCGGTTGGCCCTGCTCGACCGGCTGGCGGGCCATGTGCGCGCTGCCTACGGGCAAGTAGCGTCCGGTGAAGCCGCCAACGTGTCCTATGCGTCCACGCTGGGGGATTTACCCCAGGTCGAGGATCGCGAAGAGCTGAAGGGCTGGGCGTACGAGCGCATGCTGGCCGCCCTTGATGAGCACGCCGACGAGGAAATTCGCCGCGGCGTGACGTTGGTGGGACCGCATCGCGACGAGATTGAATTTACCGTGGCGGGTCGCTCCGCCCGTTCATTTGCCAGCCAAGGACAGCAGCGAACGTTGGTGCTGTCCTGGAAGGTGGCCGAGGTGGCCGTGGCTCGCGATGTCCTGGGCACCGCCCCACTGCTGCTTTTGGACGACGTGATGAGCGAGCTCGACGGCGAGCGTCGCGGCGCTTTCCTGCGGCTGATCGGCGATGATATCCAGACGGTCATAACCACGACCAACCTGGGGTACTTTACCGATGACCTGCTTGATCGAGCCAAGGTGGTGAGCATGGGTGAGACGTGCTAATTACGAGCGCGAGAGCGAGACGGTCGCCTTCAGTGGCTTTTTGAACGCAGAGCGCCAGCGCATCCTGGCGGCTGCGACCCCTGAGCGCCGTGCGCAGATGGAGGCCGCCGAGGAGTCGCGTGCGGTCTATCGCGCGTGGAACGCGGTGTGCTCGGGCACGCGCGAGGGGCGGCATGTGACGGGTCTGCGCTACCTGCCCGAGTCCAATGAGCTGCTGGTATATCTCGACTCGCCCTCGTGGACGCAGGAAATGACGCTGTTGCGCGAGATCATCCGCGCGCGCATGGAGCGCGCCGGTGCGCATGTGGACGGCCTGGTGTTCAAAACCACCGCGCCCGGTCACACGCCACCCGCCGCCAAGGAGCGCCTGCGCCCGGCCGTGACCGAGCGCCCGCCGGCTCCGCACGCCGACCTCAGCGATGCCGAGCGCACCGAGATTGAGCGCCAAGTGGCGCCCATCGAAGACCAAAAACTGCGCGAGGCCCTCGAGAACGCCATGAGAGCCAGTGCCGAGTGGGCCAAGGGCGTGCAAAGCAAAAAAGAGCCTTAAATCGCATCTGGTGGCCTTGTAGAGCCAAATACCCTCGTTCCCGAGGGTATTTTTTTACGATAAACTAGTAAGGCTGTACACATTTTCTTGACTGAAGGAGGACGTGTGGCAAACGAAAACGATTACGATGGCGGCGAGATTAAGATTCTCGAAGGTCTCGAGGCCGTTCGTAAGCGCCCGGGCATGTATATCGGCTCGACGAGCGCCAGCGGTCTGCATCACCTGGTGTGGGAGATCGTTGACAACTCCGTCGACGAGGCCATGGCCGGTTTCTGCACCGAGATCCAGGTGACGGTCCACGCCGACAACTCCATCACGGTCGTCGACAACGGGCGCGGCATCCCCGTTGACGAGCACCCTGTTAAAAAGATCCCGACGCTCGAGGTCGTCATGACGATCTTGCACGCCGGCGGTAAGTTCGATAACTCGGCCTATAAGGTCTCGGGCGGCCTGCACGGCGTGGGCATCTCCGTCGTCAACGCACTGTCCAAGCGCGTGGTCGTTCAGGTTCGTCGCGATGGCAACACCTACGAGATGGAATTCTCGCGCGGCAAGACCGTCAAGAAGATGGAGGTCGTGGGCACCTCGGATTCGACGGGCACCACCGTCACCTTCTGGCCCGACGACGAGATCTTCGAGACCTGCATCTACGATTTCGATACGCTGCACAACCGTCTGCAGGAGACGGCGTTCCTCAATAAGAACCTCAAAATCGTGCTGACCGACGAGCGCGAGGCGACTCCCCACGTGGAGGAGTTTTGCTACGAGGGCGGCATCATCGACTTCGTCAAGTTCCTCAACGAGGGCAAGGACGTCCCCGAGGCCTTTAAGGAGCCCATCTATATCGAGGGCAAATCGGACCCGGACGCGCCTGTGGCCAAGATGGGCGAGGTCGAGGTTTCCCTGCAGTGGAATAGCGGCTACGGCGAGAACGTCATGTCGTTCGCCAACGACATCTACACTCCCGAGGGCGGCATGCACCTTGAGGGCTTCCGCACCGCGCTCACCCGCGTGATCAACGATTACGCACGCAAGCAGAACCTGCTCAAGGAAAAAGATGCCAACCTGACCGGCGACGATGTGCGCGAGGGTCTTTCGGCCGTTATTTCGGTCAAGCTGCCCGACCCGCAGTTTGAGGGCCAGACCAAGGCCAAGCTCGGCAGCTCCTATATGCGTGCGCTCACGCTCAAGATCGTGACCGACGGCCTCGCCGATTACCTCGAGGAGCATCCCAAGCCTGCTCGCGAGATCGTCAAGAAGGCGCAACAGGCCTGCAAGGCGCGCAACGCCGCCCGCAAGGCGCGCGAGGCGACCCGCCGCAAGAGCCTGCTCGAGACGGCATCCCTGCCCGGTAAGCTCGCCGACTGCTCGGTGCGCGATGCCGAGCTGACCGAGCTCTTCATCGTAGAGGGCGACTCGGCAGGCGGTTCGGCCAAGGACGGCCGTCGCCGAGACATCCAGGCGATTCTGCCCCTGCGTGGCAAGATTTTGAACGTCGAGCGCGTTGGTGACCATCGCGCGTTCTCGAGTGACACCATCCAGTCGCTGATTACCGCGATCGGCTGCGGCGTCACGACGAGTGCCGGCGACGGCGGCGACTTCGATATCACCAAGGCGCGCTACCACAAGATCATCATCATGACCGATGCAGACGTCGACGGTGCGCATATCCGCATTCTGCTGCTGACGTTCTTCTACAAGTACATGCGTCCGCTGATCGATGCCGGCTACGTCTATGTTGCCTGCCCGCCCATCTTTGGCATTAAGGTGCGCAACAAGATCCACTACGTGTATCCCAACGGCCGCCAGCCCGAAGACGAGATCCTGCGCGACACCATCCAGAGTCTGGGCCTGAACCCCGACGACAACGACGAGGCCGGCAAGGCCAAGGATGGCAAGATCACCAAGAAGCGCAAGGGCTATACCGTCCAGCGCTACAAGGGCCTGGGCGAGATGGACCCCAAGCAGCTTGCCTCGACGACGATGGATCCCAAGACCCGCATCCTGCAGCGTGTGTCGATCGAGGACGCCGTGGTGGCGGACCGCGCCGTGCGCGAGCTGATGGGTTCCGAGGTCGGCTATCGCCGCGAGTACATCGAGAAACATGCCCACGACGCGCGTTTCCTTGACGCCTAGCTTTCCCAGGCACCCCATCTTGCCCTTCAGGATTTCGGGCGCCGCACGCAAGGCGTGCGCCCTCATCCTTCAGGGCAACCTGGGGCACCTGGAAAACCTAGGAGGGTTATCCGGCATTCCCGGTAATCCGTCTCCGTGGTAGGGAACTAATGGACCACGCAAACCATGAGGAGGTAACGTGGCAGACGATATCAACAATAACGAGGGTATGGGCGAGGCCGGCGATGCCGGCATGCCCGACGATCTGAAGCGCCTACTTGCCCGTGCTGAGCAGGGCGAGGACGGCGATCCGGATGCCTATAACCCCGATGCCGATGATGACGAGGAAGAGGACGACGACGGTGAGCTCGAGGAGAGCTTTGGCGAAGTCGATCGTGGCGCCTCGGCCGGCGAGGATATAAACGGCGGCCAGCTCCAGATTTCGGAGTTTGGCCGCGAGATGAAGCAGTCATTTATCGAGTATTCGATGTCGGTCATCACGGCGCGCGCCCTGCCGGACGCGCGCGACGGCTTAAAGCCGGTGCACCGCCGCATCCTGTACGCGATGAACGAGAGCGGCATCTACCCCAACCGCCCACATAAGAAGTCGGCGTGGACGGTCGGCGAAGTTATCGGTAAGTACCACCCGCACGGCGATTTAGCGGTCTATGAGGCCATGGTTCGCCTGGCGCAGTGGTTCTCCATGCGCACGCCGCTCATCGACGGTCACGGCAACTTCGGTAACATCGACGGCGACGGCGCGGCGGCCATGCGTTACACCGAGAGCCGCCTGGCCAAGCCCGCCATGGAGCTGCTGCGTGACCTGCAAAAGGATACCGTCGACTGGCAGCCCAACTACGACGAATCGCTCGCCGAGCCCGTGGCGCTGCCTGCGCGCTTCCCCAACCTGCTGGTCAACGGCAGCCAGGGCATCGCCGTCGGCATGGCCACCAACATCGCTCCGCATAACCTCACCGAGGCGATCGAGGCCACCTGCTACCTGATCGACAACCCCGACGCCACCGTCGACGAGCTCATGCAGATCATGCCCGGTCCGGACTTCCCCACCGGCGCCATCATCATGGGCAGCGCCGGCATTAAGCAGAGCTACGAGACCGGCCGCGGCTCCATTACCGTGCGCGCCAAGGCTCACGTGGAGTCCACCAAGACCGGCCGCAGCCGCCTGGTCTTTACCGAGATTCCTTACATGGTCAACAAGGGCACCCTGCAGGAGAAGATCGCCCAGCTCGTCAACGACAAGCGCATCGAGGGCATCTCGGATATGCGCGATGAGTCCAACCAGAAGGGTATCCGTCTGGTCATCGAGCTCAAGAAGGGCGTCATTCCGCAGGTCGTGCTCAACAACCTGTATAAGTACACCTCACTGCAGACGACCTTTGGCGCCAACAACCTGGCGCTCGTCAACGGCGTTCCCAAATGCCTGAGCCTGCGCGAGATGCTGCAGCACTACATCGACCACCAGGTCGACGTCGTCACCCGCCGCACCCGCTTCGACCTTAAGAAGGCCCAGGCCCGCGCGCATATCCTTGAGGGCTACTTGATGGCTCTCGACCATATCGACGAGGTCATTAGCATCATCCGCTCCTCGCAGACCGACTCCGAGGCCAGCAGCCGCTTGATCGAGCGCTTTGGCTTTACGCCCGAGCAGACCACGGCCATCCTCGAGATGAAGCTGCGCCGCCTGACCGGCCTGGAGCGCGACAAGATCCAGGAAGAGTTGGACGGCCTGCGCCGCGCCATCGCCTACTACGAGGACCTGCTGGCGCATGAGGAGAAGATCCTGGGCGTCATCAAGGAAGAGATGCGTGAGATCTCCAAGAAGTTTGGCGATAAGCGCCGCACCGAGATCAGCCATGTCGAGAAGGACCTGGACGTCGAGGACCTCATCGCCGACGAGGATATGGTCGTGACCATCACCCACACCGGCTATGTCAAGCGCATTCCGGTGGCCGCCTACCGCGCCCAGAAGCGCGGCGGCAAGGGCGTGTCGGGCGTCAACCTCAAAGAGGACGACGTTATCGACGAGATGTTCATCGCGTCCACGCACGAGTACGTGCTGTTCTTCTCGAGCAAGGGTAAGGTCTATCGCCTGAAGGTGCACGAGCTGCCGGTGGGTACGCGCCAGGCGCGCGGTACCGCGATCGTCAACCTGCTGCCCTTCGAGGAGGGCGAGAAGATCGCGAGCGTCATCAGCTGCCGCGAGTTCCCTGCCGACGAGTATCTGATGTTTGCCACCAAGAGCGGCATGGTCAAAAAGACCGTGATGAGCGCATATGACCGCAGTCGTCGCGACGGCCTGATCGCTATCAACCTGCGTGACGACGACGCGCTGCTGAACGTGCGCCGCGTGCGCGAGGGCGACAAGATTATCCTGGCCACCACCGCGGGTAAGGCGATCATGTTCTCCGAGGAACAGGTGCGCGCCACCGGCCGCGATACCAGCGGCGTTCGCGGTATCGGTATGAAGGACGGCGTGAGCGTTCTGGGCATGGAAGTCACTAACGGCAACGGCGATCTATTCGTCATCACCGAGCGCGGCTACGGCAAGCGCACGCCGGTCGCGGACTACCCGGAGCAGAATCGCGGCGGCCAGGGCGTCTACACCATCCAAATGACCGAGCGTAAGGGCAACCTCGCGGCCATGAAGACGGTGGGCCCGCAGCACGAGTTGTTCATCGTGACGGAGGGCGCGACGGTCATTCGCGTCAAGACCGATGAGATTAGCCAGACTGGCCGCGCTACCCAGGGCGTCAAGATGATGACCGTTGACGACAACGACCGCATCTGCGCCGTGGCCCGCATGACGGCCGCCAAAGAGAAGCCCGAAGGTGAAGCCACGGAAAACGGCTCTGCCCCCGAAGACGCCCCAGTCGACCTAGGCGACGGCAACGACATGCCAGAAGATCTCCTAGACGAGTAAGAGGTCCTAGCTGGTAAAAAATTATCAGACCCCATATATCGGCGGTCGGCGCACTGCGCGCCGACCGCTTTTTTGACAACCTTGGACCCGCGTTCGCCCCGGCCGCGCGGCGGCATATGAAGTCGATCGCGAGTTCCGCACGAGCCGGAGAGCACTTAATGTGCTCTCCGTGCGAG